>NZ_MZMO01000001.1:1946479-2270893 GCF_002240565.1 Clavibacter michiganensis subsp. insidiosus | reverse complement strand
CGAGCGCGTCGGCGATGAACTCGAACGCCTTGTCGGGGGCCTTCGTCTTCGCGCCCACCGCGAGGGTCCAGCCGCCCGACATGCTGACCGAGCCGGGGGCCTGGCCGTCCTGCGTGGGCATGGGCGCCTGGCCCATGACGTCGCTCCACTCGGGCCACGGGTTCGTGCCGGTGTCGAGCCAGGTGCCGCTCAGCCAGGAGCCGTCGAGGTCGATCGCGAGCTTGCCCTGCGGGAGCCACTGGCCCGCGACGATGGTGCCGATGTTGGTGTCGAGCGCCTCCTCGGGCTTCGGGCCGACGCCGCCCTGGTACACGTCGCGGATGAAGCCGAGCGAGTCCTCGAAGCCCTGCGATCCCGTGAGCCACGTGCCCGTGGCGTCGTCGTAGAGCGTGCCCGTGGGGGTGCCGTAGTGCAGCATCTCGAAGCCCTGCATCGTCGCGCCCTCGCCCTGCGGCTTGCCCGAGTAGACGTTGAGCGGGACGACGTCCGGCAGCTTCTGCTTGATGGTCTTCGCCGCGTCGAGCACGTCGTCCCAGGTCCTGGGCTCCCACGGCACGGGGAGGCCAGCCTTCTGGAAGAGCTGCTTGTTGTACCAGAGGGCGCGCGTGTCGGTGCCCATCGGGATCCCGTAGACCTTGCCGTCCTCGCCGACGCCCGCCTGCTTGGCGGAGTCGAAGAACTCGGACCAGTCGTCCCATTTCGCGACCTGGTCGTCGAGGGGGAGGAGGTAGCCGGCGGCGGCGTCGGACTTCACCTTGAAGGTGTCCTCGTACATCACGTCGGGGGCCGTCGAGGCCGAGCGGTTCATCAGCGCGAGCTTGGTGAAGTAGTCGTCGTTCTGCGCGGCGATGGGCACGAACTCGACCTTCATGCCGGGGTTCGCGGCCTCGAAGGTCTTCGCGGTCTCCTTCATGTGGTCGTCCATCTGGGTGAAGGTCCCGAACTTCTGGTACGCGACCTTGAGGGTCTTCCCGTCGCCGCCGCCGCCCGCGCCGCTCGAGCAGCCGGTGGCGAGGAGGAGGGCGGCGACGGACGCCGCCGTGATCTGGAGGATGCGGGCCCGCGTCCTGCGGCGAGGCGGATGGTTCGTCATGGTGCTCCCTTGCTCCACTGGCCAGGACGGTCGGCATCGTCGCCAGCCGTCGAGGGTTAGCCAAACGTATGGACTAATCCGTGTCAAGACATCCTGGCCACGATCCGGTGGTGGAGCGCGGTGGACCGGCGGCTAGCCGCGGATGAGCATCGCCGACGGGCGCGGCGAGAACGCGTTGTCGAGCACGAGGCACGCGGCGCCCACGGCGGCCACGTCCTCGCCGACGGCCGACTCGACCACCCGCACGGGGTGCTTCGCGATGAGCGCGGGGGAGCGCCGCACCTCCTCCGGCAGGGTCGCGAGCACGAGGCGCGCGATCGGGTGCCAGAACGGGCCGCCGCAGACCACCTCGTCGAGGTCGAGCAGGTTCACCTGGATCACGATGGCGCGCGCCAGGTGCCGGGCAGCGGCCTCCACGATCCGGCGGGCGGGCCCGTCCTCCGCGTCCGCGCGGGCCGCGAGCGCGTGGAACGCCTCCCCGATCAGCCGCATGTCGACCGTGTCGCCGCTCGCCGCGGCCTCCGCCAGCGCCGCGTCCGACACGTCGCCGGTCCCGAGCACGCCGCCCTCGACGGCCTGGCGCACGAGCGCGTGCGGGGTGATGAGCTCGCCCACGCAGCCGACGCGCCCGCACGTGCAGCGCCGGCCGCGCGCGGCGACCATGATGTGGCCGGAGTCCCCGGCGTTCGAGCTCGCGCCGCGCACGGGCTCGCCGCCGAGCACGAGACCCGTGCCGAACCCGGTGCCGTAGTAGACGAACGCGAGGTGACGGCGATCCCCGGGGCCGAACCACAGCTCCGCGACGGCGGCCGCGGTCACGTCCTTCTCCAGGAGCACCGGCAGGCCGGTCGCGGTGCTGAGGGCCGAGCGCAGCGGCACGTGGCGCCAGCGGGGGAGCATCGGCGGATCCCGCACGAGGCCCGCGCCCACGTCGATGGGCCCCGGGGCGGCGAGGCCCACGCCGAGCACCGCCTGCCGGTCGACCCCCGCGTCGGCGATGAGGCCGTCGACGAGCCGCGCCACGAGCGCCACCACCTCGTCGGGGCGGGACGCGGAGGGCGTCGGGCTGCTGACGTGCCGGAGCACGGTGCCCTCGAGGTCGAGCAGCACGGAGGTGATGACCGCGGGATCCACGTGCACGCCCACCGCGAAGCGGCCGTCGGGCACGAGGTGCAGGAGGGTGCGCGGCTTGCCCGGCCCGCGGAGCACGGTGCCGCCCTCGCGCACGAGCCCCTCGTCGATGAGGCGGCGCGCCACGTTGGTGACGGTCTGCGCGCTGAGGCCCGTGCGCTCGGCGATCTCGGACCGGCTTGCGCCGTACGCCGTACGCCGCCCGGCGGACGGCGTCGAGGACGACCGTGCGGTTGTAGCCGCCGATGGCGGGCAGGTTGGTGCCGCGTCGCATGGGCGCTTCCTCCCGCCGGCCGTCGCCCGCCGGGCGCGGGCCTCTCCGCAGTATCCCGGATGCGCGCACGGCGGTCGCACCGCGCGCGGCGCCCGCGCCAGGCCTTACCGCTGCCCGGGGGAGACCGCGACACGCCCGGCCGCGCCGACCGGAGGCGGAGGAGGGTGGGGGCATGACCGATCTGCTCGCGACCGCCCACGAAGCGGCTCGCACCCTCCCGTCGCCCCTCCCCGCCGCGCGCGGCCCGCTCAGCGCGGCCCTCCTGGCCGATCTCGCCGGCGGATCCTCCGCTCCCGACCTCGCGGCGCTCGCCGCCGAGGCGCTCGCCGCGACGGACGACGTCGTCCGCGACGACGACGTCCAGCTGGCCCTCTTCTGCCTCTACGAGCTGCACCACGCGGGCCTCGAGGGCGTCGACGACGACCGCGAGTGGGACCCGCGGCTCATCGCCGTCCGCGGGATCCTCGAGTTCGCGTTCGAGGCCGCCCTGCGCGACCGGATCCCCGTGCCCGAGCGCCCGGAGCCGACGTCCGCGGGCGTCGCGGCCGCGCTCTTCGCGCTCACCTCGGCCGACTCCGGCCCGTCGCTCTCGCGCTTCGTCGCCCGGAAGGCCAGCGTCGAGCAGCTCCGCGAGTTCCTCGTGCAGCGGTCGATCTACACGCTCGGCGAGGCCGACCCTCACTCCTGGGCGATCCCGCGCCTCCGCGGCCGCGCCAAGGCCGCGCTCGTGGAGATCCAGGCCGACGAGTACGGCGGAGGCCGGCCCGAGCGCGTGCACGCGACGATCTTCGGCGCGACCCTCCGTGGCGTCGGCCTCGACGACCGCTACGGCACCTACCTCGACGACGTGCCCGCGATCACGCTGGCGTCCTCCAACGCCATGTCGCTGTTCGGCCTGCACCGGCGCCTCCGCGGCGCGATCGTCGGCCACCTCGCCGCGTTCGAGATGACCTCGAGCGTGCCCAGCCGCCTCTACGCGAGCGGGATCCGCCGCCTCGGCTTCGGCGACGACGTCGCCTGGTACTACGACGAGCACGTCGAGGCCGACGCCGTGCACGAGCAGATCGCGGCGCACGACCTCGCGGGCGGGCTCGTGGAGTCGGAGCCCGAGCTCCTCGACGACGTGCTGTTCGGCGCGGCCGCGTGCCTCGAGGTCGAGGGCTGGGTCGGCGCGCACGTGCTGGCCCGTTGGCAGGCCGGCCGCTCGTCGCTGCGGGAGGGCTCGACGGCCGCCGTCGTGGCCGCGGCGTGAGCGAGCCGTCCGCCGGCGACGCCCCAGCGCCCGGTCCCGCGCCCGCGCGCGCGCCCGCTCCCGAGCCAGCGCGGATCATCGCGTACCCGGACGGTCCGCTCCTCGTCCGCGGCGACTTCGAGATCGTCGATCCCGAGGGGCGCCCGGTCCCGCGCACGCGGAGCACCGTCGCGCTCTGCCGCTGCGGCGTCTCGTCGATCAAGCCCTACTGCGACGGCACGCACCGGCTGGTCGGCTTCCGCACGGATCCGCCCGCGCCCGCGGCCGACTAGGGGCGGCGGGGCCTACAGGGCGCTGCCCGGCACCGCGAACGTGTCGCACGCCGTGGGCCCGCCGGCGCGGTCGGCCTCGAACCAGCGCTGGCGCTGCTCGGCGGATCCGTGCGTCCAGGTGTCCGGATCCACCCCGCCGCCCGCCTGGGCCTGGATGCGGTCGTCGCCCACGGCGGCCGCGGCGTCGAGCGCGTCGGCGACCTCGGTCGGGGTGACGAGCTCGAGGAACGCGCGTCCGGTGTCGTCCCGCACCTCGGCGGCGGCGCCCACCCACGCGCCCGCGTAGCAGTCGGCCTGCACCTCGAGCCGCACCGAGTCGGAGTCCGGCCCCGTGCCGCTGCGGTCCGCGCGGTCGAACGCGCCCGAGAGCTGCTGGAGGTGGTGGCCCCACTCGTGTCCGACGACGTACATCTGCGCGAGCGGCCCGCCCGAGGCGCCGAACCGCGTGCGCAGCTCGTCGAAGAACGTCGTGTCGACGAAGAGGCGCCGGTCGGGCGGGCAGTAGAAGGGACCGGTGGCGCTCGTGGCCTCGCCGCAGCCGGTGCTCGTCGCGTCGGAGAACAGCGAGAAGTCCGGGCTCGCGTAGTCGGCGATGCCGACCTCGGATGCCGCGGTGGTCCAGTAGGTGTCGAGCGAGTCGGCCGCGCCCGCCATGCGGCACTCGACGCTCGCGTTCGCCTCGGCGCCGGTCGTGCAGCCCTCGATGGCCTCGTCCTGCTCCTGCGAGGAGCCGCCCGATCCCGCGCCGCCCCCGCCGTCGACCAGCTGCGAGAGGTCGACGCCCGTGAACTGCTGCACGAGGATCACCGCCACCACTACGAGGAGCCCGCCGCCGCCGGCCGCGATGCCGGTCGTGCGTCCGC
Source organism: Clavibacter michiganensis subsp. insidiosus (assembly GCF_002240565.1). Taxonomy (GTDB): domain Bacteria; phylum Actinomycetota; class Actinomycetes; order Actinomycetales; family Microbacteriaceae; genus Clavibacter; species Clavibacter insidiosus. The sequence goes on along the minus strand of NZ_MZMO01000001.1, from coordinate 2,266,008 downwards.
GGCCGCCGCGCCGCCGGGTGACCTTGCTGCTGTCGATGCGGGCGTCGTCGTCGAAGGTCATGGCCCGAACGTACCCGCGGGCGGGGTCGGCGTCAGGCGAGGTCCGGCCGGGTCTCGCGCACGAGGTCGCGCACCCGGTCGACCGCCTCGCGCACGACGTCGTGCCCGCCTCGGGGCGCCGCCTGCGCGGTGCGCGCACGGCGGAGGAAGTCGTCCCAGTCGCCGCCGCCCGCCCGCAGCGGTCGCGTCGGCGCGAGGAGGGCCGCCCGGCGCAGCCACACGTCCTGCTCGCCCGCCCACCGGTCGAGCGCCTGGTCGGCCCGGACGCGCGCGGTGCCGGACAGCCGCTCGACGAGCGGGCCGATGACGTCGAGCGCGAGCGGGTCCACGAGGGCACGCAGCCGCGCATCCCGAACGAAGCCCTCGATGCGCGTGAGGTCGCCGTTGTCGAGCCCGTCGACGTGCTCCTGCAGCAGCACGACGGCCGCGAGCCGCCGCTCGTAGACGCGCGACCGCCAGAGCTCGGAGGCGAGCGCGACCGCCTCGTCCCGGGTCATGCCCGGACGCCGACGCCCGAGGTCGCGCACCGTCCCGCGGACGGCGCCCACGGACGCGCCCACGAACTCGAGGTCGGAGCGCAGCCGCTCCCGTTCCGCCTCGGCGCGGTACCACGCGCCCTCGCGCTCGAGGGCCGCCGCGACGAACTCGGCGTCCTCGGTCATCCGGCGAGCGGCGCCGAGCCCTCGCGCCCGGTGCGGTGCACGAAGGTGCGACCGAACTCGGCTAGCACCTCCTCCGCCGTGTGCGTCGGGGTCCAGCCGAGCACCTCGCGGGCGCGGGCGGTCGACATGACGGGCACGTTCGCGGCGATGTCGATCCAGCCCGGATCCGTCCGCTGCACGCGCAGCCGCCAGCTCGCCGAGACGAGCGCCCGGAGCGCCGGCAGCGGCACCGTCACGACGCGCGCGTCGAGCAGGCGGCCGACGAGCGCGGCGTCGACGACGGGATCCGCCGCCACGTTGAACGCCCCGGGAGCCCGCCGCTCGACCGCACGCCAGAACGCGTCCGCGACGTCCTCGTTGTGCACCACCTGCGACACCAGCTCGCGGGGGAGCGGCAGCACCGGCGTGCGGGTGGCGAGGCCCAGCCAGCGCGTGGGGATCCACCGCCCGAGGAAGAGCCCGGCGATCTCCGCCGCGGCCTCGTCGTGCATCACGAGCCCGGGCCGCATGCGCGTCACCACGATCTCGGGGTGCGCCTGCTCGAACGCGTCCATCGCGCGCTCGTTCTCGGCCTTGTGCCGGGAGTAGTGGGAGGTGTGGATCCCGCCGGTCGGCCAGGTCTCGTCCCGCGGCCGGTCCTTCGGGGCCGCGCTGTACGCGCCGACCGACGACGCGACGACCACCTGCGGCACGCCCGCCTGCGCGACCGCCTCGAGCACGTTCGCGGTGCCGATGACGTTCGTGCGGTGCATCACGCGCTCGCGGTGGTTCGGTTGCAGGGCCCAGCCGAGGTGGACGACCGCGTCGGCGCCGCGCATGGTCGCCGCGAGCCCGGAGACGGCGCCCGCGGCGCCGATGTCGGCGAGCCGCCAGGTGACGCCGGAGTACGGCTCGAGGGAGGCGTCGGGCATGCGCCGGGCGACGCCCACGATCTCGGCCCCCGCGGCATGGAGGCGGCGCAGCGCCCCGGTCCCGAGGTTCCCGGTCGCTCCGATGACGACGACGCGCATGCTGCTCCTCTCCTGCGGACGGGACCCGTCGGGCCGGCTGATCCGCGGGTCCCCTCCATCATGCTCGCCGGCGCCGGCCGCCGAGCCGGTCGGCGGGCGGTGCCGGGCGGACGCTCAGCGGTCGACGGCCTCGATGAGCGATCCCTGCGCGAACGTCAGCCAGTCGTAGAGGCTCGCGCTCTCCTCGGGCGCGCGGTCGCGCCAGCCGTCGGCCTCGTCGATGCGCAGCGGCACCGAGATCGCGAGCCGGAGGTCGTTGAGCGTGCGGAGCCAGGCCTGCGCGCCCGTCGGATCCAGCACCACGAGCAGCCCCCGCCGGCCGGCCCCGCGCGCATCGGCCTCCGCGAGCGTGGCCTCGACCGCGGTGGCGTTCGCGGCCTTGGCCTCGGTGAGGTCGGACGCCGTGAACCGCCGGAACTCGGCGGAGGACTCGGCGTCGTCCGGGTAGGCGTCGGGCAGCAGGCGCTCGACGACGGGGGAGGGGGCGGCGCCGTCCGCGGCGCCGCCGGGCGCGGACCCCTCGTCCAGGATCCCGCGCAGCTCGCCGAGGAGTCCGCGCAGCATGGCGACCTCGTGCGGCTCGAGGTGCGCGGCGACCGTCCCGTCGGGGCGCGCGCGGAAGGCCCTCACGCGTCCACCCGCTCGAGCGTGGCCCACAGGCCGTAGCCGTGCATCGCGAGCACGTGGCGCTCGATCTCCTCGCGGATCCCCGTCGCGACCACGGCCCGGCCGTCCTCGTGCACCCGGAGCATCAGCTCGTCGGCGCGTTCGCGGGTGAAGCCGAAGTAGCTGCGGAAGACGTACGAGACGTACGTCATGAGGTTCACGGGGTCGTTCCACACCACGCAGCTCCACACCGGCGGCGTCGCCGCGCGCTCGAGCAGGCTCGTGTCGGATCCCGTGCTCGTGCCGGAGCCGGGATCGCCCGCGGGCGGGTCGGCGGCGCGGCGAGCGGCGGGCAGGAGGCGCGGGGCGCGCGCGTCCGCGGTGGTGGTGGTCATCGCGCTCCTGTGGGGTCGTCCCGGCATACGGCCGGAGCATCCATCCTCTCCCGTCGGGCGGCTCGCCGGCGACCTCGTTCGCGCCGCGTCATGCACCGGGACGCACGAGCCCGCAGTCGTACGCGAGGATCACGGCCTGCACGCGGTCCCGCACCTCGAGCTTCGCGAGCACCCGCCCCACGTGCGTCTTCACCGTCGACTCCGACAGGTACAGGCGGCCGGCGATCTCCTGGTTGGTGAGCCCCTCGGCCAGCGCCGTGAGCACCTCCAGCTCCCGCGCGGTGAGGGGCCGCAGCCGCGGGTCGGCGGCGCCCTCCCCGGTGCCGGCCGCGCCACCGGTCGGGGGCATCGTCGGCCCGAGCAGCTCGATCATGCGGCGCGTCACCCGGGGCGAGATGGCGGCGTCGCCGTCCGCGACCGCGCGGATCGCCTCCATCAGGTGCTCGGGCCGCGTGTCCTTGACGAGGAACCCGCTCGCCCCGGCGCGCAGCCCCGCGAACGCGTACTCGTCGAGGTCGAACGTGGTCAGCACGATGACGCGCGTGGCCGGGTGCCGGGCGACGATCTCGGCGGTGGCCTCGATCCCGTCCATCCCGGGCATACGCACGTCCATGAGCACGATGTCGGGGGCGAGCTCATCGGTGCGCTCCACGGCGCCGCGGCCGTCGGCGGCCTCGCCCACCACCTCGATCCCGGGCTCGGCGTCGAGCACCATGCGGAAGCCCATGCGCACGAGCGCCTGGTCGTCCACGATGAGCACGCGGACGGGGGTGCTGCTGTCGGTCATCGGTCCTCCTGGACGCGGGGGCTGGTGGTCGGATCCGCGGCCCGGGACGCGTCGCCGGGCCGGACGTCGTGGAGCCCGCTGGGCATGGTGGCCAGCACGCGCCAGCCGCCGCTCTCGCGCCGTCCGGCGGTCGCCGTGCCGCCGTACACCGCCATGCGCTCCGCGACGCCCACGAGGCCGCGACCGCTGCCGGGGACGGGCGGCACGACGGGTCCCGTGAGGTCGTCGTCGGTGACCTCGACGGTGATCTCCTCGGGCCGGTGGTCGACCCGCACCTCGACCCGGTCGGCGTTCGGCGCGTACCGGAGCACGTTCGTCAGCGACTCCTGCACGACGCGGAAGACGGCGAGCTGGCGCCCCGGGTCATCCGGCGGCGCGCCCGTGCTGGTGAAGCGCACGGGGAGGCCGGTGGACCGGAACGAGTCGACCAGGGCGGCGAGGTCGGCGTGCCCGGGCTGCGGCGCGCGGAGGGACGGCGGGGCGGCATCGCCCGCGTCGGGATCCTCGGTGAGCACGCCCAGCATGCGGCGCATCTCGGAGAGGGAGGTGCGACCCGTCTCGGCGACCTCGCGCATGGCGTCGCGCGCGAGCTCCGGCCGGGCGACCGCGCTCGCCGCCGCCCCGTCGGCGAGGGTCACCATGACGGTGATCCCGTGGGCGACGATGTCGTGGATCTCGCGCGCGATCCGCGTCCGCTCCGCCGCCGTGGCGAGCCGCGCCTGCTGGTCGCGCTCGCGGGCGAGCTGCACGGCCAGGTCCTGCAGCGCCTCGACGTAGCGCTTGCGTCCGCCCACGTTCGTGCCGATGAGCGTCGCGATGAGCAGGGGGATCAGGTTGATGACCAGCATCGTCGTGGCGGTGAGGTCGAGCGGGCCGCTGCCCGCCGTCAGCGGCACGACGACCCCGGCGAGGAGCGACGCGCCACCGAGCCCGATCCAGGCGCGCCGCGTGGACCCGTGGACGGCGACCGCGTACAGCGCGAGGGGCATGGCGCCGAAGTCGAACGTGCCGGTGATGAGGGCGCTCGCCGCGGCGCAGGCGCCGCTCACGGCGAGCACGCTCACGGGCCGGACGCGGCGGAGCATGAGGGTGGCGCCCATCAGCAGGGCCAGCACCACGAGGACGACGCCCGCGGCGGGCAGCCGCGACCTGCTCCCAGTGACGGCGCTCGCGGCGATGGCCGCCCAGGCGTAGAGGAACGCGATGATGCCGTCGACCACGCGGGGGTGCCTGGCCATCCACCCGCGGAACGCGCCGGGAGGGGTGGGCAGGCGGACCCCGTCGGGCGCGGCGGTGTCCGCCGCGCCCGACGGCGCCCTCCGTTCCGCGTCGATCAGGCGTCCCGCTTCTTGGCGAGGATCAGAGCGGGCGCGAGGATGACGGCGACCCAGGCCAGCATGACGAGCAGCGCCTGCCAGAACTCGAGCTCGCCGGGCGCCCCGGTGGAGGTGCTGTAGAGCCGGTTGCCCGCGCTCAGCGGGAAGTACGGCGCGAGGTCCGCCACCCAGTCGAGCACGCCGCCGAGCAGCTGGCCCACGATGGGGACGACGAGCACGAGGCCGACGAGGGCGCCGATCCCCGCCGCGCCGTTGCGCAGCAGCAGTCCGAAGCCGAAGCCCATCAGGCCGATGAGCACGACGAAGAGCACGCCGCCGAGGGCCGCGAGCAGGAAGTCGCCGTCCAGCACGTCGACCTCCGCGCCGACGGACGCGAAGTAGCCGCGGGCGATGAGGAGCGCGGCGGCGACGGCTATCGCGGTGATGACGAACGTCACCACCGTGTAGACGATCGCCTTGGCGGCGATGACGCCCAGGCGGCGCGGCGCGGCGCTGAAGGACGAGCGGATCATGCCGGTCGAGTACTCGCCGCTGATCACCAGCACGCCGAGCACGCCGGCGACGAGCATCGACAGGGTGACGCCGCTGAGCCCCACCTGGAGGAGCAGCTCCGTCGCGGGGACGCCGGGGAGGGACAGCTGCGCGCGGAGCTGGTCCACGACGAAGGGCGTGAAGAGCGCGGAGAAGCCGGCGAGGAGGAGGAAGACGAGCGCGAAGCACCAGACGGTGGAGCGCAGCGTCCGCAGCTTGATCCACTCGGAGCGCATCAGCCGGGGGAGCGTGGGCCGGCCCGTGGTCACCGGGGCGGGCGCGTAGGTCGTGCTGGTGGCGGTCATCGTGCGATCTCCTGCTCGGTCGTGCCGACTGCGGCGCTGTGGTACTCGACGTCGCCCTGCGTGAGCGACAGGTACGCGTCCTCGAGGGACGCGGTGATGGGCGTGAGCTCGTGCAGCACGACCCCGGCGGACATGGCCGCGTCGCCGACCTGCGCGGCCGTGAGGCCGGTGATCTCGATCACGTCGCGCTCGACGCTGGTCACCACGACCTCCGGCCGCGCCACGGCCTGGCCGAGCTGGTCGGCGTGCGGGGAGCGGACGCGGACGACGGCGCTCGTGGCGCCGGCGACGACCGCCGCGACGGGAGCGTCGGCGAGCACGCGGCCGCGTCCGAGGACGATGAGGTGGTCGGCCGTCTGCGCCATCTCGCTCATGAGGTGCGAGGACAGGAGCACGGTGCGGCCCTGACCGGCCAGGTAGCGGGTGATGTTGCGCACCCACATGACGCCCTCGGGGTCGAGGCCGTTGACGGGCTCGTCGAGGATCAGCGTGCGCGGGTCGCCGAGGAGCGCGACGGCGATGCCGAGGCGCTGTCCCATGCCGAGGGAGAAGCCGCCGACGCGCTTCTTGGCGACCGGCTGCAGGCCCGTCATCTCGATGACCTCGTCCACCCGGGAGCGCGGGATGCCGTGCGTGGCCGCCATGGCGAGCAGGTGGTTGTACGCGGAGCGGCCCGTGTGCACGGCCTTCGCGTCGAGGAGCGCGCCGACCTCGTGGAGCGGGGCCTGGAGGTCGCGGTAGCGGCGGCCGTTGACGGTCACCGAGCCGGACGTGGGGCTGTCGAGCCCGACGATCATGCGCATCGTGGTGGACTTGCCGGCGCCGTTCGGACCGAGGAATCCGGTCACCATGCCCGGCTGGACGGTGAAGCTCACGCCGTCCACGGCGGTCTTCGCGCCGTAGCGCTTGGTCAGGTTCTCAGCGACGATCATGCGCGCTGCCTCCTTAGGATGGGTGCGCGGGCCCAGCGCCCGCGGAAGCCACGTTAGGGGTGGGGCCGTTGCGGCGGCGTCCCCCCTCCGGCCCCCGTCCGACGCCGACGCTGGTACCAGGGTGCCGCCTCAGGCGGGCCCGACCGTCAGCGCGCCGAGCCGCCTCGCCGCCTCCTCGAGCACGTCGATCCGCTTGCAGAACGCGAACCGCACCAGGGACGCGTGCTCCGCCGCGAGGGGCGCATGGCAGAAGGCGGACAGCGGCACGCCGACGACCCCGGCGAGCTCCGGGAGCCGCAGGCACAGCTCGCGGGCGTCGGGGAAGCCGAGCGGAGCGGCGTCCGCGACGATGAAGTACCCGGCCGCGGGGAGGTGGATCCGGAAGCCCGCGGCCGTGAGCCCCGCCGCGAGGACGTCGCGCTTGCGCCGCAGGTTGTCGACGATGCCGTCGTACACGGCGTCGGGGAGCGCCAGCCCCGTCGCGATGGCGGGCTGGAACGGCGCCCCGTTCACGAAGGTCAGGAACTGCTTCACCGCGAGGATCGCCGACACGAGCGGCGCCGGAGCGGTCAGCCATCCGATCTTCCACCCCGTGGTGCGGAACGTCTTGCCGCCGGAGGAGATGGTCACCGTGCGCTCGCGCGCCCCGGGCAGCGTCGCGACGGGCACGTGGGGCGCGTCGAAGACGAGGTGCTCGTAGACCTCGTCCGTGACGATCACCGCGTCGTGCGCGATGGCGAGCTCGACGACGAGCTCCCGCACCTCGCGGTTGAGCACGGTCCCGGTGGGGTTGTGCGGGTCGTTGAGGAGGATCACGCGGGTGCGGTCCGTGATCACGCGGCGGAGGTCCTCGAGCCGCGGCTGGAAGTCGGGAGCCCGCAGGGGCACCGTCCGATGGATCCCGTGGGCGAGCGAGACGAGCGCCCCGTACGCGTCGTAGAACGGCTCGAGCGTCACGACCTCGTCGCCCTCCTCGACGAGCGCGAGCAGCGTCGCGGCGATGGCCTCGGTCGCGCCCGCTGTGACGAGCACCTCGGTGTCCGGATCCACGACGAGACCGTAGAAGCGCGCCTGGTGCGCGGCGATGGCGGCCCGCAGCTCGGGCGTGCCCCGGCCCGGCGGGTACTGGTTCATGCCCGCGGATATCGCGGCCCGCGCAGCGTCGAGCACCTCGCGGGGCCCGTCCTCATCCGGGAACCCCTGACCGAGGTTGATCGCGCCGGTCGCCGCGGCCAGCGCGCTCATCTCGGCGAACACGGTGGTCCCCGGCACGCCGTCCGGAGTCAGCAGCATCGCCCCACGGGTCGCGCGCACCCACGCGCCGGAGATCGTCATGCGCCCATCCTCCCGCGCCCGCTCCTCCCGCACAGGCGTCGATGTCGCACCGCGCGTGCGTGATGTGGAGCGATGGGGTCCTGACGGCGCCACCCCGGCTACCTTTCCGGGACCCGCGATGCCCGGCGCTGTCGCGCCTGCTTGTCCGCGCGGGTTCCGTACGGCCCGGGGGAGACGACCTTGCACGAGCGACCACGCGTTCCGCTGCGACGACGAGGGGGAGCGGCGGCTGCGTCGCTGGCCGTGCTCGTCCCGTGCCTGCTGCTCACTGGATGCGGTGCCGCGCCTGCTCCGGAACCAACACCCGCTCCGGCCCCCTCTTTGACGCAGGAGCAGCAGGACGACGAGGCGTTCCACGATGTGTTGAAGCGTTATGACGAATTGAATGCAGCCACTGTCACTGATGCGGATCTGACGCCCTTGCTGACCGGAAGTGTCCTCGAGAGCGAGAGGCAATCCGTGAAGGAATCTCGTGAATCCGGACAAACGGTGATTGGCCTTGACTCTATTTCGGGCTTCAGCGTGACCGATCGAGGCGTGGACAAAAGCGGTTCGCAGTACATGACGGGACAGTTCTGTCTAGACGTGAGCGGAACCCGTATTCGCGATGCGAATGGGGCCGATGTGACACCGGAGCGAGACCCGCGTCTTTCGTTACAGGCCAAGGCCGTCAAGGCGGCCGACGGAACGTGGCGACTCAGCGACATCGTGCGAAATGAAGACGTGCACGCATGCGGTTGAGTCGAATCGTCGTAACTGTGATCATCGCTTCGTCGGTCGTATCGGGGTTGTCGTCCCAAGGAGCCATGGCTGCTGGCGACAATTGTCAGTTTGAAGTCGGAAGACGAGGCGGCGACTGTACGTCCGGTGCAATCTCCGAGGGATCCATAGAACTTCAAGCCAGAACAACTAACGCTCCGAAGGTCCCAGTCGAGCAGCCTTCTGAGGAAGTGTCGCCGCCGGAGCAGCCGTCGCACCCGGCGTCTCCGCCTCCGGTGCCGCGTGGTCGGATGGCGGCGGATGTGGATGTGCCGTGCAGTCCGAGCGCGCGGCTTTCGGGTGGGGGTCTGTGTGCGGACGGGCGGCATGCGTTCTTGCCGCCGGCGAAGGCGCGGGTGAAGCCGGCGGATCCGGTGCCGGTGGTGGCGGCGGTGCCGGGGGTGTCGTTGGCGGATGTGGCGCAGTTCGTGCCGCGGGATGCGTCGATCCGGTCGCAGCCGAACGGGTGGGCGATCGTCGGGGCGCCGGTGAACCTGTTCACGGATGCGACCGCGCAGGTGGTCGACGGGGTGTTGCTGGGTCGGCCGGCGCAGGTGCGGTTCGTGCCGGTGTCGTTCACGTGGGATCACGGTGACGGCACGAGCACCACCGTTCAGGGGCCGGGCGCCTCGTGGCGGGAGTTGGGGCAGCAGGACTTCACGTCGACGGACACGAGCCACGTGTACGCCTCCATCGGCGATCGGCAAGTCGCTCTGACGATCGCGTACTCGCCCAGCTACCGGTTCGACGGGGGTGCGTGGGTGCAGATCCCGGGCACGCTGCCGGTGCAGGTGGGGCCGGTGACGATCCACGTCCTCCAGGGGTCGACGGTCCTGGTCGGGGGTGCGTGCGGTTCGCGGGATGCCGGACCCGGATGCCCATGACCTCACTCCGACCCGGTGCAGGGTCGTGGAGGACGAGTCACGCGGCGTGACCGTCCGCGGCGGACGCGTCGCCGCCGCGTACGCTCGAGCCAGCATGCGAGCTGAGCGTGTCCGGACCCGGGCCGCCCGCGCCCTCCCCGAGAGGGCGGTGCGCTGTCAGGGCGGCCATAGGGAACGCTCAGACTCGCCCTGAATGCTGGCACGACCTGAGAGGAGCACCACCGATGACGGACAGAAGCCACGGCGAAGACGAGCACGAGGGCGGCCGCGAGGTCGACGGCCGAGCCGAGGGCTCCTCGACGGAGGCGCCGTCGTCCACCACTCCTCAGCCCGGTGATGGCGGATCCGCCTGGCCAGCGCCCGCGGGCCCCGCCGCCGCGTCCCACCCCGCGCCCACGAGCCCGGACCGGCGGGACACCCTCGCGTACGGCACGAGCGCGCAGCCGGATCACACCGCGACCGCTCCTCTCGCGGGCGCAGCAGCGGAAGGTCATGAGCCGGCCGGCGGCACCACGACCGCTCCTCCCAAGAAGAAGCCGAACAAGGCCCTGCCCCTCGTCGCCATGCTGGCCGTCGGAGCCCTCATCGGCGGTGCCGCCGGCGGACTCACGACCTGGGCCATCGCGCATGACGATGCCTCCACCGAGGCCGTGAGCCAGTCTCCCGCGAACATCACCGTCAACGACCCGGACAACGCGACGCCGATCACGGCCGTCGCCGCGAAGGTCTCCGGCTCCGTCGTCACCATCGACGTGGCGGGCGGCCAGGCCGGCGGCACGGGTTCCGGGGTCGTCCTCTCCAGCGACGGCTACGTCCTCACCAACACTCATGTCGTGACGCTCGACGGCCAGACCGGCGACGCCACCATCCAGGTGAAGACGGCGGACGGCGCGCTGTACTCGGCGAAGCTGGTCGGCACGGATCCCGTCGTCGACCTCGCCGTCATCAAGCTCGATGACGCCAGCGGCCTCACCCCCATCGAATTCGCGGACTCGTCCAAGCTCAACGTCGGCGACACCGCCATCGCCATCGGCGCTCCGCTCGGCCTCTCCGGCACCGTCACCGACGGCATCGTCAGCGCGCTCGACCGGAGCATCCAGGTCGCATCCTCGGCTGCGCCGGCGACACCGGGCGACGGCAGCCAGAGCGACGAGACGCCGTTCAACTTCTGGCCGTTCGGCAACGAGGGGCAGGGCGGCTCCGGTCAGCAGGGCGGCCAGGGCGGATCCGGCGGCCAGGGCGGCCAGGCGGCGGCGACGATCAACCTCGCGGTCATCCAGACCGACGCGGCCATCAACCCCGGCAACTCGGGCGGCGCGCTCCTGGACGGCGACGGCAAGCTCATCGGCGTCAACGTCGCCATCGCCAACGCGGGCGGCACCAGCTCCGCCGCCGGCAGCATCGGCGTCGGCTTCGCCATCCCGTCGAACCTCGCGAAGCGCGTGGGTCAGGAGATCATCCAGAACGGCAAGGCCTCGCACGGACTCCTCGGGGCGAGCGTCCGCGACGTCGCCAGCGGCGACTCCTCGACCCCGGTCGGCGGCGCGTTCATCGCGGAGGTCCAGAGCGGCGGCGCGGCGGCCGCGGCGGGACTGAAGCAGGGCGACATCGTGACCGCGTTCGGCAGCATCCCGATCAGCAAGGCGAGCGACCTCACGGCGCAAGTACGGGCCCTCGCGGGCGGCAGCGACGTCGAGCTCACCGTCAACCGCGGCGGCCAGAAGCAGCAGGTCGACGTGAAGCTCGGCACGCTCCAGCAGTAGCCAGGAGCGTCACCAGGGGCGGATCGGCGGATGCCGGTCCGCCCCTCGTCGTCCGCGACCGGCGGGCGGCCGACGGGGAGGCTGGTAAACTCCTGCGAGGCTCGGCCCCCGACAGGCCCCGGCCGCACCTCCCTCAAGAGATCGGCTCAGATGGCGCACTACCCGCGACGCGACCCGGTCGCCGGCAGCACCGGCGATCTGCCCGCCGTCTCGTACGTCATGCCCATCCTCAACGAGGCGGCCCACGTCCGCGCCGCCGTCGACAGCATGATGCAGCAGGACTACGCCGGCGACTTCGAGGTCGTGCTGGCGCTCGGCCCCAGCACCGACGGCACGACCGAGGTCGTCCGCGAGATGGCTCGGGCCGATCCGCGCATCACGAGCGTCGACAACCCCACGGGATCCACGCCGGGCGGCCTCAACGCCGCCATCCGCGCCACGCGCCACCCCGTCGTGATCCGCGTCGACGCGCACTCCCTCCTGCCGCGCGACTACACGCGCATCGCCGTGGAGACCCTGCAGGCCACGGGCGCGGACAACGTCGGCGGGCTGATGTCGGCCGAGGGGCGCACGCCGTTCGAGAAGGCCGTCGCCCGGGCCTACGGCGCCCGGGTCGGGCTCGGTGGCACCGCGCACCACGTCGGCGGCAAGGAGGGGCCGGCGGAGACCGCGTACCTCGGCGCCTTCCGTCGTGAGCGGCTCGTCGAGGTCGGGCTCTTCGACGAGGGCGTGCGTCGGGGCCAGGACTGGGAGCTCAACCGCCGCCTCCGGCAGAGCGGCGGCCTCGTGTGGTTCACGCCGCGGATGAAGGTCACCTACCGTCCCCGCTCCACGTTCCGCTCGCTCATCCGCCAGTTCTTCGCCACCGGCCTCTGGCGCGGCGAGCTCGCGCGTCGCTTCACCCGGCAGAACTCCGTGCGGTACTTCGTGCCTCCGGTCGCCGTCGGCGGGGTGGCCGCGGGTCTCCTCCTCGGCACCGCGGGCCTCGTGGGCGCCGCGCTCGGGATGCCGGGACTGCGCCGGCTCGTCGGCGCGTTCGTCGTGCCCGGCGTGTACGTCGGCTTCGTGCTGGTGAGCACCGTCTCGGTGGCGTCCCGCGACGGCGCGGCGACGATGCTGCGCTTCGCGGCGGTGCTGCCGTCCATCCACTTCAGCTGGGGCACCGGCTTCGTGCTCGGCTTCCTCGAGCTCACCGACGACCTCGACGGGCACACCGGCCGATGAGCGCCGATCCCGGCACCGGCGACCGCGGCCTGCCCTCCTCCATCGCGGAGCTGCGGCGCGTGACGCAGCCGCCCGAGGTGCGCCTGCGGGCGAACGCCGAGCACTGGACGGCGCATCTCTACCTCCGCGACCTCTCGCCGTACCTCACCTGGCTGCTGCTGCGGACGCGGATCAGCGCGAACGGCGTCACCGTCGTCATGATCCTCACGGGGTGGGCGGCCGCCGCGGCGCTGCTCATCCCCGGCATCGCCGGAGCGGCCCTCGCGCTGGTGCTCGGCCAGCTGCAGATGCTCGCGGACTGCTGCGACGGCGAGGTGGCGCGCTGGCGCCGCACCTCGTCGCCGGTCGGGCACTTCCTCGACGCCGTCGGGCACTACTCCACCGAGACGCTGATCGCGCTCGCCTTGGGGATGCGCGCCGCCGCCTACCCCTTCGAGGCGCCCGGCGACCTGCCCTGGACGACCCTCGCGTTCGCCCTGGCGCTGGTCATCGTGCTGAACAAGGCGCTGAACGACATGGTGCGCGTGGCGCGCGCCTCGGCCGACCTGCCCAAGGCGCCCGTCGGCGCGGGCACGGTCGCGTCGCAGCACTCCCTGATCGCCACGGCCCGCCGCGTCGTGCGGTTCCTGCCGTTCCACCGCATGTTCCACTCGGTGGAGCTCACCATCGTCACCTTCGTCGTCGCGCTGGTCGGCCTCGTCGCGGGTCAGCCGGAGACCGACCGGGTGTTCCTCGTCGTCCTGGTGCCGCTCGCGGTGCTGGCGCTCCTCGGGCACTTCGTGATGATCGTCACCTCGCGTCGGCTGACGTCCGCGTGACGGGCGCCGTCCCGCGCGTCGGCGTCGTCGTCCTCAGCCAGGGGCGTCGGCCGGAGGGGCTGGCGGCCTCGCTCGCCTCGGTGCTGCGTCAGGAGGGCGTCGCCCTCGACGTGGTCGTGGTCGGCAACGGCTGGGAACCCGACGGCCTCCCCGACGGCGTCCGGTGCCTGCACCTGCCGGAGAACCTCGGCATCCCGGCGGGCCGGAACGCCGGCGTCCCGCTGGTCACGGGGGAGACGCTGTTCTTCCTCGACGACGACGAGACCGTGCCGAGCGCCGCCTTCCTCGCGGACTGCCTCGCGCTCATGCGCGGCACGGACGACGTCGCGCTCATCCAGCCGCGCATCGTCGACCCCACGGGCGCCGCCACGCCGCGTCGCTGGATCCCGCGCATCCGCAAGGGCGACCCCGCGCGCTCGAGCCCGGTGATGTCCGTGCTGGAGGGCGCCGTCGTGGTCCGTCGCGACGCGTTCGAGGGGGCCGGCGGCTGGGCGGGGGAGTTCTTCTACGCCCACGAGGGGATCGAGCTGGCCTGGCGGATCTGGGACCAGGGCCACCGCGCCTGGTACGCCGGGGACCTCGTCGCCCACCACCCTGCTGTCGCCCCCACCCGGCATGCCGAGTACCACCGCCTCACCGCGCGCAACCGGGTCTGGCTCGCGCGGCGCAACCTGCCGCTGCCCCTCGTCCCCGTCTACGTCGGGTCGTGGACGGCGGTGCAGCTGATCCGCAGCGCACGCAACCGCGACGGTCTCGGCACATGGCTGCACGGGTGGCTCGAGGGCTGGACGACGTCCCCCGGCACGCGTCGGCCGATGTCGTGGGGCACCGTCGTCCGCATGGCGCGCGCGGGCAGGCCGCCCGTCATCTGATCGTGATCCGCTCCCGCTCGGTCACGATCGCACACCGTTCCGCGCCCCCGGCCGGGGCGGGTCCGGAGGCGCCCGGAGCGCTGGCTACGGTGGATGCATGGGTCTCCTGAACGACGCTCGCCTCGGCGTGCGCGCTGTCCGCTCGCTGGTCCAGCAGCGCCGTGCGCGCGGGACCCTGCAGCGCAAGCTCGCGCTCCGCGCCCCCTCGCCGCGGGGCGAGTACCGCGTCGCCGTGTACTTCGCCGACTCGGCCGTGAACATGTACCAGATCCGGCAGTGGTACCGGCCGCTCGTCGAGCTGGCGCGCACGCATCCGGTGGTCATCCTGAGCCGGCACCCGAGCGGCGCGAACGCCCTCCTCGACGAGAGCCCGCTGCCGGTGGAGTACGTGCGTCGCGTCGCGGACCTCGAGCGGGTCATCGCGGAGCAGGACATCCGCGTCGTGCTCTACGTCAACCAGAACACCCGGAACTTCCAGATGATGCGGTACGGGCGACGCTGGCACGTCTTCGTCAACCACGGCGAGTCCGACAAGATGTACATGACGACCAACCAGTTCAAGGCCTACGACTACAGCCTCATCGCCGGCGACGCCGCCCGCGCCCGGCTCGGCAAGGTGCTCTGGGACTACGACCTCGACCGCCGCGCGATCCCCATCGGTCGTCCGCAGGCGGACCACTACTCCGGCGAGCTGCCCTACGCGCCCGACGACCGCACGGTCGTGCTGTACGCGCCCACGTGGGAGGGTGACCGCGCCGCCGCCGCGTACGGGTCCATCGCGTCGCACGGCGTGCCGCTCGTCCGCGACCTCATCGCGACCGGGCGCCACCGCGTCGTCTACCGTCCGCACCCTCGGTCCGGCGTCGTCGATCCCGAGTACGCGCGCGCGAACCGCGAGATCGCGGCCATGCTCGAGCGGGCGAACGCGCAGGATCCGTCGGCGCAGCACGTCGTCGACCGCTCGCGCGAGCTGGCCTGGCAGCTGTCCGCCGCCGATCTCGCCATCGTCGACATCTCGGCGATGGTCTACGACCGCCTCGCCGCGGGGCGCCCCCTCCTGGTGACGCGGCCCGTGCGTCCCGAGGCGCAGATCGACACCGACGGCTACCTCTCGGACTGCGAGTGGCTGACCGCGGACGACGCGCGTGACATCATCACCCGGCTGGATGCGCTGCAGCACGACGCGGTGGCGGATCGCCGGCTCGCGGCGTGGGTCCGCCACTACTTCGGCGACACCGATCCGGGTGCGGCGACCGCGCGATTCCACGGGGCCATCGAGCACCTGATGGGGGAGTGGGACCGCCATGCGGCGCTCCACGCCCGGGACGACGCCGCCGACCCGGTGTCCGACGACCAGGTCGACGACGAGGACGAGGAGGCCTGACCCTCCGACGGGGAGGGCGACGCCGCCGTCCCCGCAGGCGCGGTCAGCGCTTCGCGGCCTTCTTCTCGGCGACGCGGATGACGCGCGGCTTCCGCTCCGGCACCGCCAGCTCGTCCGGGAAGCCGGCGGGAGCGGGCCCGAAGGCCTGGCGGGAGCTCGCGACGATCTTGCCGCCCAGCATGCGGTTCCCGGCGCCGCCGATGACGGCGCCGATGCCGAACGGCACCGCACGGCCGATGGCGCTCGCGCTCTGGTTGACCACGAAGCGCTTGATGAAGGCGCGCTTGATGCGATCCGCGATGGGCCCGATGGCGAACGAGGGGAGGCCCGAGGTGATGGCGCGTCCCCAGTTGGCGTTCCTGTCGACGGGCTGGCCGGAGAATTGACCCGTGAACTGCTGGATGACCTGGGCGCCCGGGGCGCCGAGCATCATCGTCATGACGAGGGCGCGGGCGCGGGCCGGATCCTCGACGGTGATGCCGTGCACCTCGGTGATGGACTGGGCGAACAGGGCGCTCGCCTCGAGGAAGCCGGCGGTCTCCACCCCGGTGAGCGCGAGGGAGACGCCGGTGCCGACGCCCGGGATGACCGCGCTGGCTCCGACGGCGGCGCCCCCCGCGGTGACGGCTGCCAGGAAGCGCTTCTCCAGGATCGCGATGATGCGGTCGGGGGAGGCGTCCGGGTGGCGGGCGCGGATCGAGCGGATGTGGGCGAGCACGACGGGGCGCTGCACGGACAGGAGACGATCGATGCCGGTGGCCACGGTCGGGTCGAGCTCGGGGGCGTCCTTCATGCTCCGAGCCTACGCGCGGCGCCTGTGTCGTTCGTCCCCTCGTCGTCTGGCGGATGAGGGCGCGCAGCATCGCCTATCCGCGGAGGTGCGGGCACATGCGCATGGGGCGCTGGCGCTCTGGTCATTCCTCCATGTGGCGGATAAGCATGTGCCATGGTCACTACCGTCTCCGACGCCGCTGCCGAGTTCGGCTCCCGCGTGCGCGAGCAGCGCCAGCGCATCGGCATCAGCCAGGAGACGCTCGCGGAGCTCTCCGGCATCCACTGGACCGCCCTCGGCAAGATCGAGCGCGGCCAGAGGAACCCGAGCCTGCGCAACATCATCAAGATCGCGAGCGGGCTCGACGTGGACGCCGGGTCGTTGGTGACGGGCCTGACGGCCGACATGCTCCCGCAGGACGACGGGGACTCGCCCGCCGAGCTGATCCGCCTGGAGCGGGAACGCGACCGCCGCGGCACCACGCCCGTCAGAAGCTGACCCGCCACAGGTACTCGCCTCCGTCCGGACGGAACCACCGCACCACGAGGATCGTGTCGAGCGCGAGGTCGTCCCCGCGGATGGTGGTGGACAGGCGCTCGCCCGGCCGCACGGTGACGGGTGCGCGCGACAGCATGGTGCCCGATCCGAGCAGGTGCAGCGAGATGGCGTGCAGCACCTCGTCGCCGATGTTGACCAGCGCGAAGCGCGGCCGCTCGAGCGTGCGGTCGAAGTGCCAGGGCACGCGGTACGCGGGCTCGGGATCGGGGCGGATGGGCAGGGGCGGGACCGGTCGCAGCATGCGTGCACGGTAGGGGCGGCGTGCGACGTGCGGGGACGTGGGCCTGTGGAAGGGCGGGGTTGGGGAGGAGGGGAGCGCGACGGCTCAGGCGTCGGCCGGGGGCGGCGGGTTGTGGTCGGCGTTGTAGGCGTCCATGACCCGGTCGATGGGGCCGTCGAGCACCAGGGCGCCCTTGTCGAGGTACAGGCCGCGCGTGCAGAAGCGACGGAGGTCGCGCTCGTTGTGCGAGACGAAGAAGAGCGTGCGCCCCTCCGCGAGCATCTCCTCGATCCGGTGGTAGCACTTCTCCCGGAACGCCCGGTCGCCCACGGCGAGGACCTCGTCCACGAGGAGCACCGGCTCGTCGAGCCGCGAGATCACGGCGAACGCGATGCGCACCTTCATCCCGCTCGAGAGGTGCTTGTAGGGGGTGTCGACGAAGTCGGGGATCTCGGCGAAGGCGATGATCTCGTCGAAGCGCGCGTCGATCTCGGCCTTGGACATGCCGTGGAGACCCGCGGTGAGGTAGATGTTGTCGCGCACCGTCAGGTCGTTGACGAACCCGCCCGTGATCTCGATGAGCGGCGCGACGCCCGCGTGGACGCCGATCGACCCCTCGTCGGGGATGAGGACCTCGGCGACGAGCTTGAGGAGCGTCGACTTGCCCTGGCCGTTGCGGCCGACGACGCCGATGGCCTCGCCCTGGCGCACCTCGAAGGAGACGTGCCGCAGCGCCCAGAACTCACCGGGCCGTGCGCGCCGGGCGGATCCCGCGAAGAGGTCCTTGAAGCTCCGACGGGCCTTGCGGTTGCGGCGGAAGCGGATGCCGGCGTCCTCGACCGCGAGGACCGTGGGCGCGTCCGGCCCGGCGTGCGATGCGCCCATCAGATCTCCTTCAGGACGGCGGGCAGCGAACGGCGGAAGACGAGCGCGCCGACGGCGACCAGCGCCGCCGAGATCGCCGCGCTCACCCCGACCGCGTACCAGTCGAGCTCGGAGGGGAAGAACGCGGCGCGGTAGAGGCCGAAGACTCCTGTGAGGGGATTGAGGGCGGCCCAGGGGTGCAGATCGGCGGGCAGGTCGCTCGACGAGTAGACGATGGGGGAGGCGTAGAAGAGGAAGCGGAGCACGAGCTTCACGGCTCGCTCCAGGTCGCGGAAGAACACGACGAGCGGCGAGATGATCAAGCCGATGCCGAGGAGCAGCGCCGACTGGATCAGCACGGCGAGCGGGAACAGCAGCACGTGCACGTCGAGGCGGGCGCCCGCGACGATCGCGAATACGGCCAGCACAGGGAGGCTCGCCACGAACTCGAACCCCTTCGCGAGCACGAGCCGCAGCACCCAGATGCTCCGGGGGATCCGCGTGGAGCGCACGAGCTTCGCCTGCGAGCTGAAGGCCTTCGTGAAGTCGCTCGTGGCGCCCGTGAACCACATCCACGGCAGGAGCGCGGCGAGGAGGAAGACGATGTACGGCTCCTCGCCGACGTCACGCGAGAACACGACGGTGAAGACGAACCAGTAGATGCCCGACATGACGAGCGGGTCGAGGATCGACCAGAACCAACCGAGCGCGCTCGTGGAGTAGCGGACCTTGAGGTCGCGCGTCGTGAGGAGCCAGAGCGAGCGGCGGTACCGGGCGGCGGGGGTGCGAGACGCGCGACCGGGGAGGGCGGCATCGGGCACGGCGGGGATCCTCTGCATCAGCATCCCCGAGGCGGTCTAGACGAAGAGGTTGGCCCTCTCGAGGTCCTCCGCGAAGTCGACCTCGACCGCGTACAGGTCGGAGATGTCTACCGGTTCGACGAGCAGGGAGTCCTGCTCGATCGCCAACTCTATTCCACGCTCGAAGTAGTCCTGGTCGGCGACCCGGGCGAGCTGGCGGATGAGGACCGGCTTGTCGGCCTTGGAGACGTAGTTGATCCCGACGGCCTCGCCGAGGCCGCCCTTCACGGTCTTCGACAGCTCGCGGATGAAGCCCTCGGGGCTGGTCGTGTACTTGACCTCCTCGTCGGAGACGCGCGAGGTGTTGACGGTGACGAAGGACTGGTCGCGGGCGATCATCGCGGCCGCGCGACGCAGGATCATCGGATCGAAGACGACGTCGCCGTTCATCCAGAGGACGCCGCCGGGGCCCGAGGCGCGGAGGGCGCGGAGCAGGCTCTTCGACGTGTTCGTCTGGTCGTACTGCTCGTTGTAGATGTAGTCGGCGTCCGGGAAGGCGTCGATGATGTGGTCGAGCTTGTAGCCGACGACGATGCTGACCTTGGCGTCGTCGCCGAGGCCGAAGCGGATGTTGTCGAACTGCTGGCCCATGATGGTGCGGCCGTCGCTGAGCTCGGTGAGGGGCTTGGGGAGGCTGCGTCCGAGACGGCTGCCCATGCCTGCCGCCAGGATGACTACCTGCGTGGTCATGTGTTCTCCGTTCGATGCGGGGTGCCGAGTGCGACCGGCAGCCCTCGGACGTCGAGGGTTCGCCAGGACTTCACCCGCGGGTTTCCTGTTCGACACGCCGTCATGCCTCACCCATCGTACGCCGCAGGTGGGGAAATTCGCGGGATGAGGGGTGGGGTCGTGTCCCTTTCGTGATCTGGATGGGCCCCGGAGCAGCTGCCGTCGACTCCTCCCCCGGCGCCGACGGGAGCCCGCGACCGGACCGCCGAGGACGGCGGATCGGGCACGGAGGACGGCCTTGCTAACGTGGGGCCGTGACCGACGCCCCCGACGAGACGACCTCCCCCGACGCCCCGTCCGACTCCGCCACGGAGCCCCGGGATCACGCCGATCGCGCTCCGTCCGCCGTGGAAGAGGAGCCGACCGCTGGCCCAGCCGCAGCCGAGGAGGAGCGCGCGACGACGACCGCCGTGCCCAAGCCTCCGCGCCCCGGTCAGCGCGTGCCCCGTCGTGCCACCGCGCCGTCCCCGCGCACTGCGCCCGCCGTGGTCGTCGCGCCGACGCCGCCCCGGGTGAAGGCGACCCCCGTCGCGGCACCCGCGTCGCGGCCGTCCGCCGGTGCAGCCGATGGCGACGGGGATGCCCCGTCCGCGACGGCGCGTCCCCCGCGAGTCCGACGTCGCACGCGCGTGCAGCGTGCTGCCGGCAGCGCGGAGGGGCTCCCCGCTGCGGAGGGCGCCGCTGCGTCCGAAGCGTCCGAGGCCCCCATCGATGCGGACCCGGCCGCCGTCTCACCCACGACGTCCGCCCCCGGACCGGTTGCCGAGGACGACATCGCGGCGACGCAGCCGGACCAGGACGACCTGTCCGAGCTCGGCGCCATGTTCGCGGAGTCCGAGCCGCAGCCCACGGTCGAGCCCGCGCGCGCTGACGCGGATGACCAGGACGACGTCCCGACGGCTGACGGAGCGGCGGCGGACCCGGAGGTCGGATCGCCCGCGTCCTCCATTGAGGTCGAGCAGGACGTCGCCGAGGTCGCGGACGGGGGAGAGGCGCAGGATGCGCCCGACGCCGATGCCGATGCCGATGCCGACGCCGACACCGCCGAGCCGGTCGCGGGCGTCGATCCGGCTGCCGAGCCCGAGCAGGACGCCGCGGACGGAGAGGCCGAGACCGATGCCGCGGTCGCCCCTGAGCAGGTCGTCGGCCCAGTGCCCGCAGCGCCGCCCGTCCCGCCCGAGCGGCAGGACGACGCGTCCGCATCCCACGCCGATCCCGCTGCCGCCCGTCCCGTCACCGTCCGCACCGACAGCCTCACCGCGCCGCGCTCCTCGCGCCCCGGCCTCGCCGGGATGGCGGAGACCGCGCTCACGCCGTCCGTCCGCGGCGATCGCGCTGCCGCTCCGGAGCTGGGGGAGGACGTCCTCGTCATCGACGGGCTGACCAAGCGCTTCGACGAGAAGGTCGCCGTCGACGACGTCGCGCTCATCGTGCGCGCCGGATCCTTCTACGGCATCGTCGGCCCGAACGGCGCCGGCAAGACGACGACCATGTCGATGGTGACGGGGCTCCTCCGACCCGATGCCGGCACCGTCACCGTCAACGGGGTCGACGTCTGGCGCGAGCCGCTCACCGCCAAGCGGAGCATCGGCGTGCTGCCGGACCGGCTCCGCCTCTTCGACCGCCTCACCGGCGCGCAGCTCCTCCACTACTCGGGCGCCCTCCGGGGGCTCGACGACGCGGAGATCCGCAGCCGGTCGGCCGACCTCATCGCCGCGTTCGGGCTCGAGGACGCCGTCGGACGGCTCGTCACCGACTACTCGGCGGGCATGACCAAGAAGGTCGCGCTCGCCTGCGCGATGATCCACTCGCCGCGCATGCTCGTGCTCGACGAGCCGTTCGAGTCGGTCGACCCCGTCTCGGCCGCGAACGTCGTCGAGATCCTGCAGGACTACGTGGCGCACGGCGGCACGGTCGTGCTGTCGAGCCACGGCATGGACTTCATCCAGCGCATCTGCGACCACGTCGCGATCATCGTCAACGGCCGGGTGCTCGCCGCGGGCACCATGGACGAGGTCCGCGCGGGCCGCTCGCTGGAGGAGCGCTTCGTCGCCCTCGCGGGCGGTCGACGCACGGCGGAGGGGTTCTCGTGGTTGCACTCGTTCTCCGACTGAGGCTCGCCCTCCTCGCCAACGCCTTCCGCCGCAGCCCCTGGCAGGTCCTCGGGCTCGTCGCGGCCGGCGTCTACGGGATCCTCGTCACGGTGCTCGCCGTCGGCGCGCTGGCGGGTCTCCGCGACGCCGA
The DNA here is from genome assembly GCF_002240565.1 of Clavibacter michiganensis subsp. insidiosus. Classification (GTDB taxonomy): domain Bacteria; phylum Actinomycetota; class Actinomycetes; order Actinomycetales; family Microbacteriaceae; genus Clavibacter; species Clavibacter insidiosus. Next base: position 2,244,097 of record NZ_MZMO01000001.1, on the reverse strand, counting down.
CGTCTCCGCCGCGCGCGACGTCGTCGTCGCCGGTGGCGCGCTCGTCGTCCTCGGGTCGCTCGTCGTGCCGCTCGTGCTCGGGACCCAGGACGCCATGGACCCGCGCCGGTTCGCGCCCTACGGCATCGAGCCCCGCCGCCTCGCCCTGGCGCTCGGCGCCGCCGCCGTCGTCAGCGTGCCGGGCGCGGTCCTCGTCGTCGTGGCGCTGACGACCGTGATCACGTGGGCACGCGACCCGCTCACCGGCCTCGTCTCCGTGATCGCGGCCTGCGCCGCCGTCGTGACGTGCGTGCTGGTCGCCCGCATCAGCACCGTCCTGTCCTCCATCCTGCTCAGCACGCGCCGGGCGCGCGAGGCGACCGGTCTCGCGGCCGGACTCGTGGCCGTGCTGCTCGTCCCCGCGGTCGTCGCCCTCGCCCAGGCCGACCTCCTCGACGACGGGCTGCGTCCCGCGCGCGGCGTGCTCGGCGTCCTCGCCTGGACCCCGCTCGGCGCGGCCTGGTCGGCTCCGGCGGCGGCCGTCTCGGGCGACGCCGGGGGAGCGGCGGGGATGCTGCTGGTGGCCGTGGCCTCGGCGGCGCTGCTCGCGCTCCTCTGGGTCCGCCTCGTGCCATGGGCGCTCACCGCGCCCGACCGCGCCGGTGGCGGGCGCACCCGGACCGGCCTCGGCCGCTTCGGCGCCTCGCCCACGGGCGCGGTGGCCGCGCGGAGCGTCACCTACTGGATCCGCGACCCCCGCTACCGCGCCACGCTGGTCCTGATCCCGGTGCTCCCGCTCGTGCTCCTCATCCCGCTCGTCATCGTCGACGTCGACGCGCACGTGCTGGCCCTGGTGCCGCTGCCGGTCATGGCGCTCTTCCTCGGGTGGAGCGTGCACAACGACACCGCGCACGACCACACCGCGGTGTGGCTGCACGTCGTCTCGGGGATCCGCGGCGTCGCGGACAGGATCGGTCGCCTCGTGCCCGTGCTCGCGATCGGCGTCCCGCTCGTCGCCATCGGCGCGCCGCTCAGCGCGCTCGGCTTCGGGGACCCGTCCGTCCTCCCCTCCGTCATCGGGGTGAGCGGCGGGGTCCTGCTGGCGGGGGTCGGCCTGTCGTCGCTCTTCTCGGCGCGGTTCCCGTATCCCGCCTCGCGTCCCGGGGACAGCCCCTTCCACGCGCCGCAGAGCGTGAGCGCCGGCGGATCCACCGTGCCCACGCTCACGTTCCTCGCCACGGTCCTCTTCGCGCTGCCGTCCGTCTGGCTCGGGTGGATGGGGCTCGTCCACGGCGGCGCGTACCCGGCGTGGTCGCTCGTCGTGGGGCTCGGGATCGGCGTCGTGACGCTCGTCGCCGGCGTGGTCGGCGGCGGTCGCGTGTTCGAGCGGCGCGGCCCCGAGCTGCTGGCCTTCGCGCAGCGCCACTGAGCCCCGGCATCCGCCCCGCCGGATCCCGCCTGCCGGAAAAGTAGACTGACGGCATGGTCATCCTCAGCATCGAACAGGCCCCCGGCAGCCCGTCGCAGGGCGGCGGCACCGACACCCTCGACCGCGAGCTCGAGGAGCTCCTCGAGCAGGAGACGATCGAGCCCGGCGACCACGAGCGCTGCTCGCACTACGTGAAGAAGGACAAGATCCTCGAGTCCGCGATCAGCGGCAAGCCCGTGAAGGCGCTCTGCGGCAAGAAGTGGCTGCCCGGTCGCGACCCGGAGAAGTTCCCGGTCTGCCCCGACTGCAAGCGCATCTACGAGAACATGAAGCCCGAGTAGGTCCCACCCACTACGCCGCGCGCGTCAGACGGCAGCGCTCTCCTCGGTCGGGATCGCCGGGTCGCCGGCGCGCAGCCGGAACGCCTGCGCCGGCAGGTCGCGCACGACCTCGGCGTGATGGGCGCGAGCCGCGGCGGTGCCCGCGCGGCCGAGCCAGCGCGCATCGGGCTCGCCGTCCTCCGCCAGCGTGACGACGAGGTCGCGGTCGCCGGGGAGCGGCGCCGGGTGCGGTCCGACCGTGACGAGCTCGCTCGTCGCGACCTCCTCGGCGTCATGGCGGCGGAGCGCGCCCTTGAGGCCGCCGCGGCTCTGCTTGCCCGTCGACCGCTTCGCGACGGACACCCACTCGCCGTCCCCGCCGGGGTCGCGGTGGGCGACGAGCTTGAAGACCATGCCCGCCGCGGGTGCGCCGGATCCGGTGACGAGCGAGGTCCCGACGCCGTAGGAGTCCACCGGCGAGGCCGCGAGGCCCGCGATGCCGTGCTCGTCGAGGTCGTTGGTGACGGTGATCCGCGTGCCCGTGGCGCCGAGCGCGTCGAGCTGCGCGCGCACCTCGCCGACGAGCACCGGCAGGTCGCCCGAGTCGAGCCGCACGGCGCCGAGGCCGGGGCCGGCGACGCGAACCGCGGTCTCCACGCCCTGGCGCACGTCGTAGGTGTCCACGAGCAGGGTGGTGCCGGCGCCGAGAGCGTCGACCTGGGCCCGGAACGCCTGCTCCTCGGTGTCGTGCAGGAGGGTGAAGGAGTGGGCGGCGGTGCCCATGGTCGGGACGCCCCAGGTGCGGCCGGCCTCGAGGTTCGAGGTGGCGCTGAAGCCCGCGATGAACGCGGCGCGGGCGGCGGCGACGGCCGAGCGCTCGCCCGTGCGGCGGGATCCCATCTCGGCGAGCGGGCGTCCGCCGGCGACCTGCACCATGCGGGCTGCGGCGCTCGCGACCGCGGAGTCGTAGTTGAGGACGCTGAGCACGAGCGTCTCGAGGATCACCCCGTCGGCGAAGGGCGCCTCGACCGTGAGGAGCGGGGAGCCCGGGAAGTAGACCTCGCCCTCGCGGTAGCCCGTGATGCGGCCGCGGAACCGGTAGTTCGCGAGCCAGGCCAGGGCCTCCTCGCCGACGACGCGCTCGGAGCGCAGGTACTCGAGCTCGGCGTCGCCGAAGCGGAAGTCGCGGATCAGCTCGAGGAGGCGTCCGGTGCCCGCGACGACGCCGAAGCGGCGGCCGCTCGGGAGGCGGCGGGCGAAGCACTCGAAGACGCACTCGCGGTCGTGGGTCCCCGCCTTCAGCGCTGCGTCGAGCATCGTCAGCTCGTATCGGTCGGTGAGGAGGGAGGTCGCCTGGGTCACGCGCCCAGCCTAGGGCGGCGCCCGTCGGGGTCGACGTCCGCATCGCGCACGGGCCGCGACGATGACGGGGGTCCGGCCTAGGTTCGTGCCATGGAGCGGACGCGATGGATCCTCGCCGACCAGCTGGGCGACCACTTCGACGACGGCGGGCGGATGCTCCTCATCGAGTCGCGGGGCCTGCTCGCCCGGCGGCCGTACCACCGGGCCAAGGCGCACCTCATCCTGTCGGGCATCCGGCACCGCGCGCGGGCGCTCGGCGACCGGGTCGAGTTCCACCAGGTGGACCACTACCGCGACGTCGTCGCGGGGCGGGACGACCTGGAGGTCATCGACCCCACCTCCCGGGGGCTCCGGCGCCTCGTCGCGGAGATCGGTGCCCACGTGCTGCCGAGCCGCGGCTTCGTCACGAGCGAGCAGGAGTTCGCGGAGTGGATGGCGGGTCGCACCTCGAACCGCCTCGTCATGGAGGACTTCTACCGGTGGTCCCGCGCGCGCACCGGCATCCTCATGGACGGCGACGACCCGGTCGGCGGCCGCTGGAACTACGACCACGACAACCGCGAGCGGCCGCCGAAGGGCGCCGCGAGCCTCGGCCTCCCCGAGCCGTGGTGGCCCGAGGAGGACGACATCGACGCCGAGGTCCGCGCCGACCTCGACGAGTGGGAGCGGAAGGGCCTCGTGCGCTTCGTGGGCGAGGACGGGCCGCGGCGCTTCGCCGTCACGCCGGAGGAGGGGCGCCGCGCGGTCGACGACTTCGTGGCGAGCCGCCTCAACGACTTCGGCCCGTTCGAGGACGCGTCGCTCCAGGGCGATTGGACCATGGCGCACTCGCTCCTGAGCGCCACCATGAACATGGGCGTGCTGGATCCGGCGGACGTCATCGAGCGCATCGTCGCGGAGCACGCGGCCGGCCGCGCGCCCATCCAGAGCGTCGAGGGCATCGTGCGGCAGATCATGGGCTGGCGCGACTACGTCTGGCACCTCTACTGGGCGTTCGAGGACGACTACACGTCGCAGAACCGGCTCGACGCGCACCGCGGCGTGCCGACCGCGCTGCAGGAGCTCGACGCGTCCGGCATCGAGGCCGCCTGCCTCTCCCACGTCGTCGACAAGGTCCGCACGCACGGCTGGGCGCACCACATCGAGCGGCTCATGATCCTCGGCAACCTCGCGCTCCAGCGGGGCTACGACCCGGCCGCCATGAACGACTGGTTCATCGACTCCTTCGTCGACGGCACGCCGTGGGTCATGCCCGCGAACGTCGTCGGCATGGCGCTGCACGCGGACGGCGGGCGCATGGCGACGAAGCCCTACGCGGGCGGCGGCGCCTACATCGACCGGATGTCGGACCACTGCGGCGGGTGCCCGTTCGACCCGAAGGTCCGCGTCGGCCCCACGGCGTGCCCGTACACGGCGGGCTACTGGTGGTTCCTCGACCGCAACCGGGAGCGGCTCCGTGGCAACGCGCGCATGGCCCAGCCGCTCGCCGGGCTCGGGCGGCTGAAGGACCTGCCGGAGCTCGTCGCCCAGGAGGACGCGCGGCGGTCGCTGTGACGGGGGCCGTGAGCCGCATGGCGGCGGAGGCCGACGAGCCCGCCGGTAGGCTGGCCCGATGAGCGACGCGCCGATCGGGATCTTCGACTCCGGCGTCGGCGGCCTCACCGTGGCTCGTGCCGTCGCCACCCTCCTGCCGCGCGAGTCGATCATCTACATCGGCGACACGGCGCACACGCCCTACGGCGACAAGCCCATCGCGGACGTCCGCCGCTACGCGCTCGCGGTCCTCGACGACCTCGTCGAGCGCGGCGTGAAGATGCTCGTCATCGCCTGCAACACGGCGTCCGCGGCCATGCTCCGCGACGCCCGCGAGCGCTACGACATCCCCGTGGTCGAGGTGATCCAGCCGGCCGTGCGCACGGCCGTGAGCGTCACCCGCAACCACCGCGTCGGCGTCATCGCCACCCACGCCACCGTCACGAGCCGCGCCTACGACGACGCCTTCGCGGCGGCCCCGCACCTCGAGCTGACGAGCGCCGAGGCGCCGCTCTTCGTCGGCCTCGTGGAGCGCGGCGAGACCTCGGGTCCCGAGCTGATGGCGGCCGCGGAGGAGTACCTCGCACCGCTGCGCGCGGCCGGCGTCGACACGCTCGTCCTCGGCTGCACCCACTACCCGTTCCTCGAGGGCGCGATCTCGCTCCTCATGGGCCCCGACGTCACGCTGGTCTCGAGCGACACGGAGACCGCCAAGGACGTGTACCGGGAGCTGGTGTCCGCGGGCCTCGAGCGCCGCTCCGACGCGCCCCCCGTGATCCGGTACGAGGCCACCGGCGGCAGCGCGTCCGACTTCGAGACGCTCGCGCACCGCATGCTCGGCTCGGGCGTCACCCACGTCGAGCTGGTCGAGACCGGCGCCATCCCCCTTCCCCGCCGGCCGCGACCGGATGCGGCGACGCCTCCGGACGCGGACGGCACCCCATCCACCCCCGACCCGAGCTGAGGCCGCACATGACCGACGACATCCCCCGCCACGACGGCCGCGCCGCGGACCAGCTGCGCGAGATCGCCATCGAGCGGAACTGGAGCGAGCAGGCCGAGGGATCCGCCCTCATCTCCTTCGGCCGCACTCGCGTCCTCTGCACCGCGTCCTTCACGAACCGCGTCCCGCGCTGGAAGGCCGGCAGCGGCCAGGGCTGGGTCACGGCCGAGTACGCGATGCTGCCGCGCGCCACGAACGAGCGCATGGACCGCGAGGCCGTCAAGGGCAAGGTCGGCGGCCGCACGCACGAGATCTCCCGCCTCATCGGCCGCAGCCTCCGCGCGGTCGTCGACATGAAGGCGCTCGGGGAGAACACGATCGTCATCGACTGCGACGTGCTGCAGGCCGACGGCGGCACCCGCACCGCCGCCATCACGGGCGCGTACGTCGCCCTCGCCGACGCGCTCGAGTGGGGCCGCGAGAAGAAGTTCATCGCGCAGCGCGCCACGCCGCTGAAGGACAGCGTCGCCGCGGTCTCCGTGGGCATCGTCGACGGGAAGCCGCTGCTCGACCTCGCCTACGTCGAGGACGTGCGCGCCGAGACCGACATGAACGTCGTGATGACGGGCAGCGGGTCCTTCGTCGAGGTCCAGGGCACGGCAGAGGGCGCGCCCTTCGACCGCGCCGAGCTCGACGCCCTCCTCGACCTCGCGCTCGGCGGCGGCGCCACGCTCACCGCGCTGCAGGCGCAGGCGCTCGGCCGCTGAGGCACCGGCCGTGATCCCGCTCGTCCTCGCCACGCACAACGCCCACAAGGTCGAGGAGCTCCGCCGGATCCTCGGCGCGCGCCTCGACGGCATCGACCTGGTCGCCTACGACGGTCCCGAGCCCGTGGAGGACGGCACGACGTTCGAGGAGAACGCCCTCATCAAGGCGCGCGCGGCGGCCCGGCACACGGGTCATGCCGCGCTGGCGGACGACTCCGGGATCGGCGTCGACATCCTGGGCGGATCGCCCGGGATCTTCTCCGCGCGCTGGGCGGGTCCGGCGCGCGACAGCCGCGCGAACCTCGAGCTCCTGCTCGGGCAGCTCGGCGACGTGCCCGACGCGCACCGCGGCGCCCGCTTCACGTGCGCGGCCGCCCTGGCGGTCCCCACCGCGGACGGCCTCGTCGAGCGCACGGCCCTCGGCGTGTGGGAGGGATCCGTGCTCCGCGAGGTCGCGGGCGAGGGCGGCTTCGGCTACGACCCGATCTTCCGCCCGGCCACCGGCGGCGCGAGCGCCGCGGCCCTCAGCGCCGACGAGAAGAACCGCGTCAGCCACCGCGCTCTCGCCTTCGACGCGATCATGCCCGTGGTGCGGCGGGCGCTCCTCGGCGAGGGCTGACGCCTCCTCCCCGCCCTGCTGAGAGCGGGAGTCGTTCCCGACTGCGCTCCTGGCTGGATCCGCATGACGGCGGGCCCGTACGGTGGACGCATGGGCTCCGGATCGCACGACCACGGCGCGGCCACGACCGACCGTCGCCGCCTCGTCATCGCCATCGCGATCACCGCCGCGGTCCTCGTGGTCGAGGTCGTGGGCGCGCTCGTCTCGGGGTCGCTCGCGCTGCTCGCGGACGCGGGCCACATGACGAGCGACCTCATCGGCCTCGGCATCGCCCTGGTCGCCACCATCGTCGCCGCGCGCCCCGCGACCGACCGGCACACCTTCGGATTCCAGCGCGGCGAGGTCCTCGGTGCCCTCGTCAACGGGCTGATCCTCGCGGGCGTCGCCGTCTACGTGGCGGTGCAGGGCGTCCAGCGGCTGCTTGCCCCGGAGGGCCCCGAGGTCGACCCCGGCGTCATGCTCCTCGCCGCCGGCATCGGCCTCGTCGCGAACGTCGCGGCGCTCCTGGTGCTCCGCGGGGCAGCGGGGCGCTCGATCAACATGCGCGGCGCCTACCTCGAGGTGCTCGGCGACGCCTTCGGATCCGTCGCCACCATCGCCGCGGGCGTCGTCATCGCGGTCACCGGCTTCGGGCGCGCGGATGCCGTCGCGTCGCTCGTCATCGCCGCGCTCATCGTGCCGCGCGCGGTCGTGCTGCTGCGCGACGTCGTGCGCGTGCTGAACGAGTCCACGCCCGTGGGCACCGAGCCCGAGCGGATCCGCGCCCACCTGCTCGAGACCCCCGGCGTCACGGCGGTCCACGACGTCCACGTCTGGGCCATCACGTCCGGCTCGCCCGTCTTCACCGCCCACGTGGTCGTGGAGCAGGAGGTCTTCCGCGAGGGTCGCACCGGCGCGCTGCTCGACCGGCTGTCCGGCTGCCTCGACGACCACTTCGACGTCGAGCACAGCACCTTCCAGCTGGAGCCCGAGGAGCACGCGGGGCACGAGCACCGGCACCACGTCTGAGCCTCCGCCCGGCCGCGCGCGCCCCGTCCGCGCGTCACCGACCGGCGGCGTCCCGCCGACCGCCCTCGATCAGCGGACGCGGGGGCGCCCGCGCCTCAGCGCCGGGGGTCGTTCGACGGGTCCTGGTCGAACTCCTCGGGCGTGAGCGCGAGCTCCTCGCCGTCCTGCGGCACGCCCGCAGCCTGCCCGTCGCGCGCGTGCTTGCGCGCGCGGAGGAAGTGGATCGCCGCGGGCACGACGGTGATGAACACGGCCCCCAGGAGCACGTAGTCGATGTAGTGCGTGACGAAGTCGCGGATGGGCGGGAAGCCGTTGAGCAGATGACCCAGGAAGGTGAGGCCCGCGCCCCAAATGAGGGCGCCGATGGCGTTGTAGAGGGAGTACTTGCGGTAGTCCATGTGGCCGACGCCGGCGGCGATGGGCGCGAACGTGCGGACGATGGGCACGAAGCGCGCCGCGATGACGGCCAGCCCGCCGAAGCGGGCGAAGAACGCGTTGGTGCGCACGACGTTCTGGCGGCTGAAGATGCCGGACTCCTTGCGCTCGAAGACCCGCGGCCCCGCCTTGTGGCCGATGAGGTAGCCGACCTCGCCGCCCGCGAACGCGGAGAAGGCGATCGCGAGGCAGACCCACCAGATGTCGAGCCCGGTGATCCCGGGGAGGGTCAGCCCGGCGATGATGAGGAGCGTGTCGCCGGGGAAGAGGAACCCGAACAGCAGGCCGGTCTCGGCGAAGATGATGAGGCAGATCCCGATGAGGGCGAATCCCCCGAACGACTCGATGAGCGTCGTCGAGTCGAGGAAGTCGAAGAGCTGGGGGTGCACGTGGGGCTCCAGTCGTGGTGGGTCGCGACGTGAGCGGAGCGACCTGCGGCAGAGCACAGGATACCGGGAGCGGCCGTCAGCGCGCCGAGACCCGGACACCCCCGGTCGAGGGCCGTGGCGCGGGTCAGGCGCCGAGGTCGGCGTGGCCGAAGAGCCCCGGGACGCCGCCCGAGTGCCAGAGGACGACGCGGTCGTCCGGCCCGATGGATCCCTCGCGGACCGCGGCCGCCAGCCCCGCCGCGGCGCGGGCCGTGTAGATGGGGTCGAGGAGGATCCCCGTCGTCCGCGCGACGAGCACGAGCGCATACCGCGCCTCGTCCGTGAGGTGCGCGTAGCCGGAGCCGACGCGGCCTTCGTCGATGCTCAGGGCCTCCGCGCCGATCCCCGTCCCGCGCTCCGCGAGGAACCCCGCGACCACGGCGCGCGGCTCTGCCACGGCCCCGCAGTGCACGCCGAGGACGCGCTCGGGCCCGAGCGCCTCGACGAGCCCGGCCATCGTGCCGCCGGAGCCGAGGGCGACGACGACGTGGTCGACCTCGCCCACCTGCCGGGCGAGCTCGTGGCCCGCGTCGACGAAGCCCTGCACGGAGTGCGCGTCCGATCCGCCGAACGCCACCCGGTGCACGCGGGTGCCTGCCGCCTCGAGCTCCGCGACGGCGGACCCGGCGCGCGACTCCGCCCGCTCGTCGCCCGACCACACGATGCGCGCGCCGTACAGCCCGTCGAGCAGCACGTTGCCGCGCGCCGCGACCTCCTGGCCCTCGAGGACCAGAACGACGTCGAGGCCGAGCGCCGCGCCGGCCGCCGCGGTCATGCGCGCGTGGTTGCTCTGCGCGGCGCCCGTGGTGAGCACGGTGGTCGCCCCGCGTGCCACGGCCCGGCCGAGCGAGTGCTCGAGCTTCCTGGCCTTGTTGCCGCCTCCGCCCCAGCCGATGAGGTCATCGCGCTTCATCAGGAGCCGCTCGGGGTGCAGGCCGAGCGCCTCTGCGAGACGGGGGACCGGGTGCACGGTGGTCGGCTCGGTCCAGAGGCGGAGGCGTTCGTCCACGGGATGCTCCTCGCTGCGGGTCGGAGCGCCGCGTCGGCGGGAGGCCCTCGCGGGCTCCATGGCTGGTGCGGGAGAAGGGACTTGAACCCTCACGCTCGAAAGCACAGGAACCTAAATCCTGCGTGTCTACCGATTCCACCACTCCCGCGGGTGCCCGACCAGCTTAGGACGCCCCCTAATATGTTGATCGTGACAACGAAGACACTCGTAGCAGGCATCGACTCCTCCACGCAGAGCTGCAAGGTGGTCGTCCGCGACCTCGACACGGGGGCCCTCGTGCGCTCCGGCCGCGCGTCCCACCCCGACGGCACGGAGGTGGATCCTGCCGCCTGGTGGGACGCGCTCCTCGCGGCCGTCGCCGACGCGGGCGGCCTCGACGACGTCGCCGCCATCTCGGTCGGCGGCCAGCAGCACGGCATGGTCTGCCTCGACGAGCAGGGCGCGGTGATCCGCGCCGCGCTCCTCTGGAACGACACCCGATCCGCGCAGGCCGCCGCCGACCTCCGCGACGAGCTCGGCGCCGACGCCTGGGCGAGCGCGCTGGGCGTCGTCCCGGTCGCGTCCTTCACCGCCACCAAGCTCCGCTGGCTCCGCGACGCCGAGCCCGAGAACGCCGCCCGCGTCGCCGCCGTCGCCCTCCCGCACGACTGGCTGACCTGGCGCCTGCTCGGCCACGGCATCGGATCCCCGGACCTCGCCGCCCTCGCCACCGACCGCTCCGACGCGAGCGGCACCGCGTACTGGTCGAGCGTGACGGGGGAGTACCGCCTCGACCTGCTGGAGCGCGCGCTCGGCCGCGTGGTCGGCCTCCCGCGCGTGCTCGGCCCGGGCGAGTCCGCCGGCGTCACGGGCGACCGGATCCCCGGCGTCCCGGCCGGCATCCCGGTCGGCCCCGGCGCGGGCGACAACGCCGCCGCCGCGCTCGGCCTCGGCGCGGTGCCCGGCGACGTGGTCGTCTCCATCGGCACGTCCGGCACGGTGTTCGCCGTCACGGCGGATCCCATCACCGACGCCTCCGGCACGGTCGCCGGCTTCGCGGACGCGACGGGCAACTTCCTCCCGCTCATCGCGACCCTCAACGCCGCCCGCGTGCTCGACGGCGGTGCGCGCCTCCTCGGTGTCGACCACGCCCGCCTGTCCGAGCTCGCGCTCGAGGCCCCCGCGGGATCCGACGGCCTCGTGCTCCTGCCCTACTTCGAGGGCGAGCGCACCCCGAACCTGCCCGACGCGACCGCGTCCCTCCACGGCATGACCCTCCGCAACTCGACGCCCGCGACCATGGCCCGCGCGCACGTCGAGGGCATGCTGTGCGGCCTGGCCGACGGCCTCGACGCGATCACGCGCCAGGGCGTGCAGGTGGAGCGCGTGCTCCTCATCGGCGGCGGGGCGAAGAGCCGCGCCGTCCGCGAGATCGCGCCGACCATCTTCGGCGTCCCGATCCACGTGCCGGACGCGGGCGAGTTCGTCGCCGACGGCGCCGCGAAGCAGGCCGCGTGGATCCTCACGGGCAGCGTCCCCGAGTGGCCCCTCGCGGGCGACGAGGTCTTCGACGCGCCGGGCGTGCCCGCGGTGCGTGCGGCGTACGCGGCGGCGAAGGCGGAGCTCGGGTACTGACCATCGCGCGGCGGCGCTGACGCGCCGGCCTGTGGACGGCCCCGACGGGATCCGCCCCTGATCAGCATCCTGTGCGGGTGCAGACGCGGACACCCCTCGACACAATCGCCGGACGGGTGCGCGAGCGCCTGCGGGACGACGGGGCGACGGCGGATCCCGCGGGCACGGCCGTGGTGGTGCGCGAGGAGGTCCGGCGGTTCGCGGAGCAGGCGCTCGGATCCGACTCCCGGCTCCTCGACGACGAGGCGGCCACCGAGCGGCAGGTGCTCGCGCGCATCACGGGATTCGGCGCCCTCCAGCCGCTCCTCGACGACGACTCGATCGAGGAGATCTGGATCAACGCGCCCACGCGCGTCTTCGTGGCGCGGTCGGGCGTACCCGAGCTGACGCCGCTCGTCCTCACCGACGCGGAGGTGCGCGACCTCGTCGAGCGGATGCTGCAGTCCTCCGGCCGCCGCGTGGACCTGTCGACGCCCTTCGTGGACGCGTCCCTGCCCGACGGATCCCGGCTGCACGTGGTCATCCCGGACGTGACCCGGCGCCACTGGGCCGTCAACATCCGCAAGTTCTCGCGGCGGATCCGCGAGCTCGACCACCTCGTCGCCCTCGGCAGCCTGCCGCTGCAGGCCGCCGAGTTCCTGCGCATGAGCGTGCGCGCGGGCCTGTCCATCGTCGTCAGCGGAGCCACCCACACGGGCAAGACCACGATGATCGACGCCCTCCTGTCCTCGGCGCGCGCCTCGGACCGCATCGTCACGGTCGAGGAGACCTTCGAGCTGGATCCGGCGGGACGCGACGTCGTGGCCATGCAGTGCCGGCAGCCGAGCCTCGAGGGATCGGGGGAGATCACGCTGCGGCGCCTCATCAAGGAGGCGCTGCGGATGCGGCCCGATCGGCTCGTGGTCGGCGAGGTGCGGGAGGCGGAGTGCCTCGACCTCCTCATCGCGCTCAACTCGGGCGTGCCCGGCATGTGCTCCATCCACGCGAACAGCGCGCGCGAGGCGCTCGTCAAGCTGTGCACGCTGCCGCTGCTGGCCGGCCGCAACATCGACTCCGCGTTCGTCGTGCCGACGGTCGCCACCTCGGTCGACCTCGTCGTGCACCTCGAGGTGCTGCCGTCCGGTGCCCGGCGCGTGGTCGAGATCCTCGCCCCCGGCGGTCGTCACTCGGGGATGGTCATCGAGGCCAGCTCCGTGTTCGCGCTGGAGGACGGGATCCTCACGGCCACCGGCGGGCAGCCCGCGCACCTCGGGAAGTTCCGCGCGGCGGGGCTGGATCCGCTGCGGATCCTGGTGGGGGCGCCGTGAGCGTCGCCCTCGGACTCGCGCTCGGCGCCGGCCTCCTCCTCCTGATCTCCCCGCGTCTGTGGCCGGCCTCCCCCGACGGGTCGGCGCGGGGCCGCGGGCTGACCGCGTCCGTCCACGACCGGCTCACCCACGCCGGACTCGACCGGGTCTCGGTCAGCTCCTTCCTCGCCGTCTCCGGGCTCGTGGGCCTCGCGGCTGGGGTCCTGGCCGAGGCGCTCCTCCGCGTGGACGGCGCCGCGCTCGCGGCCGCGGCCACCGGGCTGCTGCTCCCCTGGGCGGTCGTGGGCGCGCGGTCCGCGTCACGCCGCCGGGCCCACCGGGAGGTGTGGCCTGACGTCGTCGACCACCTGGTGAGCGCCGTCCGCGCGGGCATGGGCCTGCCGGACGCGGTGGCGTCGCTCGCCGTCGCGGGTCCCGGCGTGCTGCGGCCCGCCTTCCAGGAGTTCGCGTCCGTGCACCGGACGACGGGCAGCTTCGCCGTGGCGCTCGACGAGCTCAAGGGCCGGCTGGCGGATCCCACCGCCGACCGCATCCTCGAGACGCTGCGGATGGCGCGGGAGGTGGGCGGGACGCAGCTGCCGGACGTGCTCCGCGGGCTGGCCCGGTTCCTCCGGGAGGAGGCCGCCATCCGGAGCGAGGCCGAGGCCCGGCAGTCGTGGGTGGTGAACGCGGCCAAGCTCGGCGTCGCGGCCCCGTGGATCATCCTGGCGCTGCTCTCCACCCGCTCGGAGGCTGTCGCCGCGTATGACACCCAGACGGGCACGGTCGTGATCGTCGTCGGGCTCGTCGTGTCCGCCGTCGCGTACCGGCTCATGCTCGCCCTCGGGCGGCTGCCGGAGGACCGGAGGTGGTTCGCGTGACGGTGGTCGAGTCGTGGGGCGCCGTCCTCGGCCTCGTCGCGGGCATGGGCCTCTGGACGATGATGGGCGCGGTTCCCCGGTTCCGCCGCGCCCGCCTGCTGGACCGCGTCGCCCCGCATGTGCTGGACGTCTCCGAGGGCGCGCGTCGGCATCTCGCCCTCACGACGGTGCATCCGCTGCCCGTGCTCGGCACGCTCGGAGCGCCGGCCGTGATCCCGTTGCGGCGCGGCCTCGCGCGCGTGCTCGGCGGCACCGAGCGCATCGAACGGCTGCTCGGCCAGTCCGGGTCGACCGAGGACGTGGAGCGGCACCGGTCGCGCCAGCTCGTCGGCCTCGTCCTCGGGACCGCGCTGGGCATCGTGATCGCCGTCCTGGTGGGCGGCGCCGCCGTCGTGGCGGGAGGGCTGCCGCAGCCGCAGCTGGTCGCCATGCCCGTGGTCGCGGGCGTCGCCGGGCTCGTCGTCTGCGACACCGTGCTCGAGCGGCGCGCGAAGCGTCGGATCGCGCGCATCCAGGCGGAGCTGCCCACCGTGCTGGAGTTCCTCGCGCTCAGCCTCGCCGCGGGGGAGGGCCTGCTCGACGCCCTCCGGCGCGTGGCCCGCGTGGGCTCCGGGGAGCTGGCGGGGGAGCTGGGGCGCGTGGTCGCCGACGTCGGCACGGGCATCCCCATCACCCGCGCCTTCGACGACCTCGCCCGGCGCCTCGCGATGCCCGCCGTGTCCCGCCTCGTCGACCAGCTCGCCGGATCCCTCGAGCGCGGCACCCCGCTCGCCGAGGTCCTGCGCGCGCAGGCCCAGGACGCGCGCGAGGTCGCCAAGCGCGAGCTCCTCGAGAGCGCCGGCCGTAAGGAGGTGGGGATGCTCGTCCCGCTGGTCTTCCTCATCCTCCCGCTCACCATCGTCTTCGCCCTGTTCCCCGGCGTGTTCGTCCTGCAGCTCGGGCTGTAGGGCGGGCGCCGAGCACCCACCCCCATCCGACACCGACCGAGAGGCACGACATGAACGACGAACGAGGCGCGCTGCGCCCGGATGCGACCCCCGGAGCACCGTGGGACGACGACCGCGGCGACGTGCCCGGCTGGGTGCTCATCACCCTGATGACGGCCGGGCTCGTCATCATCCTGTGGGGCGTCGCCGGGCCCCTGCTGCAGAACGTGTTCACGCAGGCCATCAACAGGGTCACGTCGTTCTGATGCGCGACGACCGCGGCTCGGCGCCCGCCGAGTTCGTCATGGTCGGCGCGCTCCTCGTCGTCCTCGCCCTGTCGGTGGTCCAGCTCGCGCTGGCGCTGCACGTGAGGACGACCGTGCTCGACGCGGCCGCCGAGGGGGCGCGCACGGCCGCGCTCGCCGGGGCCACCCGCGCCGACGGCGTCGAGCGGACGCGCGAGCTGATCACGACGGCGGTGGGACCGCGCTACGCGGAGGACGTGACCGCGGGCACGGGCACCGTGCTCGGCCACGCGGTCGTCAGCGTGACGGTGCGGACGACGATGCCCCTCATCGGCCTCCTGGGCGTCGACCGCGGGTTGGAGGTGACGGGCCATGCGGCCGTGGAGCGCCTGGGCTGACGACCGCGGCTCGGCGGCGCTGGAGTTCATCACGGCGGGCGTCCTCCTCCTCGTCCCGCTCGTCTACCTCGTGCTCGCCCTGTCCGCGATCCAGGGCGCGGCGCTCGGCACGGAGGGCGCGGCCCGGCAGGCGGCCCGCGTGTACGTGCGCGCGGACGACGACGCGTCCGGTCGGCGGGAGGCGCGATCGGCCGTCGAGGTGGCGCTCGCCGACCAGGGGATCCCGCCCGACGGCATCGCCCTCGACATCTCCTGCACGCCGGATCCGCGGAGCTGCCACGCGCCGCGGTCGCTCGTGCACGTCTCGGTCCGCGTCGCGGCCGAGCTGCCCCTCGCACCACCCGTCGCCGGGCCGGACGCGCCGGGATCGGTCGCGGTCCACGGCGACGCCGACGAGCGCGTGTCCGTCTTCGCGCGAGGCGGACGATGACCGGCGGGCGGTCGCGGCCTCGTCGCGAACGGGCGGCGATCGGTGGCATCGACGTGGCCGGGGACGACGGATCGATCCTGCCGCTCGTCATCGCCTCGTGCGCCCTCGGCCTCGCCGTGATCCTGATGGCGTCGGCCGCGTCCTCGCTCTACCTCGAGCGCGTCCGGCTCTTCTCGCTGGCGGACGCGGCCGCGCTGGCGGGCGCCGAGTCCTTCGACGTGGACGGTGACGGCGGAGCCCCGCTCGCGGTCGGCGACGACGGCGTCGCGCTCCCGCCCCTCACGGACGCGGGCGTGGCCTCCACGGTCGCGGCGTTCCTCGCCGACGAGCCGACGGCGGGCATCCACGACCTCCACGTCGACGGCGCCACGACGCCGGACGGCCGCAGCGCGCGCGTCACCCTGTCCGCCACGTGGATCCCGCCCGTCGCCTCCCTGTTCGCCCCCGACGGCGTGCGCATCGACGTCACGAGCACCGCTCGCAGCGTGCTGGTGGGGCCGGGCGCGGCGCCGGTCGGACCCGCGGGAGGCGGGTGAGCGGAGCGTCAGGCGGTCGCCCGCGGCTTCCGCGGCACGTACCGCGGCACGTACCGCACGAGGGTCCCCGCGCCGATGAGCCCGAGCACCCCCATCACGCCGCTGGCGACGGCGAGCGACGCGGCGGAGGTGATCGCGGCGATGAGGAGCGGGGAGGCGGCGCTGCCGGCGTCGCCCGTGAAGCGCCAGGCGCCGAGGAACGGGGCCGGGTCCTCGCGCGGGGCGAGGTCGGCGCCGAGGGTCATGAGGATCCCCGAGCCCACGCCGTTCGCGACCGACATGAACATGGCCACGCCGATGAACCACTGCACGCTCGTCGGCAGGTCCGGCGTGAACGCCAGCACGAGGTAGCCGAGGCCGAGCCCGACCATCGACGGCACCGCGCTCCAGAGGCGGCCGAAGCGGTCCATGATCTGGCCGCTCGCGTAGAAGAGGGCGAAGTCCACGCCGCCCGCGATGCCGATGATGAGCGCCGTGTTCGCGTCCGAGATGCCGATGCTCACGGCCCACAGGGGGAGGAGCACGCCGCGGCCCGCGCGCATCGCGCCGATGAGGGCCGCGCCGGATCCGAGCTTCACGAGCACGCCCTTGAACCGCCACAGCGTGCGCGCGAGGCCCGCGGACTCGCGCCCCGCCGCCGCGGTGCCCGCCGAAGCGCCGACCGACTCGTCGTCCTGCGGCTCGCCGGCCGTCGCAGGCGCGGCGCTCTGCAGGTCGGCCGCGCGGCTCCGGCGCACGACGTCCATCGGGTCCGGCAGCACGAGCAGCGTCACGGCGGCGGCGAGGCACGCGACGATGTGGATCACGAACGCCGACTGGGACGCGCCCGTCAGTTGGATCACGCCGGCCGCGAGGAACGGCCCCACGAAGTACCCGGCCCGGAAGGTGCCGCCGAGCGTCGAGAGCGCGCGGGCGCGGTAGGCCTGCGGCACGAAGCTCGTCATGAACGCGTGCCGGGCGAGCGCGAACACGGCCGTCGAGACGCCGATGAGGAACACGCCCACGCCGAGCACGAGCGGGTTCGGCGCGAGGAGGCACAGCACGAGGACGCCGATGGAGACGAAGGCCGCGCCGATCATCGCGGTCCGCTCGCCGATGCGGCTCACCACGGATCCGCTCGGGATGTCGCCCACGAGCTCGCCGAGCATGATCATGCCGCCGATGAACGCGGCGATCGCGAGCGAGGCGCCGAGGCTGCCGGCGACGATCGGGATGATGGGGATGATCGCCCCCTCGCCGATGGAGAAGAGGAGCGCGGGGAGCAGCGCCGGGAGCGCCACCGCGCGGAGGGAGAAGGGGGCATCGGGGGTCGACATCGCCCCCGAGCCTACGCGCGGGCGCAGCCGTCCCCGGACGCCGCCGACGGGCCTGGCGGTAGGCTGGGCGGCACCATGATCGACCAGGACTTCTCTTCGCGGATCACAGAATTGCGCGACACCTACTCCAACATCCGCTCGGTGATCGGCGTCGAGCGCCTGCAGCAGGAGGTCGAGGAGCTGAGCGCCCAGGCGGGCGAGCCGGACCTCTGGGACGACACCGAGAAGGCGCAGAAGGTCACGAGCGACCTGAGCCACCGCCAGGCCGACCTCAAGCGCATCGACGAGCTGCAGCGCCGCCTCGACGACCTCGACGTGCTCGTCGAGATGGCCAAGGACGACGAGGAGTCCGCCGAGGAGGCGGTCGTCGAGCTCACCGGGATCACGAAGATCATGGACGAGCTCGAGGTGCAGACGCTCCTCAACGGCGAGTTCGACCCGCGTCCCGCGGTCGTCACGATCCGCGCGGGCGCCGGCGGCGTCGACGCCGCCGACTTCGCCGAGATGCTCATGCGCATGTACCTGCGCTGGGCCGAGCAGCACGACTACTCCGCCACCGTGCTCGACACGTCCTACGCGGAGGAGGCGGGCATCAAGTCGGCGACCTTCGAGATCGACGCGCCCTACGCGTTCGGCACGCTCTCGGTCGAGGCCGGCACGCACCGCCTCGTGCGCATGAGCCCCTTCAACTCCGCCGGCAAGCGCCAGACGTCGTTCGCGGCCGTCGAGGTCGTGCCGCTGATCGAGCAGACCGAGTCGATCGAGATCCCCGAGAACGACATGCGGGTGGACGTCTTCCGGTCGTCCGGCCCCGGCGGCCAGTCCGTCAACACGACCGATTCGGCGGTGCGCATCACCCACCTGCCGACCAGCATCGTCGTCACCTGCCAGAACGAGAAGAGCCAGATCCAGAACCGCGCCGCCGCCCTCCGGGTGCTGCAGTCGCGCCTGCTCCTCGTGCAGCGCGAGCAGGAGGCGGCCACCAAGAAGGAGCTCGCCGGCAACATCACGGCGAGCTGGGGCGACCAGATGCGCAGCTACGTGCTCGCCCCGTACCAGATGGTCAAGGACCTCCGCACGGAGCACGAGGTCAACAACCCGTCCAACGTGTTCGACGGCGACCTCGACGGCTTCATCTCCGCGGGGATCCGCTGGCGGAAGTCGCCCGACCGCGCCTGAGAGAGTCCGGGGGACCGTCGGCCGCGGTGAGTCGATGCGGCGAAAGGCCCCTTCCGTGCCTAGGGTCGTACCGACATGATCAGGTTCGACCACGTATCCAAGGTGTATCCCGGCAACCCCCGACCGGCGCTGAGCTCCGTCGACCTCGAGATCCTCCGGGGGGAGTTCGTCTTCCTCGTCGGCGCGTCCGGGTCCGGCAAGTCCAGCTTCCTGCGTCTCGTGCTCAAGGAGGACCGGCCCACGCAAGGCACGATCCACGTCCTGGGCCAGCAGCTGAACCAGCTGTCGAGCCGCAAGGTCCCCTACTACCGGCGCAGCCTGGGGGTGGTGTTCCAGGACTTCCGGCTGCTCCCGAACAAGTCGGTCTTCGACAACGTCGCCTTCACTCTCCAGGTGATCGGCAAGTCGCGCGGCTTCATCCAGGAGGCCGTCCCGGACGTGCTCGCCATGGTGGGCCTCCAGGGCAAGGAGCAGCGCCTGCCGCACGAGCTCTCCGGTGGTGAGCAGCAGCGCGTGGCCATCGCCCGCGCCGTGGTCAACAAGCCCGCCGTGCTCCTCGCGGACGAGCCGACGGGCAACCTGGACCCGCTGACGAGCGCCGGCATCATGCAGGTGCTCGAGCGGATCAACGCCAACGGCACCACGGTGATCATGGCCACGCACGACTCGGGCATCGTCGACCAGATGCAGAAGCGCGTCATCGAGCTGATCGGCGGCGAGGTCGTCCGCGACGAGGTCGGCGGCCAGTACCAGACCTCCGCCATCGACCTGCCGCGCACGGCCGAGAACCCCGTCGGCGTGAACCCCGAGCACCCGCCCGTGGCCGCGCCGACGCCCGTGTTCGTCCCGGCCGCGCCGCTCCCGGCGCCCACGCGCCCGACCGCCCCCGCGGAGCCCGCCACCGGCGCCGAGCGTCGCGAGCAGGCGAAGCGCGACAAGCAGCGGCGAGCCGACGAGAAGGCGCGCGCCAAGGAGGAGGCGACCCGCGAGGCCGCTGCCGCCAAGGCCGCGAAGAAGGCGCCGCGGAAGCCCGCGACGGACGCGACGGCTCCTGCCGCACCCGCGACGTCCGCCGCTCCGAGCGCTCCTGCGGCGATCGTGCCCGCGACCTCGCCCGCCCCCGACTCCGAGCCCGACCGCGAGGCAGAGCCCGCCCGTGCGACCCCGCCGGACCGCGGCGCCGGGTCCGACCGCGGATCCCGCACGGACGCCCCGGCCTACGCCCCGTCGGCGTTCGCCGAGGCCGCGCGCGTGGATCCCGTCCCCGAGCGCGAGGTCGAGCGCGAGCGTCCTGCCCCCGCCGCGGAGGAGCGCCGCGAGTCCGCCTCCGCGCGCCCCGGGCGGACCTCGCCCGAGCCCGTCCGTCCCGAGCGACCCGTCGAGCCGACGCCGTCCCGCGCCGTGCCCGTCGTCCGCGACGAGGCGCCGCCCGTCGACGACGCCCCGCCCGCTCCGCGGCCGCCCAGCAGGCGCAACGGCGGGGGAGCGGCCCCCGCGGCGCCGAGCACCGGATCCATCCGGCGGCTCCCCGAGGGCACCGGCGTGATCCGCTTGCCCGACCTGTCCGACGGCGAGGGCGGATCCGCCCCCGCCGACGGGCGCGACGACGCCGAGCTGGCCGAGCTCGGCCTGGCCGAGAAGCTGGGCCTCCGCGCCCGAGGCGAGTCGCCGGACGACACCGGCGCACAGGATGTGGGGCCCACGCGATGAGACTCGGACTCGTCCTCTCCGAGGTCGGCCACGGCCTCCGTCGGAACGTCAGCATGGTCGTCTCGGTCGTGCTCGTCACCTTCATCTCGCTCACGTTCGTGGGCGCGGCCGTGCTGCTGCAGATGCAGATCGGCCAGATGAAGAACTACTGGTACGACCGTGCGCAGGTCGCGATCGACTTCTGCACCGACACCTCGGTGCCGAGCGAGACCTGCGTGAACGGCAAGGCCACCCAGGAGCAGATCGACGCCGTCAAGCAGCAGCTCGACAGCGATACCCTCGCCCCGTTCATCGACAAGTACTACTTCGAGGACCAGGACACGGCGTACAAGAACTTCCAGGAGCAGTTCAAGGGCGATCCCGTCACCGAGCTCGTGCAGCCGGAGTTCCTCAACGAGGCCTTCTGGGTGAACCTCAAGGACCCGTCGAAGTCCGACATCCTGAGCGACAGCCTCTCCGGGCTCGCCGGCGTCGAGAACGTGACCGACCAACGGCAGTACCTCGACCAGATCTTCTCGATCCTCAACGCCGCGAGCCTCACCGCCGTGGGGATCGCCGGGCTCATGCTCGTGGCCGCCGCCCTGCTGATCGCCACCACGATCCGCCTGTCCGCGTTTTCGCGGAGACGGGAGCTGGGCATCATGAGGCTGGTCGGGGCGTCGAACCGCTTCATCCAGACCCCGTTCATCCTCGAGGGCGTGTTCGCGGCGCTCATCGGGTCGGTGCTCGCCAGCGCGGCCACGGTGGCGCTCGTCAAGTTCTTCGTCCAGGGGTTCCTGAGCACCCGGCTCACGTCGATATCCCTGGTGAACATGGACGACGCGCTGCTCGTGGTGCCGATCCTCCTGGGGGTGGGCGTCGTGCTCGCGGCGGTCTCCGCCAACTTCGCGATCAGCCGCTATCTGCGGATCTGATCCTCCGGTAGACTGATGGGCTGCCCGGATTCGGGCGGATCCACCTGAACCATCGAGGAGTCCACCGTGCCGAGGGAACGTGGCGAGAAGGTGGTGGCGACCAACCGCAAGGCGCGCCACGACTACACCATCGAGTCGACCTACGAGGCCGGCCTCGTACTCACGGGCACGGAGGTCAAGTCGCTCCGGCAGGGGCGGGCCTCGCTCGTCGACGGCTACGCGTTCGTCGACGCCGGCGAGGCGTGGCTCGACGCGGTGCACATCCCCGAGTACAACCAGGGCACCTGGAACAACCACCCGGTGCGCCGCAAGCGCAAGCTCCTCCTGCACAAGGAGCAGATCCTCAAGATCCACTCCAAGGTGAAGGAGGGCGGCTACACGGTCGTCCCGCTGCAGCTCTACTTCGTCGACGGCCGCGCGAAGGTCGAGCTCGCCATCGCGAAGGGCAAGAAGGAGTACGACAAGCGCCAGACGCTCCGCGAGCGCCAGGACAAGCGCGAGGCGGACCGGGCGATGTCGTCCCACCGCCGCCTCGGCGAGTAGGACCGCTCCTCCCGGTGGTGCGCCCGTCTCCGGTCGGGTATCATGGAGGGCTGGTCGCGCAGGACGCGACCGGCGATTGACAACTCGACAGCGTGGAACATGCGACCCGGCTCGGGTGCCTCTCGAGGCGCTCTGCCGTTCATGGGGATGATCGGTTTCGACATTGCCTGAATGACTGCGAGAAGCGGGTCGAGGATGCAGGGCCATCTCGTAAACGCTCTCTGCAAAATACAACTGCCAATAACAAGCAGTCGTCCTTCGCTCTTGCTGCCTAAGCGAGCGCACTAACAGGACCGTCGACCCGGGGATGCTCTCTAACCGGTAAGTCGGCGTCAGATTAGGGAGCTCGCTGCGCGGTCGTGCCTCAGGGCCGCGCGGGACTCGAACTGAGGCTGGGCCCGTCGGATCAGATGCCAGGAGCAAGTTCCGGGGCCGAGCAGGACGCCTTTCCTGGATACACCCGTAGAAGGCGCAGGATTACAGCAGTGGACCGGGGTTCGATTCCCCGCATCTCCACCATCGCGTCGCATGTACCACGCTCGTCGAGGACCGGATCCGTCCGGCGAGACGCGAGGCCCCGTCCATCCGGACGGGGCCTCGCGTCGGCGCGGAGGCGGTTCAGCCCACGGGCGCGCGGGGCGCCGTCGGCGCGGGCGCTCCCGGATCGCTCGTGGCGAGCGCCGGCGCCGTGGTCTCCACCGCGGGCGACCCGGTGCGTCCCGGTCGGCGCTTCCGCCCGCCCGAGCGCCCGTACACGAGGTACATCGTGAGCCCCATGATGATCATGAGCAGCACCGTGTAGACGAACGTGATGCTCATCGAGTCGAGGTTCGCCTCACCCTCGGTGCTGGCCTTGATGGCGATGCCGAGCGGCTCGTACAGCGGCTGGTAGAGGAACACGGCCGCGTCGTAGTCGTCGAGCAGGCTGTTGAAGTTGAGCGCCGTGATGGCGGCGACCGTGGGGATCACGAGCGGCACCAGCACCCGCCGGAACGTCGTGAGCGACTTCGCGCCCAGGATACGCGCCGCGTCCTCCAACGACTGCGGCACGCTCGCGAACGCCGCCTTCAGCAGGCGCAGCGTGAACGGCACCTTGACGATGATGTACGCCACGAGCAGCAGCCACGTCGTGCCCGTGAGCACCTGCCCGCCGATGAGCGGCTGCGGCCGGTCGAAGGTCTGCAGGAGCGCGAGCGCGATGAGGATCGTCGGGAGGATCCACGGGATGTGCAGCAGGTACTCCAGCGTCGCGGTGACCCAGTTGCGGTTGCGCTGGATCAGGCGCGCTACGAACAGTAGGCCGGCCACGACGATCACGGCGGCCAGCGCGCTGTAGACGAGGCTCACGATGAAGGGCCGGAGCACGTCGGGGGAGCCGAGCACGGTCGCGTAGTTCCGCAGGGTGAAGGAGTCCCACGTGATGGTGCCCGTCTGCACGCTCTTCGAGTCGAGGAACGAGAAGAGCACGATGAGGATCACCGGCAGCGCGTAGACCACGAACAGCGCGTACGCGACGACGTGCACGACGCCGTTCACGACCGGGTTCCGGATGCGCTGCTTCTGCAGCGGGGTCGCCACCTTGGCCACCGAGAAGTACACGCCCGACTTCTCGACGCGGTTCATGATCGCCAGCAGCACGATGGTCGCGACGCCCAGCACGATCGCGAGCAGGGCCGCGAGGTCGCGCGAGCTCGTGCTCTTGGAGAACGTCACGATCATCGGCGCCACTGTCTGGAAGCCCGTGCCGCCGAGCACCAGCGGGGCGGTGAGCGCCCCGAGGCCGGTGAGGAACGTGAGCACGGTGACCGCGAAGATCATGGGCCGCAGCGCCGGCAGCACGATGCGGAAGAGGATGCGCCCGGTGCCCGCGCCCATACTCCGGGCGGCCTCGATGGTCTGGTGGTCGATCGCCGCGAGCGACGAGCGGAGGAAGAGCATGTGGTTCGTGGTGGTGGCGAAGGTCATCACGATGACGACCGCGAAGTACCCCGAGAACCAGTCGGGATCGAGGTCGGGGAACGCCCGCTGCGCGAGGGCGGTCACGAACCCGTAGCGGCCGTAGATGAAGTTGTAACCGGCGGCGAGCACGATGCCGCCGTAGATGAGCGTCGTGGCGTAGCCGAGCCAGAGGACGCGGGACCCGCGCACCACGAAGTACTCGGTCACCAGCACGATGAAGATGCCGACCACGTTGACTGTGATCGCGAGGGTCACCGCGAGCAGGAGGCTGTTGCCGACGCTGCGCATCGCCCGGTCGGAGCTCAGGAGCTTCTCGAGCGCCCGGCCGCTGAACGCGCCGTCGGGGAAGAAGGTCGTGACGAGCAGGTTCGCGTTCGGGAACACCAGGAACGTGACGACGAACCAGAGCGCGGCGATGAGCACCACGACGCCGAGGGGCGAGCGCAGCAGGGCGCGGACGGGGGTGCGCACGGCTACGACCGGTACTGCAGGATCGCGGCCGGGTCGATGCCCACGACGACCTCGGTGCCGGGAGCCAGCGGCGGCGCGCCCGTCTCGGCGACGAGCGCCTCGACGGCGTCGTCCCCGAGGTCGACCCGGTAGGTGCTGTAGGAGCCGTGGTACTTGCGCTCGGCGACCACGCCGTCGAGGCGCACGCGGCGCGGATCCGCTCCGGCGGCGTCGCGGGCGGCCACCGACACGCGCTCGAGCCGCACGTACGCGCGGCCTGAGGCGTCGAGGTCCGTGGCGCCGGCCTCACGGAGGCGCGCGACCGTCGAGGGGCCGAGCGCGTTGATGGCGCCGACGAAGGTCGCGACGAACTCGGTGGCCGACCGGTCGTAGATGTCCTCCGGCGTGCCGACCTGCTCGATGCGCCCGGCGTCGAAGACCGCGATGCGGTCGCTCATGGTGAGCGCCTCCTCCTGGTCGTGCGTGACGTAGACGGTCGTGATGCCGAGGCGCGACTGCAGGCCCTTCAGCTGGTCGCGCAGCTGCACGCGGAGCTTGGCGTCGAGGTTGGAGAGCGGCTCGTCGAGCAGGAGGATCCGCGGCTCGAGCACGAGCGCCCGCGCGATGGCGACGCGCTGCTGCTGCCCGCCGGAGAGCTCGGCCACGTTCTTGTCGAGCTGGGCCGCGCTCAGCTCGACCTGGTCGGCGATCGCGCGCACGAGGCGGTCGGTCTCGGCCTTGCCGGCCTTCCGGACCGTGAGGCCGAACGCGATGTTCTGCCGCACCGACATGCTCGGGAAGAGCGCGTAGTTCTGGAAGACCATGCCGACGCGGCGCTTCTCGCTGGGGAGGCGCGTGGCGACCTGGCCGTCGATCACGATGTCGCCGCGGCTGGGATCCACGAAGCCGGCGAGCGTCCGGAGCGCGGTCGTCTTGCCGCAGCCGGACGGCCCGAGGAGGGTGAAGAACTCGCCCTCGTGGATCTCGAGGTCGAGCCCGGGGATCGCCACCTGGTCGCCGAAGCGCACCTCGACGTCGTCGAAGCGGATCATCAGGGCAGGTACTCCAGCTCGGTCTTCTCGACCCAGTCGGCGATGTGCTCGCGCACGAAGCCGTAGTCGACGTCCTGCTTGTCGAGCGACTCGATGAGCTCCTTGACGGCCGGGAGCGCCTTCTCGCGTGCCGTCGTGTTGACGGGGTAGCTCGAGAACTTCTCCGCGAACGCCCCCTGCACGTCGGCGCTGCCGAACCAGTCGATGAACGCGCGGGCGCGCTCCTCCTTCTTCGTGCCGGCGATCTCCGCGATCTGCTCGGTGACGAACGGGACGCCGGCCTTCGCCGGGACGATCTCGGTGGCGGTGCCGTACTGCGCGTCGCGCGCCGCGATGCCGCTGGAGGCGAGAGTGCCGAACGCGACCTCGCCTCGGGAGAGGCGGGCGTAGAGGTCGGTGCCCTCGACGGCCGGGGATCCGTTCGCGAAGTAGTCCTTCACGACCTCCCAGCCCTCGTCGCTGATGCCGAGGTCGCCGTCCGGGTCCTCGTAGGGCGCGAGGAGGCCCGCGAGGATGAGCTGCGGGGTCGCCTCGCCGAGCCGCGTGTTCACCTCGTACTTCCCCTCGTACTTCGAGGAGTAGAGGTCGCTGACGTCCTTCGGCACGTCGCCGCCCGAGGTCTGCTTCGCGTCGTGGACGGTGACGATGGCCTGCTCCACGAGCGGCCAGTACGCGCCGTCGGCGGGGTCGCCGGCGGCCTGGTCGACCTCGCCCGACCACGCGGGCGTGTAGGCGGTGATGGCGTCTTCCGCCTTGAGGTTCTCGAAGTACATGTTGTTGAGTCCGAACACCACGTCCCCGACCGGGTTGTTCTTCTCGGCGACGATGCGGTTGGCGAGGTCGGCGCCGCCGAGGCCCACGATCTGGATGTCGAAGCCGGCCTTGGCGGCCTCCGCCGTGACCCAGTCCCCGCGGCCGTCCCCGTTCGAGTTGGTGTAGACGATGAGCGTGTCGCCGGAGGCGGGGGAGACCGCCGGATCCGCGGTGCCGCTGTCGGCGGACGACCCGCATCCGCCGAGGGCGAGACCGGCCGCGACCACGGCGGCGAGCGAGACGGGGAGGCGGCGGGCGCGGTTCTTCATGGTGTCCTCTCGGGGTGAGCACGTCGGTGTGCTCGCGGGCGGTCGCGCCGGACCGGCACGAAGTCCCCAGAGTAGGAGCGGGATCCCCGGCGGCCCGCTCCGGCGGACGCTGTTGGCCCGCTGTTCAGCATAGGGACACGCCGGACGATTCCCCCAGATGAGGAGCACGCCGGTCGGGGCATCTCGCCTGCGCTCACGGGAGCGGGAATACATAGTCCGTGTATGGGATTCGATACCTCATGACCGGACGCACCACCACGGGCACGACCCCGACCCCGATCTCGACGGACGACTAGGAGCGCACCCGCTGGCAGGCCTTATCGGTCTGCGTCGGCGTCGCGGGGCTCACGATCCTCGACCACTCGAAGGTCAACGTCGGGCTCCCGTCGATCGAGGAGTCGCTCGGCGCCGGATCCACCGACCTGCAGCTCATCGTCGTCGGCTACGCGCTCGCCTTCGGCCTGGCCCTCGTCCCCGCCGGCCGCCTCGGCTACATCAAGAGCCGCCGGCCCATGTTCGTGGTCGGCCTCAGCGCGTTCACCATCGCGAGCCTGCTCTGCGCCATCGCGCCGGACGTGAAGACGCTGGTGATCGCGCGGATCCTGCAGGGCGTCGCCGCTGGCATCCAGATGCCGCAGGTGCTCGGCCTCATCCAGCAGCTCTTCCAGGGGGAGGAGCGGGCGCGCGCCTTCGGACTGCTCGGCGCCGTCGTCGGCATCTCCACGGCGTTCGGGCCGACGCTCGGCGGCCTGCTGATCCAGCTCGGCGGCCCGGAGGATGGCTGGCGCCTGCTGTTCTGGATGAACATCCCGCTCGGCATCGTCGCCATCGCGTTCGCGCTCAAGCTGCTGCCGTGGAAGCCGGCGAAGCCCCAGGCGAAGACGGGCCTCGACCCCGTCGGCGTCGTGCTCCTGGCGGTCGCCACGTTCTCGCTCATGCTGCCGTTCGTCCTCACGACGGGCGGGCCCGACGACGACCCGCTCCGGTGGATCTGGCTCGCCGGGGCCGTCGTCGCCGCGGCGCTCTTCGTCGCGAGGGAGCGGCGCTACGAGCGGTCGGGGAAGTCGCCCGTCGTGCACTTCGCGCTCTTCAAGCTGTCCTCGTACCGCAACGGGATCCTCATCGCCACGGCGTACTTCGCCGCGATCCCCGCCGTGTTCCTGCTCACGACGCTGTACCTCCAGCAGGGGCTCGGCCTCGCGCCCGTCTTCGCGGGCATGGTCAGCATCCCGTTCGCGCTGTCGTCGGCCGTCACCGCGTGGATCGGCGGGCGCCTCGTCTCGCGCCTCGGCCGGCAGCTGGTCGTGATCGGCCTCGCGATCGTCGGGGTCGGCATCACGCTGCTGCTCCTCGCCGCCGTCCTCACGCCGCAGGAGGCGACGCCGCGGGCGATGGCCGCGGCCATGCTCGTCGCGGGCGTCGGGGCGGGCTTCGTCATCTCGCCGAACCAGACGCTCACGCTCGCCGAGATCCCCGTGACCGAGGGCGGCGTCGCCGGATCCATGGCGCAGGTCGGCCAGCGCGTCGGCACCGCCGTGGGCGTCGCGGCCGCGTCGGCCACCTTCTTCAGCACGCTCTACGCGGAGGCCACGGGCGGCGGCGACGCGAGCCTCGCCGTCTACCACGACGGGTTCCGGAACGGCTTCCTCGTGACGATCGCGCTGGTCGCGGTCGCCCTCACGCTGGGTCTGGTCGACCTCGGGCAGTGCCGCCGCCGTCGGCAGCAGGCCGCGACCGCCTGAGCGGGCGGCTCGGGGCGCGGCCGGTCCGGCTCAGCGCGCGACGACCGCCAGCACGGTGTCGTGGAGGCGCCCGTTGGTGGCGAGCGCGGATCCGTGCCACGGTCCCGACTCGCCGTCGATCGACGTGAAGCGCCCGCCCGCCTCCTCGATCACGGGGATGAGGGCGGCCATGTCGTAGGGCTTGAGGTCGTGCTCGCCCGCGATGTCGAGGAGTCCTTCGGCGAGCAGCATGTAGGCCCACATGTCGCCGAAGTCGCGGGACCGCCTCACTCGACCGGAGAGGTCGAGCAGCTCGTCGAGCCGATCCGCATCGCGCCAGCGCTGCACGCCGGCGACGCTCATCGAGGCGTCCTCGAGCCGGTCGACGTCCGAGACCCGGATCCGCCGCTCCTGCGAGGTCGTGGCCTGGCCGAGCGTGTCGTCCACGTAGGCACCGAGGCCGGTCGCGCCCCACCAGCGGCGGCCGAGCGCGGGCGCGCTGACGACGCCGACCACGGGGACGCCGTCGACCGCGAGCGCGATGAGGGTGCCCCAGACGGGCACGCCGCGCGCGAAGTTCGAGGTGCCGTCGATGGGATCGACGATCCACTGCCGGGACGACGACCCGGACGTGCCGTACTCCTCGCCCAGCACGCTGTCGTGCGGGCGGCTGTCGGCGATCCCGGCGCGGATGGCCCGCTCGACCGACGTGTCGGCGTCGGTGACCCAGCTGGAGTCGGCCTTGGTCTCGATGGCGAGGTCGGCCGAGCGGAAGCGGTCGAGCGAGATCGCGTCGGCCATGTCGGCCAGCTCCCGCGCGAGCCGCAGGTCGGACGACAGGGAGTGCAGGGGTTCGGAGGCCACGGGGTCGAGCCTAGCGATCGGCCTGGTCGCCCTTCGACGCGTCCGACCGGTTGGCGACGAGGTGCTGGAGGGAGTGCAGGCGCTCGCGCCCGGCGTCCCCGAGCTCGCCCGCCTCGACCCGGTCGACGATCTCCCAGTCGTGCGCCTCCGTGAGCGGGATCCCGCCCGGCGGCTCGCCCTCCGGGAGGTGCGCGTAGCTGGCGAACGAGCGGAGGATGTTCGCCGGGTCCACGTGCCCGAGCCCGAACGAGCGGACGCCCGGGGTGTCGATGATCCAGCCGTGGCCGCCGTCGCTGGTCTCGACGCGCATGGAGACGGTGGAGCTCGACGTGTGGCGGCCGCGCCCGGTGACCTGGTTGACGACGCCCGTGGCGCGCTTCGCGTCCGGCACGAGCGCGTTGACGAGCGTCGACTTCCCGACGCCCGAGTGGCCGACCGCCACGGTCGTGCGATCCGCGAGGAGCGCGCGCAGCTCGTCGAGCGGCACGTCGTCCGAGCGGCTGAGCACGACCGGCACGTCGAGCACGCGGAAGTGGGCGGCGAAGGGCGCGGGGTCGGCGACGTCGGACTTGGTGATGCAGAGGATCGGCTGGATCCCGGCGTCGAACGCGGCCACCAGGTAGCGGTCGACGAGGCGCGCGCGCGGCTCGGGCTCGGCGGCCGCGACGACGATGAGCATCTGGTCGGCGTTGGCGACGATCACGCGCTCGACGGCGTCGGAGTCGTCGGCGCTGCGGCGGAGCAGCGTCCGACGCGGCGCGATGCGCACGATGCGCGACAGGCTGCCCTCGTCGCCCGAGGTGTCGCCCACGATGTCGACGCGGTCGTTCGTGACCACCGCCTTCTTGCCGAGCTCCCGGGCGCGCGTGGCGATGAGCGTGTGCTCGTCCGCGGTGTCCTCGCCCACCAGCACGCCGAAGCGGCCGCGGTCGACCGTGAGCACGCGCCCCTCGACGGAGTCGGTGTGACCGGGCCGCTGCTTGCTGCGCGGCTTGTTGCCCTTCGGGTTCGGCCGCACGCGCACCGAGGACTCGTCGTAGGCGTCCCAGACGCCGTCGTCCTCCTCCGGATCCGCGAGCCAGCTCACAGGAGCCCGCCGAGCCCGCCCGCGGTGCCCGGTCCGGTGATCCCGCCGAGCGCGAGGGGGTCGACGGCGGCGCGCGGCGCGCGGCCGAGCAGCGGGCCGAGCCACAGCTCGGGGAACTCGGGCAGCGTCTTCGCGGTCGTGCCGATGTCGTCGATCTCGACGCCCGGCACGGCCAGGCCGATGATCGCGCCCGCGGTCGCCATGCGGTGGTCCTCGTGGGCGCGCCACGGGCCGCCGTGCAGCGGGGCGGGCTCGATCGCGAGGTCGTCCTCGAGCTCCGTGACGGATCCGCCGAGCCCCGTGATCTCCGCCGCCAGCGCCGCGAGCCGGTCGGTCTCGTGCCCGCGCAGGTGCCCGATGCCCGTGATGCGGCTGGGCCCGTCGGCGAGGGCCGCGAGCGCGACCAGCGCGGGCGCCAGCTCGCCGCCGGTGCTGAGGTCGAGGTCGACGCCGGGGATCCGCCCGCCCGCGGCGAGGCCCGGGCCGCCGTCGACGACGAGCGCGTCGCCCTCGCGCGTGACGGTCGCGCCGAACCGCGGCAGCAGGTGCGCGAGGTCGGCGCCGACCTGCGTCGTCTCCGCGGGCCAGCCGGGGACCTGGACGCGGCCGCCCGCGACGAGGGCGGCGGCGAGGAAGGGCGCGGCGTTGGACAGGTCCGGCTCGATGCGGAGGTCCCGGCCGGCGATGGGGGAGGCCGGCACGATCCAGAGGCCGGGCTCCTGGCTCTCGACCGCGACCCCGCGCTCCGCGAGCGTGCGGATCGTCATCTCGATGTGCGGCATGCTCGGCAGCTTCTGGCCGGTGTGGCGCAGCCGCAGCCCCTGGGCGAACCGGGGCGCGGCGAGCAGGAGGCCGGAGACGAACTGGCTCGAGGCGGATGCGTCGATGGCGATCTCGCCGCCCGGCACCTCCCCGGTGCCGTACAGGCTGAACGGCAGCGTGCGGCGGCCGTCGTCGTTGACGTCGACCCCGAGCGCCCGGAGCGCCTCGATGGTGCCCGACATGGGGCGGCGGCGGGCGCTCGGGTCGCCGTCGAAGGAGACGGGCCCGAGGGCCAGGGCGGCGACGGGCGGGAGGAAGCGCATCACGGTGCCGGCGAGGCCGCACTCGATGGTGATCCCGCCCGCGAGCTCCGCCGGGGTGATCCGCAGGTCGGGCCCGAAGCCTCCGTCGCCGGGGACCTCCTCGATGACGGTGCCGAGCGCGCGCAGCGCCTCCACCATCAGGCGGGTGTCGCGGGAGCGCAGCGGCGCGCGCAGCGTCGAGGGGGAGTCGGCGAGGGCGGACAGCACCAGCTCGCGGTTCGTCAGGCTCTTGGATCCCGGTAGGGGCACGGTCGCGTCCAGCGGCCCGTCCGCCACGGGCGCCGCCCAGGGCCCGTCGTCCGTCGGCACGGGCGCATGGGTCCGGTCGTCGTCGTACGGGCTGAAGGTCGGACCGGAATACCTGAAGATCTCCATGGGTTCATCAGAGTACCGGGCAGACGTCCGGCAGGCCCGGATCCCGGGCCGGGAAGGATCACCCGTGATCACGAGGACAGCACCGGCGGCCCCGTCCGCCGAGCTCGTGCGCGCCGTAGAATCTGCCCTGATGGCCACTTCAGGGAACACCAGTCACGACGCGCCGGCCGAGACCACCGGGGGCGACGCGCCCACCGCATCCGCCGCCCCCGCGGAGCTCGTGGAGGCCGTGGTGCACTCCACCGAGGAGGCCGCCGACCACGAGGAGGCGCGGCGCGCCGAGGTCGAGGAGCCGCGCAAGGCCCAGCCCGGCGACAACCGCGAGCTCTTCGAGGAGCAGGCGCTCCCGTTCATCGACCAGCTGTACGCCGCGGGACTGCGCATGACGCGCAACCCCGCCGACGCGCAGGACCTGGTCCAGGAGACGTTCGTGAAGGCCTACACCGCCTTCCACCAGTTCAAGCAGGGCACGAACCTCAAGGCCTGGCTGTACCGGATCCTCACGAACACCTTCATCAACAACTACCGCAAGAAGCAGCGGGACCCCTACAACGGCACCATCGACGAGCTCGAGGACTGGCAGCTGGGCGGCGCGACGAGCGCCACGGCCACCACCACGCGCTCTGCCGAGGCCGAGGCCATCGACCACCTCCCCGACAGCACCGTCAAGGACGCGCTGCAGTCCATCCCGGAGGACTTCCGCATGGCGGTCTACTTCGCGGACGTGGAGGGCTTCTCCTATCAGGAGATCGCCGACATCATGAAGACCCCCGTGGGCACCGTCATGAGCCGCCTGCACCGCGGCCGCCGGATGCTGCGGAGCCTGCTTTCCGACTACGCGCGCGAGCGGGGCATCTCCACCGCGCACCTCACTGGAGCGACCAAATGAGCGACTGCGGCTGCGACAAGGCCAAGAAAGATCTCGAGGAGTACCTGCACCACGAGCTCGACAAGGCGGATGCCGCCGACATCCGCGAGCACATGGCGAACTGCCCGGACTGCGCGCGCGAGCACCGCGTCGGCGTCGTCCTGCGCGACACCGTGCGCCGCGCCTGCACCGAGGCGGCACCCGAGGACCTGCGCACGCAGGTGATGGAGAAGCTGCGGGCCATCCAGGCCACGCACTGACCGGAGCGGCACGGCTCTCCCGGTAATCTCGGGACGTGACCAACGCGATCCAGTCCCTCGGGACGCCCTCCCCGGACGACCTCACCGTCATCGTCGAACTGCTCCGGCTGCTCGACTACGAGGTGGACGAGGAGCGCGTCGCCGCGCGGCTCTCCCGCATGACCGCCGCCGCCGGCCACGAGACGTGGGTGGTGCGCGACGACGCGGGGGCCATCGCGGGTCTCGCGGGCGGCCACCTCATGTGGGGTCTCGCCGACGACGAGCCCCTGGCGCAGCTGATCATCCTGGTCGTGCGCGAGGGACGCCAGGCGGGCGGCATCGGCTCCGACCTCATCCGCCACTACGAGGCGTGGGCGCGCGAGCATGGCGCGACGCGGTTCCTCGCGACCTCGGCGGCGGCGCGCGACAACGTCACGCGCTTCTACGCCCGCCGCGGCTACCACGCGTCCGGCATCCGCTACTCCAAGCTCGGCTGACCGGCTGACCGGCTGACCGGCAGCGTCACCGCCCGCACGACGAGAGGCCCGATCCCCTGGGGGACCGGGCCTCTCGTCACGTCGGGCGGGAGCCCGGGCGGATCACTCCGCGGTGGCCCGCGCGATCAGGTCCGTCTGCTCGGTCGCGTGCCGCTTGCTCGAGCCGGCGGCGGGCGACGCCGCAGCCGGACGGGAGACGACGCGCACGGCGTGGTCGGGGATGACTCGGCCGAGCTCCACGTGCACGAACGGCCAGGCGCCCTGGTTCTCGGGCTCGTCCTGCACCCACACGACCTCGGCCTCCGGGTACGACTCGACGACGCGGCGCACCTGCTCCTCGGGGAACGGGTAGAACTGCTCGAGCCGCACGAGGGCGATCGAGGTGTCCTGGCGCTTCTCCAGCTCGCCGAGCAGGTCGTAGTGCACCTTGCCGGAGTGGAGCAGCACGCGACGGACGGCGCCGCGGTCCTCGATCCGGACGTCGTCGATCACCGGCTCGAAGCGGCCCGAGGTGAAGGCCTCGACGTCGCTCGTGGCGCCGCGGAGCCGCAGCATGGCCTTCGGCGTGAAGACCACGAGCGGGCGACGGGGCCGGGAGTACGCCTGGCGGCGGAGCAGGTGGAAGTACGACGCGGGCGTCGAGGGACGCGCGACCGTCATGTTCTGCTCGGCGCACAGCTGCAGGAACCGCTCGATGCGCGCGGAGGAGTGGTCGGGACCCTGGCCCTCGTAGCCGTGCGGCAGCAGCAGCACGACGCTCGAGCGCTGGCCCCACTTCTGCTCGGCCGAGGAGATGAACTCGTCGATGATGGTCTGCGCGCCGTTGGCGAAGTCGCCGAACTGGGCCTCCCAGAGGACCAGCGCGTCGGGCCGCTCGACGGAGTAGCCGTACTCGAAGCCCATCGCGGCGTACTCGCTGAGCAGCGTGTCGTAGATCCAGAACCGCGCCTGGCGGTCGCTGAGGTTCGCGAGCGGCAGCCATTCCTGGCCGTTGTCGCGGTCGTGCAGCACCGCGTGGCGCTGGACGAACGTGCCGCGGCGGGAGTCCTGGCCCGCGAGGCGGACGGGGGTGTTCTCCAGCAGGAGCGAGCCGATGGCGAGGAGCTCGCCGAAGGCCCAGTCGATGGATCCGCTCCGGCTCATCTCCAGCCGCTTGCGCATGAGCGCCTGCAGCTTCGGATGCACCGAGAAGCCCTGCGGCGGGTTGTCGTGCGCGTCGCCGACCGCCTGGATCACGGACTCGGACACGCCCGTGGTCTCGGGCTCGCCGTGGCCGTCGTCCTGCTGGGAGTCGGGGCGCTCGAGGTCCGCGACGGCGCCGGCGTCGTCGGTCTGGATGGGGATGGACGAGGTCTGCGCCGCGTGCGTCTCCGCGAAGGCGCGCTCCAGGCGGTCCTGGAAGTCCTTCTGCGCCGCGTCGTACTCCTCCTGCGTGATGTCGCCGCGACCGACGAGCGCCTCCGTGTACAGCTTCCGCACCGAGCGCTTGGCCTCGATGAGGTTGTACATGAGCGGCTGCGTCATCGACGGGTCGTCGCCCTCGTTGTGGCCGCGACGGCGGTAGCAGACGAGGTCGATGACGACGTCCTTCTTGAACTCCTGGCGGAACTCGAAGGCGAGGTGCGCGACGCGCGCCACGGCCTCCGGGTCGTCGCCGTTCACGTGGAAGATCGGCGCCTGGATGCTCTTGGCCACGTCGGTCGAGTACACCGACGAGCGGGACTCGGACGGCGGCGTGGTGAAGCCGACCTGGTTGTTGATGACGATGTGGACCGTGCCGCCCGTGCGGTACGCGCGCAGCTGCGAGAGCTGGAGGGTCTCGAACACCACGCCCTGGCCGGCCATCGAGGCGTCGCCGTGGACGAGGATCGGCAGGACGGAGAACGAGCCGATGGGCTTGCGGTCCTGCTTGGCACGGACGATGCCCTCGAGCACGCCGTTGACGGCCTCGAGGTGCGACGGGTTCGCCGCGAGGTACACCGGCATCTCCTCGCCGTGGACGCCGCGGAATGTGCCCTCGGTGCCGAGGTGGTACTTCACGTCGCCGGATCCCTGGACGGTGCGCGGGTCCTGGGTGCCCTCGAACTCGCGGAAGATCTGGCCATAGCTCTTGCCCGCGATGTTGGTGAGGACGTTGAGGCGGCCGCGGTGGGCCATGCCGATGGCGACCTCGTCGAGGCCATGGTCCGCCGCGCCCTGGAGCAGCGTGTCGAGCAGCGAGATGGTCGACTCGCCGCCCTCGAGGCTGAAGCGCTTCTGCCCGACGTACTTGGTCTGCAGGAACGTCTCGAACGCCTCGGACTCGTTGAGCTTCGAGAGGATGCGCATCTGCTCGTCGTGCGTGGGCTTCGCGTAGGGCTGCTCGACCTTGCCCTGGATCCAGCGGCGCTCGTCGGGCTGCTGGATGTGCATGTACTCGATGCCGATGGTGCGGCAGTACGAGTCGCGCAGGATGCCGAGGACGTCGCGGAGGAGCGCCTGGCGGCGGCCGCCGAAGCCGTCGGTGACGAACTCGCGGTCGAGGTCCCAGAACGTGAGCCCGTGGTTCGTGATCTCGAGGTCCGGGTGCGTGCGCTGTTGGTACTCGAGCGGGTCGATGTCCGCCATGAGGTGCCCGCGGACGCGGTACGCGTTGATGAGCTCCTGCACGCGGCTGGTCTTGGAGACCCGCTCGGAGAGGTCGACGTTGATGTCGGTGGCCCACTGGATCGGGTCGTACGGGATGCGGAGCGCGGCGAAGATGTCCTCGTAGAAGCCGTGCTGGCCGATGAGGCGCTCGTGCACGATCTTGAGGAACTCGCCCGAGCCCGCGCCTTGGATGACGCGGTGGTCGTAGGTGCTCGTGAGCGTGATGGTCTTGCCGATGCCGAGCTCGACGAGCGTCTTGGGGGAGGACCCCTGGAACTCGGCCGGGTACTCGAGGGCGCCGGCGCCGATGATGGCGCCCTGGCCCTTCATCAGGCGCGGGACGGAGTGGACCGTGCCGATGCCGCCGGGGTTCGTGAGCGAGATGGTGGTGCCGGCGAAGTCGCCCGCGGCGAGCTTGTTGCCGCGCGCCTTCTTCACCAGGTCCTCGTACGCGGAGAGGAACTCGCCGAAGGTCATGGCCTCGGCGCCCGTGATGCTCGGGACGAGGAGCGCGCGCGTGCCGTCGGGCTTCGGCATGTCGATCGCGATGCCGAGGTTGATGTGCGCGGGGGAGACGACGCTGGGCTTGCCGTCGACCTCGTCGTAGTGCACGTTCTGGCTCGGGAACTCCTTGAGCGCCTGGATGAGCGCCCAGCCGATGAGGTGCGTGAAGGAGACCTTGCCGCCGCGGGCGCGCTTCAGGTGGTTGTTGATGACGATGCGGTTGTCGATCATCAGCTTCGCCGGGATGGTGCGGACGCTCGTCGCGGTCGGGATGGTGAGCGACGCGTCCATGTTGGTCGCGAGCGACTTGGCCATGCCGCGGAGGGGGGAGACCTCGTCCTCGCCGGGCGGCGTGGGCTCTGCGCCCTTCCTGGCCGGGGCCTTCGCGGGCGCCTGCGCGGGGATCGGCTGCTGCTTCGGGGCGATGCTCGTCGTGCGCGCCGCGGGCTGGGATCCCGTGGCGGGCTGCTGCGCCTGCGCGTCCGGCTGGCCGGCGGACGCGGACGCGGGGGCCGGCGTCGGCGCCGGGGACCCCGTGTTGGTCGTCGCGGGGGAGGAGGTGCTCTCCGCGTCCGGGATCTGCGCCTCGGCGGTCTGGTCGCCGGTGGCCGGCGTCGCCTCGCGGCCCTCGATCACGGTCGTGTGATAGTTCTCGAGGATCGGCCACCAGCTGCGGTCGACCGAGTCCTTGTCGACCACGAACCTCTCGTACATCTCGTCGACGAGCCACTCGTTGGCTCCGAAGTCGCCCGTGGAACCGTCATCGGTCCCCGTACCAGTCACCTGGCTCGACACAGTTGATCGCCCGCTCTCTTGCTGTTGGTCGTCTGCCTCGCGCGGCCCGTTCGCGTGCCGCGCGTCCACGATCACCCAGCCTAAACCTTCCCCCGGTCGGGCCGTCGGGAGCGGCGCGTCGGAAGCCGCGCACGGTCGACGGCCTGGTGCGGCGCGGACGGCGGGGCTACCGTCGGGGCATGAGGTTCACCGGAGAGGCTCCCGCTCACGACCTGACCTACTCGGACGTGTTCCTGAGCCCGGGCCGATCCGACGTCGCGAGCCGGATGGACGTCGACCTCGCGCCGGGCGACGGCACGCCGTGCACCATCCCGGTCGTCGCGAGCAACATGGGGTCGGTCACCGGCCCGCGGCTCGCCGCGGTGCTCGCCCGGCGCGGCGGCATCGGGATCCTGCCGCAGGACCTGCGCCCGCAGGAGCTGGACGCCGCGATCCGCCGGGTCAAGGACCAGCCGGTCGCCTACGACTCGCCGCTCGAGCTGCCGCCGGACGCGACCGCCGGCCAGGCCCGCGAGCTGCTGCCGCCCATCGCCGGCCACGGCATCGTGCTGCGCGACGCGGACGGGGAGATGGTCGGCTGCCTCGAGGGCACGCAGCTCGCCGGCGTCCCCGACGGTACCCGGCTCGGCGACCTCCCGCACGGCGCGCTCGCCTCCCTCGACGCGGACGACGTGCCCACCGGCCGCGCGGCGTTCGAGCTGATGCACGCCGCCGGGATCGACTTCGCGCCCGTGCTGGCCCACGGCCGCCTGGTCGGCACGCTCAGCCGCCGCAGCGCGCTGCGGTCGACCGTCTACGCGCCCGCGCTCGACGGCCACGGACGCCTCGCGGTGGGAGCCGCGGTCGGCGTCAACGGCGACCCCGTCGGCCGCGCCCGCGCTCTGGTGGCCGCGGGTGTGGACGTGCTCGTCCTCGACACCGCGCACGGGCACCAGGAGGCGATGCTCCGGGCGATCCGCGACGTCCGCGCCCTCGACCCGCGCGTGCCGCTCGTCGCCGGCAACGTCGTGACCGCCGAGGGCGCGCGCGACCTCGTCGCGGCGGGCGCCGACATCGTCAAGGTCGGCGTCGGACCCGGCGCGATGTGCACCACGCGCATGATGACCGCGGTCGGCCGGCCGCAGTTCTCCGCCGTGCTCGACACGGCCGCCGCCGCCCGGGCCGCCGGTGCCCTCGTCTGGGCGGACGGGGGAGTGCGGTACCCGCGGGATGTCGCGCTCGCCCTCGCCGCCGGCGCCGCGAGCGTGATGATCGGCTCCTGGTTCGCCGGCACCGTCGAGTCGCCCGGCCGCCTGCTCGTCGAGGACGACGGCGGGCTCGCCAAGGAGAGCTGGGGCATGGCGTCGACGCGCGCCGTGCAGGAGCGGTTCGGCCGGCGTGAGGCGTTCGAGCTCGCCAGGCGCACGCTGTTCGCGGAGGGGATCTCGACCAGCCGCATCCGAATAGACCCGCTCCGCCCCGGCTTGGAGGACCTGCTCGACACGATCACGTCCGGCGTCCGCAGCGCGTTCACGTACGCCGGGGCGCGCACGCGGGCCGAGTTCGCCGAGCGGGCCGCCGTCGGGATCCAGTCCGCCGCGGGCTACGAGGAGGGCAAGCCCCTGCCGGTCGGCTGGTGAGCCCCGGTATGCTCGACGGACGATGGACGACCCCCCTCCTGCTCATAGACCCCCGCCGCGCGCGCCCCTCCGACTGAGGCTGGCCGCGCGCCCGGCGCCCGGGAGCAGCCCCCGTGCATGAACGGCTCCTCCTCGCCGCGGGTCTCCTCCTGACCCTCGGCACCGGCCTCTTCGTGGCCAGCGAGTTCGCGCTCGTCAACCTCGACCGCTCCGACCTCGAGAAGCGCCAGGAGCGCGGCGAGAAGCGGCTCGGCCCGCCCATCCGGGCGCTCCGCATCACCTCGACCCACCTCTCCAGCGCCCAGCTCGGCATCACGCTGACGACGCTCCTCACCGGGTACACGATGGAGCCGGCGCTCAGCCTGTTGCTCGCCGGGCCGCTCACGTCCGCGGGGATGGCCGAGGGGCTCGTCTCCCCGGTGTCCACCGTCGTGGCGCTCGTCGTCGCGACCCTGCTGTCGATGATCGTCGGCGAGCTCGTGCCGAAGAACTTCGCGCTGGCCCTGCCGCGCGAGACGGCCAAGCTCGTCATCCCGTTCCAGACCCTGTTCACCACCGTGTTCAAGCCCGCCGTGCTGCTGCTCAACAACAGCGCGAACGGGATCCTCCGGCTGGTCGGCATCGAGCCCAAGGAGGAGCTGTCCGGCGCCCGGAGCGCGGAGGAGCTGTCCTCGCTCGTCCGCCGCTCCGCGCTCGCCGGGCTCCTCGAGGACGACACGGCGATGCTCCTCAGCCGCACGCTGCGCTTCGCCGACCTCACGGCGTCCGACGTCATGACGCCGCGCCTCCGCGTGAAGTCGGTCGAGCGCACCGACAGCGCGCAGACCGTGATCGAGCTGGCCATGACCACCGGCTACTCGCGCTTCCCCGTCACGGACGACGGCGTCGACGACGTCATCGGCCTCGTGCACGTGAAGCAGGCCGTGGCCGTGCCGCGCGAGAAGCGGGCGCTCGTGCCCGTCACCGCGCTGCAGTCCGAGGCGATCCGCGTGCCCGAGACCATGAAGCTCGACGACCTCCTCGGCGAGCTGCGCGGCCGCGGGTTCCAGATGGCGGTCGTCGTCGACGAGTATGGCGGCACCGCCGGGGTCGCGACGCTCGAGGACCTGGTCGAGGAGCTGGTCGGCGAGCTCGCCGACGAGCACGACCGCACGCGCGCCGGCGTCGTCCGCTCGCGTGACTCGCTCACCTTCCCCGGCATGCTCCGGCCCGACGAGCTCCTCGAGCGCACGGGTCTGCGCATCCCCGACGAGGGACCGTACGAGACCGCGGCGGGCTTCGTCATGAGCGAGCTCGGCCGCCTGCCCGTCGTGGGTGACGAGCTGGAGCTCGAGACCGGCACGCTGCGGGTCGAGCGGCTCGACGGCCGGCGCATCGACCGGATCCGCTTCACGCCCGTCCCGGAGCCCGTCGCCACCGCGGTGGGCACCACGCGCGCCGAGCGCCAGGCGGACCGCCAGGCCGAGCGGCAGGCCGACCGCGAGGCCGGACGACAGGCGGACGCGGAACGCGCCGCCAGCAGGAAGGAGCCGTCCCGTGGGTGAGTACGCCGGGGGGATCATCGCGCTCGTCGTGCTGCTCGCCGTCAACGCCTTCTTCGTCGGCGCCGAGTTCGCGGTCATCTCCGCGAAGCGGTCGCAGATCGAGCCGCGCGCGGAGGAGGGGAGCCGCGCCGCCCGCATCACGCTCTTCGCGATGGAGCACGCGACGCTCATGCTCGCGACCACGCAGCTCGGCATCACCGTGTGCTCGCTGCTGATCCTCAACGTGTCCGAGCCCGCGATCCACCACCTGCTGGAGATCCCGCTGGGCGCCACCGGGCTGCCGGAGGAGGCGATCTCCACGATCGCGTTCGTCATCGCGCTGCTCATCGTGTCGTTCCTGCACGTGGTGCTCGGCGAGATGGTGCCGAAGAACATCTCGTTCTCCGTGCCGGACCGGGCGGCGCTGCTGCTCGCGCCGCCGCTCGTCGGGATCGCCCGCGTCGTGAAGCCCCTCATCGTGGCCCTCAACGCGATCTCCAACGCCGTGCTCCGCCTGGCCAAGGTCGAGCCGAAGGACGAGGCCGCGAGCGCGTTCACGCTCGACGAGGTGCAGGGCATCGTCGACCAGTCGACGCGCGAGGGTCTCCTGGAGGACCGGACGGGCGCGCTCACCGCGGCGTTCGAGTTCACGGGCAAGAAGGTGCAGGACATCGCGATCCCGCTGGGCACCCTGGTCAGCCTCCCCGAGACCGCGTCGCCGTCCGAGGTCGAGCGCGCCGTCGCGCGGCACGGCTTCTCGCGGTACGTGATCGTCGACGAGGCGGGGGAGCCGACCGGCTACCTGCACCTCAAGGACGTCATCGACCTCGACGAGGCGGACGAGTTCGTGCGTCCGGTGCCGGCCAAGCGGATCCGCCAGCTGGTGTCGGTCTTCGAGGGCACCGAGCTGGAGGACGCCCTCGCGATGATGCGCCGCTCCGGCGCCCACCTCGCCCGCGCCTTCACGGAGGCCGGCGAGACGACGGGCGTGCTGTTCCTCGAGGACATCATCGAGGAGCTCGTCGGCGAGGTGCAGGACGCCACCCGACGGGTCTGACCCCGTCCACGACGACGGCCCGGCACCCCAGGGGGATGCCGGGCCGTCGTCGTCGGGCTCGGAGGATCAGGCCGCCCAGCGCGCGCGGTCGTACTGCTTGGGCCAGTAGTCGATCTCG
Organism: Clavibacter michiganensis subsp. insidiosus; assembly: GCF_002240565.1. Taxonomy (GTDB): domain Bacteria; phylum Actinomycetota; class Actinomycetes; order Actinomycetales; family Microbacteriaceae; genus Clavibacter; species Clavibacter insidiosus. The sequence continues at coordinate 2,202,764 of NZ_MZMO01000001.1, read as the reverse complement.
ACGCCCAGCTCGTGCGCGGCCCGCAGCGCGAAGTGCGGGTCGCGGAGCATCTCGCGGCCGAGCATCACGGCGTCCGCGCGGCCCTCGGCGACGACGGCCTCGGCCTGCGCGGGCTCGGTGATGAGGCCCACGGCGTTGAGCGCCACCTTCGCGTGCTCCTTCACGTACTCGGCGAAGGGCACCTGGTAGCCGGGCGCGACGGGGATCGTGACGCCCGTAGTGTTCCCGCCCGTGGAGATGTCGAAGAAGTCGGCGCCGTGCTCGGCGGCCCACCCGGCGACGGTCGCGGTCTGCTGCTCGTCCCAGCCGGCGTCGCCCGCCCAGTCGGTGGCGGAGAAGCGGACCAGCAGCGGCACGTCGGGGACCTCGGCGCGCACGGCGTCGATCACCTGGAGCAGGAGGCGCGCCCGGTTCTCGAGGCTGCCGCCGAACTCATCGTCGCGGTGGTTGCTGAGGGGGGAGAGGAACTGGTGCAGGAGGTAGCCGTGCGCGGCGTGGAGCTCCAGCACGTCGAAGCCGGCGTCGACCGAGCGGCGGGCGGCGGCGGCGAAGTCGTCGACGACCTTGCGGATCCCGTGGGCGTCGAGCGCGACGGGCGTGCCGTAGCCGGGGAACGGCTCGGCGGACGGGGCGACGGTCTCCCAGCCGCCCTCCTCAGCGGGCATCGTGCCGCGGCCGGAGAACGAGTAGGTGGAGGCCTTGCGACCCGCGTGCGCGAGCTGGATCGCGGCGACCGCGCCCATCGAGTGGATGAAGTCGACGATCGGCGCCCACGCGTCGCGCTGCGCGTCGTCCCAGATGCCGGTGTCCTCGGGCGTGATGCGCGCCTCGGGGCTCACGCCCGTGGCCTCCGCCATCACGAGCCCCGCGCCGCCGCGCGCGAACGAGCCGAGGTGCGCGAGGTGCCAGGCGCCCGGGACGCCGTCGCGCGCGTCGATGCTGTACTGGCACATCGGAGCGACCCAGATGCGGTTGCGGGCGGTGACGCCGCGGACGGTGATCGGCTCGAAGAGCGGGGACGTGGTCATGGGGATCCTTCCAGGCAGGCGGCCGGGGCTCCGGGGAGGCGCGGCGCGCGGGGACGGGCGGAGGGCGTCGTCGGCCTCATGGACCCAAGGCCCCGCACGGCCGCGGCATTCCCGCGCGCCTATCGTGAGGGCATGAGCGACGCGCACGACGACCACGCACCCGACGGCTGGATCCGGCAGGACGCCGAGCGCACCCGCCGGGCGATCCGCCTCCCGCGGGACGACGACGACAAGTACACGCGCGGCGTGCTCGGCGTGCGGACCGGCTCCGACCGCTACCCGGGCGCCGCGGTCCTCGGCGTCGAGGCGGCCGCGCGCACGGGCGTCGGCATGATCCGCTACCTCGGCCCCGCGGGCGCGTCCGCCTCCGTGCTCGGCCGCCGCCCCGAGGTCGTCACGGCGGACGGCCGCGTGCAGGCGTGGCTCGTCGGATCCGGCATGGACCAGGCGCACCGCGACGCCGCCGCGACCGACGCGATCGTCGCCGCTCTCGAGCAGGGCCTGCCCGCGGTCATCGACGCGGGCGCGCTCGACCTCGTCGGCCGGGCGACGGGCCCGGTGGTGGTCACGCCCCACTTCCGCGAGCTGTCGCGGCTGCTCGACGGCACCGGGATCCGGGCATCGGCGGAGGAGATCGCGGAGGACGCGCCGGGCTGGGCCGAGCGGGCGTCGCGGGAGCTCGGCCTGTGCGTGCTGCTCAAGGGCGCGACCACCTTCGTGGTCGGCGGGTCCGCGCGCATCGCGGTGCGCGCCGGGACCCCGTGGCTCGCGACGGCGGGCTCGGGCGACGTCCTGGGCGGCGCGCTCGGCGCGCTGGTCGCGGGCGGGTCGACGCGCATCGCCGAGGCGCCGGATCCCCTCGCGGCCCTCGCCGAGGTCGCCGCGGCCGCCGCGTGGCTGCACGGCCGCGCGGGCGACCTCGCATCCGGCGGCGGACCGATCACGGCCCTCGACGTCGCCGAGGCGATGCCGAGGGCCGTGCGGGAGACGCTGTCGGGATCCGGCGGCTAGGCCTTCGCCACGTCGAGCGAGAACTCGACGGAGCCGTGGTCCTCGACCGTCACGAAGCCGAGGCTCGGCGCCTGCACGCCGAAGTCCTGGAACGTGATCGGGATGGAGCCGACGATCTGCCCGCCGTCGGACGTGAAGCTCGCCTGCATCTGCGCGGTCACGCTCTTCGTCACGCCGTGCAGGGTCAGGTCGCCGGTCACGTCGTACGTCGCCGGGACGCCCGCCTCGACGCCGTCGGCGGCGATCGGCTGGGTGAGCGTGAAGGTCGCGGTCGGGAAGTCGCCCGTCTTCATGGCCTCGTTCTGGAAGTACGCGTCGCGCGGCGGCTGGTCGGTGTGGATCTTGGTCACGTCCACCGTCATCGTGCCCTTCGTGACCTGGGATCCGGCGACCGTGATGTCGCCCGTGACGGCGTCCGTCCGTCCGTTGACGGTGACGGGCGTGCCGTTGAGCATTTCGTCGACGCGGTAGCCGGCGTAGGAGGACCCGCCGACCGCCCAGTCCCCGGAGAGGTCGCCGAGCGCGCCACCGGCCGCCGGCGTCGACGCCAGGGTGGGGGCGGCGTCGGGCGTGCCCGCCAGCTGCTTGTAGATGGGGCCGCCGAACGCCGCGAAGGCGCCGACGAGGACGACCACGCCGCCCGCGACCCCGATGGTGATCTTCGTCTTCTTGTCCATGGCGCTGCTCCTCCGTGCGATGCGGGCGGGCGCTGCGCCCCACCCGTTCTGTGAACTTTCAAGTACTCGGGGAGTCTCGCGGGAGGCCGGCCCCGGCGTCGGCCTCCGTCCACAGGCTGCGTCGCCGTCGGTACTGTGATCCCACAGCCGGACGCCGGCCGGGCACCCGCCCGGACCACCGCCGCCGTCGACACCCGGGGGTCCCCATGCTCGTCGCCTTCTCCGTCGCACCCAGCGGGGGCGACGCGCCCGACGCCTCCGTGCACGACGCCGTGGCCGCCGCGGTCGCCGTGGTCCGCGCATCGGGCCTGCCGAATCGCACCGACGCCATGTTCACCACCATCGAGGGTGACTGGGACGAGGTCTTCGACGTCGTCCGCCGGGCGACCGAGGCCGTCGCGCCCTTCGGCACGCGCGTCTCGCTCGTGCTCAAGGCGGACATCCGCCCCGGCTACGAGGGCGAGCTGACGGGCAAGCTCGACCGCCTGGAGCGGGCGCTCGAGGCGCGCGGCACCGACGCCTGACACCGGAGGACGACGCCGGACGAGATCCCGACCGCCGGTAGGCTCGTCGGGTGAATCCCCCCTCCTCCGGGCGGGCGACCCTGTCGCCGGCCCGCGTCCGCATCGCCCTGCTCGCCCTCGCGATGGGCGGGTTCGCCATCGGCACCACCGAGTTCGTCGCCATGGGGCTGCTGCCGCAGCTCGCGGCGGATCTGCTGCCCGACGTGGCCGCGCGCTCGACCGAGGCCGCCAACGCGCAGGCGGGCACGCTCATCAGCGCCTACGCCCTCGGCGTCGTGGTGGGCGCGCCGACCATCGCCGCGGCCTCGGCCCGGGCGCCCCGGCGGAAGCTCCTGCTCTGGCTGCTCCTCGCCTTCACGCTCGGGACGGTGCTCAGCGCGATCCTCCCGAGCTTCGGCCTCGTCGTCGTGGCCCGCTTCGTCGCGGGCCTGCCGCACGGCGCCTACTTCGGCATCGCGTCACTGGTCGCGGCGCAGCTGATGGGGGAGGGCAAGAGGGCCCGGGGAGTCGCCTTCGTGCTCGCGGGGCTCACCATCGCCAACGTCATCGGCGTGCCCATCGTCACGTGGATCGGGCAGAACGCCGGCTGGCGCGTCGCCTACCTCGTGGTCGCCGCGATCTTCGCCGCCACCTTCCTGGCCGTGTTCCTCGCCGTACCGGCGCAGGACGGCAACCCCGAGGCCACGCTCCGACGCGAGCTCCGCGCGTTCACGCGGCTGCAGGTCTGGCTCGCGCTCCTCATCGGCGCGATCGGCTTCGGCGGCTTCTTCGCCGTCTACACGTTCGTGTCGCCCATGGTCACGGAGGTGACGGGGCTGCCCGAGTGGTCGGTGCCGCTCGCGCTCGTGGTCGTGGGACTCGGCATGACGGTCGGCAACCTCGCGGGCGGCTGGTGGGCGGACCGCGACGTGAAGGCGGCGCTGCTCTCGCTCTTCGGGCTGCTGATCGCGTCGCTCGTGGGCCTCGTGCTCACCGCGTCGAACCCGGTGGGCCTGTTCGCCTTCCTGTTCCTCATCGGCGGGTCGGCGGCGGCGCTGTCGCCCGGGATCCAGATCCGGCTGATGGACGTGGCGCACGACTCGCAGTCCATCGCCGCCGCGCTCAACCACTCCGCGCTCAACACGGGCAACGCGGTCGGCGCGGCGCTCGGCGGCGTGACGGTCTCGGCGGGGCTCGGCTACACGTCGCCCGCGCTCGTGGGCGTCGGGCTCAGCGTGGCGGGCCTCCTCATCGCGCTGGCGAGCTTCGGCCTCGACCGGCACCGACGCGCATCCCGCCGGGCGGCGGACGGCGGACGGCCCACCACCCAGCCGATCGCGCTCGGCGGCTGAGCGGCGGGCGGGTCCGCCGGCCCGCCCGGGCTACTCGCCCTGGAGCAGGATGCCGTCCTGGATCGCGCGCTTCCGCAGCGCCACCTTCGTGCCGACGTCGAAGCCCGCGACGCGATACTTCTCGCGGATCCGCTTGAGGTACGACTTCGCCGTCTCCTCGGAGATGCCGAGGCTGTACGCCACCGATTTGACGGGCTCGCCGCCGCCGTAGAGCGCCATGACCCGGCGCTCCTGCGCGCTGAGCTTCGGCACGCCGCCGACGTCGGTGCTGTTGATGGCGAGGTCCAGCTCGGCGGAGATGTACGACTGGCCGTCGGCCGCGAGGCGGATCGCGTCGACGATCATGCTCGCGTCCTCGCTCTTCACGAGGTAGCCGAGGGCGCCGGAGGCGAGCGCCTCGCGCACGACGTTCGGCTCCGAGTACGTGCTCATGAGCACGGTCTTGACGCCGGTGGTCTTGAGCGTGGCGATCTTCAGCGAGATCGGCAGGTTGTCCTTGAGGTCGAGGTCGAGGAGCACGACGTCGACGGGGAACCGCGGATGCGTCAGCAGATCGGGCCAGGTGGACACGGCGGCGACCATCTCGATGTCGGACGCGGCGTTGCGGATCCACTCGGTCAGGGCCCCGAGCAGCATCCTGTGGTCGTCCACGATGGCGAGGGTGATCGGTCGGTTCTCAGCTGACACGTGCTCTCCGGTCCTTGTGCGGGGCCCTCACCGGTCGGCGGGGTTGTCCACTACGCAGTCGATGGTGATGAGGAGGCTCGGACCGCGGGTGCTCTCGGTGTGCGTGCCGACCTTGTCGATAGCATCCCACGTCGAGGGATCCAGCCGCGTGCGCGGGAGCCCGGTCGTCGTGACGACGATGGGCGCGGCGGAGCGGCACGGGCTGCGCGCCGGGCGGCCGTCCGCGGAGCGGTCCGAGCGCGAGCTGCACCGAGACCTCGGGCACGCCGTTGCGCCGCTCGGTGGACGTGAGCAGCAGCCAGACCGCCGACAGCAGCCCGTCGCGCTGGCGGCGGTCGAGGAGTCCCGCGAGGGCGCTCGGGTCGCTCAGGGTCACGTCCGGTCCGAGGAACTCCGACTCCGTGATGGCGTGGTGCAGCCAGGTCTCGCGACGGCCCTCGATGAGGTGCAACCGCAGCTCGGTGGCGAGCGAGGCGGCCGTCGAGGCGGCGAGGGGCGACAGCGGGAGCGGCTCGCGCGCGTTCGCCACGTCGTCGAGGAGCTGCTCGGCTGTGAGGTCGAGGCGCGCCAGCTCCTCGGACGCCATCATGCCGACGGCGTAGCGCGGCGCGGAGACGGTGCTCTGCACGAGCACGCGGTCGAGCTCCATCTCGGTCAGGCGGCGGAAGCCGCGGACGACCGTCACCCCGAACGCCGCGGGCACGACGGCGCGGGCGATGGCGGAGATCTCGGGCGCGAGGTCGGCGGGTCGCACGGGATCCGAGAACAGGAACACGGCGAAGAGCACCACGCCGAGGGCGACGTCGACCGCCAGCACCTCGCGGGCCGGTCGGTAGGTGACGGTCGTGAGGAGCGCACCTCCGGCGGCGATGCCCGCCGTGGCGTGCTGCATCACGTCGCCGAGGGGCCAGACCGCCACCAGGTCGAGCGCGACGACGATGCCCAGCCCGCCGACGAAGACCGCCATGAGCGGGCCGGGCATCCGGTCGCGGAGGGCGCGGATCGCGACCACGACGGCGGCGAGGAGGGCGACCAGGAGGATCCACGCGGTCGCCGTGAGCCCGGGCGACGGCATGATCCGGTAGTCGAGCGCGAAGCGGACGAGGCCGTACCCCATGGCGATGGCGCAGACGACCGCGGATCCCGCACCCATGTACCCGAGGCCGATGGACGTCGCCTGCGCCGGCGCGCCCGCGGGCAGGCGGATCCGATGGCTCGTGCGCGGGGGCGCGCCGTCCGCGCGGACGCTCACTTCGGCACCTCGAGGACGACCGTCGTCCCGGACCCGGGGGAGGAGAACAGCCGGGCGTTGCCGCCCACGTCGGTGAGGCGCGCGACGACCGACTCCTTGAAGCCGAGCTTCGCCTGGTCCACGTGCGCGAGGTCGAAGCCGACGCCGGCGTCGGTGACCATGGCGCGGACGGTGGTGTCGTCGTCGGTGATGGTGACGTGCGCCTCGGTGACGCCCGCGTGCCGTCGCACGTTCTCCAGGCACTCCGCGAGCGAGAGGAGGAAGGCGTCGAGGATGTCGCTCGGCAGCAGGACCTGACCGGTGCCGTGCCAGCTCACCTCGAGGCCCATCCGCCCGAAGCGCTGCTTGACCGACTCCAGCGTGTTGCCGAGCACCGACTGCTCCACGGGCTCCAGCGTGTAGCCGCCCGACGCCTGGGGGGTGGGGTTCGCGCCCAGGCGGAGCTGCCGGAGGAGGCGCGCGTCGTCGGCCGCCTGCTGGCGCATGGCCTGCGGCGTGACGCCGACGCCGGAGTGCGCGAGGAGGGTGAGGGTGGCCAGCACGGTGTCGTGCAGGAGCCGCGCGCCCTGGCGTCGCTGGGCCTCGAGCTCGCTCGCCATGCGCTCGGCGCGGTGGGCGCGTCCGATGTCGGTGATGCGGCGGCCGACCCGGTGCACGGCGACGCTCAGCCAGTAGCCGAGGATCCCGGCGAGCATCCAGCCGAACACGTGCACGAGCACGACGTAGGGGAAGGCGGCGGTGGACCAGGAGGCGCCGACGGCGACGACACTAGTGAGCACGAAGGCGGTCGCCACGACGCGGAGCCTCCGCGGTCGGACGGTCTCCAGGAGGGCGAGCGACCCGACGGCGCCCACCGAGATGTGGGTGAGCGCGGTGAGCGACGACGCGGAGCGCCCGCCGAGCTGCGCGACGACCATGGCCGCGATGCCGGCGACGAGCACCACGACCATCCACCTGACGCGCGCGTCGGTCCCGATCCGCCACTGGGCGACGGCGAGCACGGCCAGGAGCGCGACGCTTCCCGCCGCGGCGGGCACGGGGATCTCGCCCGGCAGCAGGATGCACGCGGCGGCGACCACGGTGAAGCTGAGGCCGTAGACGCGTGCTGTCCGCTGCAGCAGGCGCTCGCGTTCGCGCTTCATGCGATCCATCGGGTCCCCGCTCGGAGTGCGCCGACGCCGGTGGCGTGCGCTCGGTGTGCCTCCGATCCTAGGCGCGTCCGTCACGCGCTTGGCACGCCGACGTCACCGCGCGGGACGATTGTCCACATGTACTACGATCGTCCGCCGCCCGGGAGGGCCGGATCCGGCCGCTCCCCGTCCTACTCCGGCGCGATCCAGCCATGCCGGATCGCGTGGCGCCGCAGCAGGAGCTTCGTGCCCAGGTCCGTCCCCGCGTGCAGGTACTTGCGGCGTCCCCGTTTGATGTACGACTTGACCGTCTCCTCGGTCGTGCTCATCGCCTCCGCCACGTCGCGGATCGACCGCCCGCCCGCGTAGAGCACGAGCGCGCGCTGCTCCTGCTGGCCGAGCCGCGGGTCCTCCTCGGCGTGGAAGTCCTGCATCGCCTGCTGCACGAGCGCGGACTGCCGCGGCGTCCCGTCGGCGGCGGCGTGGATGCTCGCGATCAGCTCCTCCGACGACTCGGCCTTGGGCACCACCGCGGACGCGCCCGCGCGCATGGCGCCGTGGATGGTCGAGGGGTCGGCGTGCGTGCTCAGCAGCACAGACGTGAGGCCGGCGCCCGTGAGCGTGCGGATCTTCTGCGCGACCGGGACCTCGTCGCGGAGCGCGAGGTCGAGGACGACGACGTCGAACGCGCCCGGGAAGCGGTCGTCGCGCACGAGCCCGCTCCAGGTGGGGGAGGTGGCGACCACCTCGACGCCCGTGCGGGGACGGGAGAGCCGGGCGCTCAGGCCGTCCAGCAGGAGGACGTGGTCGTCGACCAGGGCCACGCGGACCCGTTGGCCGTGGCCCGTCGCATGCAGCGGACGTCGGCTCATCGGTGCTCCCCTCGTACGCCGGTGCCCGGGGGCGGCGGCGGCGTGCTCCCAGGGGAAGCATAGGAACGCATGTTGTCGCGGGCGATGCCGCACGCGGAACTCACCCCCGGACTGGGGCGCTCCTACACGGCGGCGTCGAGCAGGCGGGCGAGCTCGCGGCCCACGGCCTCGTTCTCGATGAGGAACCCGTCGTGGCCGTAGTCGGAGGAGATCACCACGACCTCGCCGCCGTCCACGGAACCGGGCACGTGCCGCGCGATGAGCCGCTGGTCCGGGACGGGGAACAGACGGTCGCTGTCGATGCCGACCACGAGGGTCGCCGCCCGCACCCGCGCGAGCGCGGCCTCGACGCCGCCGCGGTCGCGGCCCACGTCGTGCGAGCTCATGGCGTCGATGAGGCGGATGTAGCTGGTCGCGTCGAAGCGCCGGGTGAACTTGTTGCCGTGGAAGTCGAGGTACGACTCCACGGCGTAGCGGCCCTCGTCGCCCATCGGGCTGATGCCGCTCTGCCAGGAGCGGGAGAAGCGCTGGTTCAGCTCGTCCGGGCTCCGGTAGTTGAGCAGGGCCATGCGGCGCGCGAGCGCGAGGCCGCGGTGCGGGCCGTCGCCGTCGGCCGCGTCGAGGTAGTCGCCGTCGCGGTAGGCGGGATCCATCCGGATCGCCTCGGTCTGCACGGAGTTGAGCGCGATCTGGTCCGCGCTCGCGATGGCGGGGGCCGCGAGGATCGCGAGCCGGCGCATCCGGTCGGGATGCCCCACGCCCCACTCGAGCGCCTGCATCCCGCCCATGGACCCGCCGATGACCGCGGCCCACACGTCGATGCCGAGCGCGTCCGCGAGGGCGGCCTGCACCCGGACCTGGTCGCGGATGGTGATGTACGGGAACCGCGCGCCCCACTCGGCGCCGTCGGGCGCGACGGAGGCGGGGCCGGTCGTGCCCTGGCAGCCGCCCAGCATGTTGGGGGCGACGACGTACCAGCGGTCGGTGTCGATCGCGAGGCCCGGGCCGACGATTCCCGACCACCAGCCGCCCGTCGGCTGGCCCGGGCCCGCGGGGCCGCGGAGGTGGCTGTCGCCCGTCAGCGCGTGCAGCACCAGCACCGCGTTGCCGCCGTCCGGGGCGCGCTCGCCGAAGGTCTCGTACGCGACGCGGACGGAGGGGATCCGCCCGCCCGCCTCCAGCTCGATGCCGCCCACCTGCGCGAACAGGCGGTCGGCGACGGGGTCGCCCTCGCGCCACGCGCCCGACGCGGGCGGCCGGCCGATCAGGGAGCGGATCTGCGCGTCCGTCACGAGGGTCGACGGGACGGTGTCCTCGGGTGTCTGCCAGTCCATCGCGATCAGTGAAGCACCCGCGGCGGACGCGCGCCCGAGTGTTACGCCCCGCTCAGCCGGGCGCCCGGGAGCGTCGTGACGCGGGCGTCGTCCTGGACCGCCCGCGCGGCGCGGAGCCCGACCGCGAGGTCCTCGATGATGTCGTCGATGCTCTCGAGCCCGACCGAGAGCCGGACGAGTCCCGGCGTGACGCCCGCGGTCAGCTGCTGCTCCGGCGTGAGCTGCGAGTGCGTCGTCGACGCGGGGTGGATGACGAGGCTCCGCACGTCGCCGATGTTCGCCAGGTGGCTGAACAGCTGCAGCGAGTCGACGAGCGCCCGCCCGGCGTCCACCCCGCCCTTCAGCTCGAAGGAGAGGACGGCGCCCACGCCGCGCGGCGCGTACCGGTTCGCCGCCGCGTACGAGGGGCTCGTCGGCAGGCCCGCGTAGTAGACGTCCGCGATGTCGTCGTGCGCGTCGAGCCACTCCGCGACCGCCTGCGCGTTCTGCACGTGCCGCTCGATCCGGAGGCTCAGCGTCTCGATGCCCTGGATGAGCTGCCAGGCGCTCGCCGGGGCGATCGACGCGCCCAGGTCGCGCAGCAGCTGCACGCGCGCCTTGGTGATGTACGCGAGGCCGTCGCCGACCGCCTCCGTGTACGTGACGCCGTGGTACGAGGGGTCGGGGGTCGTGAGGCCGGGGAATCGCTCGGCGTGCTCGGACCACGGGAACCGGCCCCCGTCCACGACGAGGCCGCCGATGACCGTGCCGTGGCCGCCGAGGAACTTCGTCGCCGAGTGCACCACGACGTCCGCGCCGTGCTCGAAGGGCCGGATGAGGTACGGCGTCGCGATCGTGTTGTCCACGACGAGCGGCACGCCCGCCAGGTGCGCCTTGTCGGCGACGGCGCGGATGTCGAGGATGTTGATGCGCGGGTTCCCGATCGTCTCCGCGAAGAACAGCTTGGTGTTCGGGCGCACGGCCCGGGCCCAGGCCGCGGCGTCGTCCTGGTCCTCCACGAAGGTCGTGTCGATGCCGAGCTTGGCGAGCGTGTACTTGAAGAGGTTGTAGGTGCCGCCGTAGATCGAGGAGCTCGAGACGATGTGGTCGCCCGCCTGCGCGATGTTGAGGACCGCGAACGTCGACGCCGACTGCCCCGAGGCGACGAGGAGCGCGGCCGAGCCGCCCTCCAGGGCGGCGATGCGCTCCTCGACCACGGCCTGGGTCGGGTTCATCATGCGGCCGTAGATGTTGCCCGGCTGCGCGAGCGCGAAGAGGTCCTGCGCGTGCTGGGCGTCGTCGAACACGTAGGACGTGGTCTGGTAGATGGGCGTGGCGCGAGCATGGGTGACCGGATCCGGTGCCGCTCCCGCGTGGATCTGCTGCGTCTCGAAGCGCCAGCCCGCTGCCCGGTCCTCGTCGTGGTCGCTCATCGTCGTGCCTTCCCTCGTGCGTCGGTGCCGCCCGTGCGGGCGCATCACGACAGTAGGAAGCGCCCCGCGGCCGGTCAACGCGGGCCCGTCGCGGGGCGTAACCCGCGGGGCCCCGGGATCCCTACGCTGGGGTCATGTCCACAGCCAAGAGGGTCGTCGTCACGGGTGCGAGCTCGGGGATCGGCGCCGCCACCGTCCGCCTGTTCCGGAGCCGCGGGTGGGACGTCGTCGGCGTCGCCCGCCGCGAAGACCGCCTGCGCACGCTCGCCGAGGAGACCGGCGCCACGTACGCGGTCGCCGACCTCACCGTGCAGGCCGACGTCGACGCGCTCCGCGACCACCTCCGCGAGACGGGCGACGTGCACGCGCTCGTCAACAACGCCGGGGGAGCCGTCGGCACCGACTCCGTCGAGGGCGGTTCAGCGGAGGACTGGGCCTGGATGTACGAGATCAACGTGCTCGCCGTGCAGCGTGTGACGAGCGCGCTCCTGCCGCTCCTCCGCGCCGGCGTGCCCGCGGGCGGCAGCGCCGACGTCGTGACGGTCAGCTCGATCGCCGCGCAGGTGCCCTACGAGGGCGGCGGCGGCTACAACGCGGCGAAGGCCGCCGTGCACGCGATGCTCGGCGTGCTGCGCCTGGAGCTCGCGGGGGAGCCCATCCGCGTGATCGAGATCGCGCCCGGCCAGGTGCGCACGGACGAGTTCTCGCTCGTGCGCTTCGGCGGCGACCGGGCGAAGGCCGACGCGGTGTACGACGGCGTCCCCGGACCGCTGACGGCGGAGGACGTGGCCGAGGCGATCGTGCACGCGGTGGAGCTGCCGCCGCACGTCAACGTCGACCTGCTGACCCTCAAGCCCGTGGCGCAGGCGGCCCCCCACAAGCTCATGCGGAAGCCGCTCGCGGTCCGCGACGACCTGACCGACCGCGGCTGATCGCGGATCGCCCCGGGGCCGGGGTGCCCGCCGGCGTCAGGCCGCGGGCAGGGGCGCGTCGACCGGCACGTCGGGCAGCGGACCGGTGAGGAACCCCTGCACCACGGGCCCGTGCAGGGCGATGACCGTCTCGCGGGACATGCTGGCGATGGGCGCGCTCCGCCAGATGTAGCGGGTGATGGCGATGCCGCCGAGCGCCGCGCCCACAAGCGAGTTGCGGATGTCGGCCTCGTCCTGCGGGATGCCCTCGGGGAGGGCGCTCATCCAGTGCTGCGGCGCCGCCTCGGCGAACCGGCGGTAGGCCGCGCTGTCGTGGTCGGACGAGACGGTGACCCAGCGCATGATGGTGGATCCGACGGGGTGCTCCCACGTGTGCAGCGCCGCGGAGACGAGGGCCGCGCCGCGCTCCTCGATGGGCAGGTCCCGCAGCCCGAGGTACGGGGCGATGAGGTCCTCCGAGGGGCGCAGCGCCTCCTCGAGCAGGGCCTCGAGCGAGCCGAAGTAGTAGCGGACGAGGCTCGGGTCGACCCCGGCCGCGGCGGCGATGCGGCGGGCGCTCACGCGGTCGGCGCCGGACTCGATGAAGAGCATGCGGGCCGCCTCGATGATGCTGGCCCGGGCGTCGCCGGAGGTGCGGGGGCCGCGACGCCGGGGTCCGGTGTCCTGCCCGCCGTGGCCGGGTGCATCGAGCTCGTTCGCCAGTACGGACATGGGGCGTCCCTCTCGTGTCATAAGCGACCACCGTAACCGCGGGCTGTAGGCCGGATGCCCCTGATGGGGGAATTGTGAACAACCCGTCGGCCGCCATGTAGTTTCGTCGAGGCATGTCCGTGCCGCTCCCGTGCTGCAGAAAGCCTCCGCGTGCCCCTGGTCCTCCCCCTCCCGTTCGAGATCGTCTCGCTGACGGTGCTCGTCCTCGTCCTCGTCGCCGACCTGCTCATCGTCTACCGGCGCCCGCACGTCCCCTCGACGAAGGAGTCGGCCCTCTGGGTCGCCTTCTACGTGGGGCTCGCGCTGGTGTTCGCGGTCATCATGCTGTTCGTCGCGGGCGGCGAGCATGCGGGCCAGTTCCTCGCGGGGTGGCTGACGGAGTACAGCCTCAGCATCGACAACCTGTTCGTGTTCGTCATCATCATGAGCCGGTTCAGCGTGCCCCGGAAGTACCAGCAGGAGGTGCTCCTGGTGGGCATCATCATCGCTCTGGTGCTCCGCGGGATCTTCATCCTGCTGGGCGCCGAGCTCATCGAGAGCTACAGCTGGATCTTCTACATCTTCGGCGCGTTCCTGCTCTACACGGCGATCAAGCAGGCGGTGGGCGACGAGGACGAGGAGAGCGAGGACTCGCTCTTCATCCGATTCCTCCGCCGGCGTCTCAAGATCGCGCCGGACTTCGACGGCTCCAAGGTCCGCACCGTCATCGACGGCCGCAAGGTGCTCACGCCCATGGTCATCGTGTTCGTCTCGATCGGCACCACCGACCTGATCTTCGCGCTCGACTCGATCCCCGCGATCTTCGGCATCACCGAGTCGCCGTTCATCGTCTTCACCGCGAACATCTTCGCCCTCATGGGGCTCCGCCAGCTCTACTTCCTGCTCGGCGGGCTGCTCGACCGGCTGGTGTACCTCAAGTACGGGATCGCGTTCATCCTCTTCTTCATCGGCGTGAAGCTCGTGCTGCACGCCATGCACGAGAACACGCTGCCGTTCGTCAACGGCGGCGAGGGCATCGAGTGGGCGCCCGAGATCCCGACCATCGTGAGCCTCGTCGTGATCCTCGCCTCGATGGTGGTCGCCACCGTCGCCAGCCTCCTCAAGATGCGGGCCGACGGGATCCCGGTCACCGGGCCCGCGGCCGAGCCCGCATCCGCGGAGCGCGGCGACGACGACCGGGACGCGCGATGACCGAGGCGCGCACCATCGCGCTCGGCGGGCGGCGCATCCACGTCAGCTGGGCCGCGCGCACTGACGTCGGCAGCGTGCGCGCCGTGAACGAGGACGGCCTCCTCGCCGATCCTCCCGTCTGGCTCGTCGCCGACGGGATGGGCGGTCACGCGTTCGGCGACCGCGCGAGCGCCACGCTCGTGGAGACCTTCGGCGGCCTGTCCGGCGACGCCCCCGTGACGCGCGACCTCATCGTGGAGGCGGTCGACGCGTCCAACGACGCGATCGGCGACCTCATCACGGGCGACGATCCGCCCGGCACGGTGGCCGGCACCACGCTCGCGGGCGTCGCGCTCGTGCGCTCGGACGGCGGCGACCCGCTCTGGATGGTCTTCAACGTCGGCGACTCGCGCGTCTACGCCTGGACGGACGGCCGCCTCGAGCAGGTCACGATCGACCACTCGGCGGTGCAGGAACTCGTCGACCAGGGCCGCATGACGCGCGCGGAGGCCGAGCGGAGCCCGGTGCGGAACCTCATCACGCGGGCCGTCGGATCCCACGACGAGGTCGCCGCCGACGAGTGGCTGCTGCCGGTCGTCGACCACCAGGTGTTCCTCATCTGCTCCGACGGGCTCACCAAGGAGCTCGACGACCAGGCGATCTCCGGCGTCCTCCAGCTGGCGCGCGCGGACGGCGGCGGCGTCGACCGGGCGGCGGACGCCCTCGTCGCGCAGGCGCTGGCCTCCGGCGGCCGCGACAACGTGACCGTCGTGGTCATCGAGGCCCTCGCGGACGCGGAGCCGCTCGACGACGGGTCCGCGGGCGCGCCCATCGCCTGAGGAATAGCGGCGGGCACCCGGCGTTAGACTCCCATGATGCGCGTGGGGACCCTCGCGCCACTGCCATGAGGAGAGCCGTGCAGCCTGCGAAGACCCTGGCCGAGAAGGTGTGGGCCGACCACCTGGTCGCCGAAGGGGAGGACGGGACGCCCGACCTCCTCTACATCGACCTCCACCTCGTGCACGAGGTCACCAGCCCGCAGGCCTTCGACGGCCTCCGCCTCGCCGGCCGCCCCGTGCGCCGCCCGGACCTCACCATCGCGACCGAGGACCACAACACCCCGACCGTCGGCATCGACCGGCCCATCGCCGACCTCACGAGCCGCACGCAGATCCACACCCTCCGCAAGAACGCGGAGGAGTTCGGGATCCGGCTGCACTCGCTCGGCGACCTCGAGCAGGGCATCGTGCACGTCGTCGGCCCGCAGCTCGGCCTCACCATGCCGGGCATCACGGTCGTCTGCGGCGACTCGCACACCTCCACGCACGGCGCGTTCGGCGCGATGGCGTTCGGCATCGGCACGAGCGAGGTCGAGCACGTCATGGCCACGCAGACGCTGCCGCTCCAGCCGTTCAAGACCATGGCGGTCACGGTCGAGGGCACGCTGCGCCCCGGCGTCACGGCGAAGGACATCATCCTCGCGGTCATCGCGCAGATCGGCACCGGCGGCGGGCAGGGCTACGTGCTCGAGTACCGCGGCAGCGCCATCCGCTCGCTCTCCATGGAGGGCCGCATGACGATCTGCAACATGTCGATCGAGGCGGGTGCCCGCGCCGGCATGGTCGCCCCCGACCAGACCACGTACGACTACCTGCGGGGCCGCCCGCACGCGCCGACCGGCGCCGACTGGGACGAGGCCGTCGCGTACTGGGACACGCTCGCGACCGACGACGACGCCGTGTTCGACGCCGAGGTCTTCCTCGACGCGGACACCCTCGAGCCGTTCGTCACGTGGGGCACGAACCCCGGCCAGGGCGTCTCGCTCAGCGAGCCCGTGCCGGATCCCGCGGCCGTCGCCGACCCGAACGAGCGCGCCGCCGCCGAGCGCGCGCTCGCCTACATGGACCTCGCCCCCGGCACGCCCATGAAGGAGATCGCGGTCGACACCGTGTTCATCGGCTCCTGCACGAACAGCCGCGTGGAGGACCTGCGCGCCGCCGCCGAGATCGTGCGCGGCCGCACCAAGGCCGAGGGCGTCCGCGTCATGGTCGTCCCGGGCAGCGCGCGCGTGCGGCTCGAGGCCGAGGCCGAGGGGATCGACAAGGTGTTCACCGACTTCGGCGCCGAGTGGCGCTTCGCCGGCTGCTCCATGTGCCTCGGCATGAACCCCGACCAGCTCGCGCCGGGCGAGCGCTGCGCCTCCACGAGCAACCGCAACTTCGAGGGCCGCCAGGGCAAGGGCGGTCGCACGCACCTCGTGTCGCCGCTCGTGGCTGCGGCCACCGCGATCCGCGGCACGCTCTCGAGCCCGTGGGACCTGCAGGAGGACGGCGTCGTCGACGCCGCGTCCATCCGCCAGGCCGCCGCCGTCGGAGAGGGGGCCTGAGCCGTGGAGCCCATCAGCCGCGTCACCGGCACCGCCGTGCCGCTCAAGCAGTCCAACGTCGACACCGACCAGATCATCCCCGCCCAGTTCCTCAAGCGCGTCACCAAGACGGGCTTCGAGGACGCGCTGTTCTTCCAGTGGCGGCAGGATCCCGACTTCTTCATCAACCAGCCGGTCTACGAGGGCGCCACCGTCCTCGTCGCCGGTCCGGACTTCGGCACGGGCTCGTCCCGCGAGCACGCCGTGTGGGCGTTGCGCGACTACGGCTTCCGGGCCGTGCTCAGCCCGAGGTTCGGCGACATCTTCCGAGGCAACTCCGGGAAGCAGGGCCTCCTCACGGGGATCGTGGCGGAGGACGACGTCGAGAGGCTGTGGGCCGCGATGGACGCGGAGCCCGGACTCGACCTGACCGTCGACCTCGTCGAGCGGATCGCCACGGCACCCGGCCTGACCGTCCCGTTCGAGATCGACGAATACACTCGGTGGCGGCTCCTCGAGGGGCTCGACGACATCGCCCTCACCCTCCGGGACGAGGACGCCATCACCACCTTCGAATCACGACGGGCCGCATGGCGCCCGCGCACCTTGCCGGCCCGGCCGGCAGCTCTGGAGAACTGAATGAACTCACTAGTCAGCGACGCCAAGAAGGCGGGGGAGCGGGTGGGCCTCCTGTCCGACTCCATCGTGATCAACGGCGGCATCCCGCTGCGCGGTCGCATCGAGGTGCGCGGGGCCAAGAACCTGGCCACGAAGGCCATGGTCGCCTCGCTCCTCGGCGAGAGCCCCAGCCTCCTGCGCTCGGTTCCCGACATCAGCGACGTCCGCGTCGTATCCGGCCTCCTCGAGGTGCACGGCGTCACGCTCCGCAAGGGCGAGCAGGAGGGCGACCTCATCCTCGACCCGAAGGACGTCGAGAGCGCCCACATGGCGGACATCGACGCGCACGCGGGCAGCTCGCGGATCCCGATCCTGTTCTGCGGCCCGCTGCTGCACCGGCTCGGCGAGGCGTTCATCCCCGACCTCGGCGGCTGCCGCATCGGCGACCGCCCCATCGACTTCCACCTCGACGCGCTGCGCGCGTTCGGCGCCGTCGTCGAGAAGCTCCCGAGCGGCATCCGCCTCACGGCCCCCGACGGGCTGAAGGGCGCGAACGTGGAGCTGCCCTACCCGAGCGTCGGCGCGACCGAGCAGGTGCTGCTCACGGGCGTGCGCGCGAAGGGCATCACGGAGCTGAAGAACGCGGCCATCGAGCCGGAGATCATGGACCTCATCGCGATCCTGCAGAAGATGGGCGCGATCATCTCCGTGGAGCCGAACCGCGTGATCCTCATCGAGGGCGTCGACCGCCTCGAGGGCTACACGCACCGTGCGCTCTTCGACCGCAACGAGGCCGCGAGCTGGGCGTCCGCCGCGCTCGCGACCGGCGGCGACATCTTCGTCGGCGGCGTGCGCCAGGCCGAGATGATGACCTTCCTCAACGTGTTCCGGAAGGTCGGCGGCGCGTTCGACATCGAGGAGGACGGCATCCGGTTCTACCACCCGGGCGGCGACCTCAAGCCCGTGGTCATCGAGACCGACGTGCACCCCGGCTTCATGACGGACTGGCAGCAGCCGCTCGTCGTGGCGCTCACGCAGGCGCCCGGCGTCTCGATCATCCACGAGACCGTGTACGAGAACCGCTTCGGGTTCACGGACGCGCTCAACGAGATGGGCGCCGACATCGTCGTGCACAAGGAGGGCCTCGAGGGCCACGAGCGCCGCGTGGCGCGCCGCGACTTCGAGCAGGCCGCGGTCATCACCGGGCCGACGCACCTGCACGGCGCGGACATCACCGTGCCCGACCTGCGCGGCGGGTTCAGCCACCTCATCGCCGCGCTCACGGCCGAGGGCCGGTCCACCGTCAGCAACGTGGGGATCATCTCGCGCGGCTACGAGGACTTCATCGGGAAGCTGCGCCAGCTGGGCGCGGACTTCTCCTACGAGGGATAGCCTCGCCGGCGGTGCCCGCGCCGCCCACGCCGGCCGGGCGCGTCCACGAGGGACGCGCCCGGCCCTCCCTCGGGCGGATCCCGACGGGCGACCGACGACGACCGCGACCCGACCGGAGGATCCATGGCGAACGAGAAAGCCCGACCGTCGATCTTCTGGGTTCTGGCCGCCCTCGTGCTGCCGGTGCTCAACGCGGCCGTGCGGTTCGAGATCCGGAGCCCCGAGCGGCTGCCGCGGACGGGTTCGTACGTGCTCGCGCCGAACCACTACAGCGAGATCGACCCCGTCGTGATGGGAGCCGTGGCGTGGAAGCTCGGGCGCCAGCCCCGCTTCCTCGCGAAGGCGTCGCTCTTCGACGTGCCGGTGGTGGGCTGGTTCCTCCGCCGCTCCGGCCAGATCCCCGTGCAGCGCGACGGCGGCGTCCGCGGCGGGCAGGCCATCGAGGCCGCGTCGGACCTCGCGCGCGACGGCCGCATCGTCGTCGTCTACCCCGAGGGGACGCTCACGCGCGACCCCGACCTCTGGCCCATGCGCGGCAAGACCGGCGCGGTGCGCCTCGCCCTGCAGGCCGGGATCCCCGTGATCCCCGCCGCCCACTGGGGCACGCAGCAGCTCATGGGCCGCTACTCGAAGCGCGTGCGGCTCTTCCCGCGGAAGACCATCCACGTCGTCATCGGCGAGCCCGTCGACCTCGACCGCTTCCGCGACCGGAGCCTCGACTCCGCGACCCTCACCGAGGCGACCGCCGTCGTCATGGCCGCCATCACGCAGCTCGTGGAGGAGCTGCGCGGCGAGACCGCCCCGACCGAGCGGTGGGATCCCCGCTCGAAGAACCAGAAGGAGACCGGCCGTTTTGAGTGACGCGACCGCGCGCCCGACCCCCGCACCCGCCGCATCGGCACCCGACCCGAGCGCAGGGGAGCGGCGTCGCATCGTCGTCCTCGGCGCCGGCAGCTGGGGCACCACCTTCGCGAAGGTGATGGCCGACGGCGGGAACGACGTCGTCATGTGGGCCCGGCGGCCCGAGCTCGCCCGGGAGATCACCGAGGCCAAGCGCAACAGCGACTACCTGCCGGGGATCAACCTGCCGCAGCGGCTCACCGCCGACCCGTCGCTCGAGCGCGTGCTCCAGGGCGCCACGGACGTGTTCGTGTCCGTGCCCAGCCAGACCCTGCGCGCCAACCTCGAGGCGGCGCGCGACCTCATCCCCTCCGACGCGGTGGTCGTGAGCCTCATGAAGGGCGTGGAGAAGGGCACCGGCCTCCGCATGAGCGAGGTCATCGCGGAGGTGCTCGGCATCGTCCCGGAGCGCATCGCCGTGGCGTCGGGCCCGAACCTCGCGCTCGAGATCGCCCGCGAGCAGCCCACCGCCGTCGTGGTGTCCTCCGCGGACCAGGGGACGGCCGAGCGCGTGGCGAAGATCGCCCGCAGCCCCTACTTCCGCTCGTTCGTGAACACCGACGTGATCGGCACCGAGTTCGGCGGCGTGCTCAAGAACCTCATCGCGGTCGCGGTGGGCATCGTCGACGGCGTCGGCTACGGCGAGAACACGAAGGCGTCGATCATCACGCGCGGCCTGGCCGAGATGACCGCGTTCTCCGTGGCCTACGGCGCCCGCGCGGAGACGCTCGCGGGGCTCGCGGGACTGGGCGACCTCATCGCCACGTGCGAGTCGTCGCTGTCGCGCAACAACACCGCGGGCCGCCTGCTCGGCCAGGGCTACAGCTTCACCGACGTCGTCAAGAGCATGCAGCAGACGGCCGAGGGGCTCTCCTCCGTGGCGCCCGTGCTCGAGCTCGCCCGCCAGCGCGACGTGCTCATGCCGATCGTCGAGCAGGTGTCGCAGGTGCTGGCGGGCACGCTGTCGCCGCGCGACATCGCGCCCCACCTGACCACCGACGACGACACGCCCCAGGGGGAGTGACCATGACCGCACGGATCCGGGTGGTGCTGCTCTTCGGCGGCACCTCCAGCGAGCACTCCATCAGCTGCGCGACCGCGAGCGGCGTGCTGGGCGCCATCGACCGGGAGCGGTTCGAGGTGATCCCCGTGGGCATCACGCCGGCCGGGGCCTTCACGCTCCAGGAGGACGACGCCTCCGCCCTCGCCCTCGACGCCGACGCGCTGCCGCAGGTGTCCGACAACGGCACGCGCGTGCGTTGGCCCGAGGACGCGGGGAGCCGCGAGCTGACGGTGCGCGACGCGGACGGCACCGAGCGCTCGCTCGGCCGGGTCGACCTCGTGTTCCCGATCCTGCACGGCACGCAGGGCGAGGACGGGACCGTGCAGGGCATGCTCGAGCTCGCCGGCCTGCCCTACGTCGGATCCGGCGTGCTCGCCTCCGCGCTCGGCATGGACAAGCACTACGCGAAGACCATCCTGAGCGCCGCGGGCATCGCGGTCGCGCCGTGGGTCACGGTCTCGCGCCACGAGTGGGCCGCTGACCCCGCGGGCGTCCGGGAGCGGGCGGCCGCGCTCGGGCTGCCGGCGTTCGTGAAGCCGGCCCGCGCCGGATCCAGTGTGGGCGTGAGCCGGGTCGCCGCGGCCGACGGTCTCGACGCCGCCCTCGAGGTCGCCTTCCGGGAGGACGACCGCGTGCTCGTCGAGTCGGGCCTCGTCGGCCGCGAGGTCGAGTGCGCGATCCTCGACGAGGGCCCGGGCCGCGAGCCCAGCGCCTCCGTCGCGGGCGAGATCGTGGTGTCCGGCCGCGACTTCTACGACTTCGACGCGAAGTACCTCGGGGCGGACGGCATCGACCTGGTGTGCCCCGCCGACGTCACCGACGCCGAGCTCGCCGAGCTGCGGGAGCTGTCGATCCGCTCCTTCCGCGCCGTCGACGGCCGGGGGCTCGCGCGCGTGGACTTCTTCCTCACGGCCGACGGCTTCGTGCTCAACGAGATCAACACGATGCCGGGCTTCACGCCCATCTCGATGTTCCCCGCGTGCTGGGAGGCCTCGGGCCTCGCGTACCCGGACCTCATCTCGCGCCTGCTGGACGTGGCGCTCGCGTGG
Source organism: Clavibacter michiganensis subsp. insidiosus (assembly GCF_002240565.1). Taxonomy (GTDB): domain Bacteria; phylum Actinomycetota; class Actinomycetes; order Actinomycetales; family Microbacteriaceae; genus Clavibacter; species Clavibacter insidiosus. Next base: position 2,181,306 of record NZ_MZMO01000001.1, on the reverse strand, counting down.
GAGGCGGATGGCGCCCGCGCCTGACCCCGGTCGTCGCGCAGCGATGAGCCTAGGCTCGGGCGCATGCTCGTAGGACGATACGTCGCCCGGCCTCGCCTCCATCCCGACGCCCGACCCGGCCGGCTCCTGCGGCTCGGGGACCGGACGTCGTCACCGCGTCCGGCGGCGGCCACGCGTCCGGCGACGCCCGTGCGCCCCACCGTCTCCGTCGTCATCCCCGTGCGCGACGACGCGGGGCACCTGCGCTCGTGCCTCCGGGCCCTCGCGGGGCAGACCGTCGCGCCCGACGAGGTCGTCGTGGTCGACAACGCGTCCCGCGACGACAGCGCGGACGTGGCGCGCGAGGCGGGCGCGCGCGTCGTGCACGAGCCCGTGCTGGGGATCCCCGCGGCTGCGTCCGCCGGCTACGACGCCGCGCGCTCGGAGGTCATCGCCCGGCTCGACGCCGACTGCGTGCCGCCGGCCGACTGGATCGAGCGGCTCGGCGACGTGCTCGCCGCCCGTCCCGACGTCGCCGCCGTCACCGGCGCCGCGCGGTTCCTCGACGGGCCGCGCGCGCTCCGCGGGGTCGCGGCGGTCGCCTACCTCGGCGCGTACTTCGCGTCCGTGACGCTCGCGCTCGGGCACCCACCGCTGTTCGGATCCAACTTCGGGCTCCGCCGCGACGCCTGGCTCGCCGTGCGCGACGAGGTGCACCGCGAGGGCACGCACCTGCACGACGACATCGACCTGTCCGTGCACCTGGGTCCCGAGCACCGCATCGTGCTCGACCCGCACCTCGGCATGGGGATCAGCATGCGGCCGCTCACCCGGCCGTCGACCCTGCCGCTCCGGATGAGCCGCGGCATGGCGTCGCTGACGGTGCACTGGCCGGGCGAGCTGCCGTGGCTGCGCTGGTGGCGGACGGGTGCGCGGGTGCTCGACGAGCGCGGGGCACGGCGCGCGGTCGGAGCCGCACGCGGGCGCGTCGCAGGCACGGGATCCGTGCCGACCGGATCGCTCCCGGTCAGCTCCCCGGAGGCGGCGCGTCCCCGAGGTCCTGCGCGCTGACGCACTTCGCGGTCTGCGGGATGACCGCGACGACGCCGCTGAGGTCGGTGAGCGCCGTGTAGCTGGCCTGCGTGGAGTCGATGACGACCTCGACCGCGGGCGTGCGACCGTAGGTCGTGTAGCGGATGTCGGGGGCGCGCGAGTCGTCCTCGACCCAGTCGACGTCGTCGTAGCTGATGCACGCGTCGGTGGTGGGGCCGGGCGTCGCGACGCCGCAGCGGAGGATCACGGTGCTCTGCGGATCGCCCCACGCGCCCGTGCCCTGCGCGTCCGTCTCGCGGAGCGGCGCGGTGCCGAGCTGGGCGGGGAGGTGGACGACCACGTCGGCGCACAGCGGATCGGTGGCGGCGGGGGCCGCCTCGAGCGAGACCGTGGGGGCGCAGCCGGCGACGGCGAGGGCGATGCCGCACGCGGCGGCCGCGGCGGCGGCGGGGCGCAGCAGGGCGCGGGCGGGGCGGCGGGGAGTCATCGCGATCAGGCTACCGTGGCAGTCGTGACGACTCCTGGGACGCCCTCCGCGCGCGACACGGCCACCCTCGGGAGCGCGGGGGAGCTGGCGACCCTGGCGCGGATCCTGCCCCACCTGCCCGCCGCGGACGACGCCGAGGTGGGTCCGGGCGACGACTGCGCGGTCGTGCGGGCGCCCGACGGGCGCTTCGTGATCACCACCGACATGATGATCGAGGGCCCCGACTTCCGCCGCGCCTGGTCGACGCCCCACGACCTCGGACGCCGGGCGGCGACCTCGAACCTCGCGGACGTGGCCGCCATGGGCGCCCGGCCGACCGCGCTCCTCGTCGCCATCGCGGCCCCGGCGGGCACGCCGGTCGCCGACCTCGAGGCCCTCGCCGACGGCCTGCGGGAGGGCTGCGTCCTCCAGGCGCCGGGGTGCGGCGTCGTGGGCGGCGACCTCTCCGTGTCGGACGCGCTGGTGATCACGGTCACGGCCACGGGCGACCTCGAGGGGCGCGACCCCGTGCTGCGCTCCGGCGCGCGACCGGGCGACGTGATCGCGGTGGCCGGCGCGCTCGGCATGGCCGCGGCCGGCGTCCGCCTCCTCTTCGACCTGGCCACGAGCGCGGCACCGCGCGGCGACCTCGTCCCCGACGCGGCGCTCGCCCGGGCGCTGCGGGCGTCCCACCCCGCCGCGGTCGAGGCGCAGCTGGCGCCGGTCGCACCGCTCACCGCCGGGGTCGACGCGGCGCGCGCCGGCGCCACGGCGATGCTCGACGTCTCCGACGGGCTCCTCCTCGACCTCGGCCGCATGGCCCGCGCGAGCGGCGTCGGCATCGACCTCGCATCCGCCGCCCTCGCCGACGACGCCCGCCGGGTCGCCGCCGCGCACCCGTCGCTGCCGCCGGCGGCCCTCGACCTCGTGCTCACCGGGGGAGAGGACCACGCGCTCGTCGCGGCGTTCCCGGCGGGCGCGCCGCTGCCGGGGCCGTTCCGCCCGATCGGCGTGGTCGCCGCCCCGACGGCCGACGGTCCTGCCGTCACGGTCGACGGCGCGACGTACGCGGGACCGCGCACGGCGCTCGGCGGCTGGGACCCGTACGCCGACTGGGACGGGGCGCGCTAGGTGTACTGAGTCATCACGTTGGTGACACTCGGGCCGCGGGCGTCAGCCCGTGGCTCGAGTGGATTCGTTCAGTGTTGTAGTGCTGGATCCACGGATCAAGGGCGTCGGTTCTGGCTTGGTTGCTGGTGAAGGGTTGCCGGTAGGCCCACTCGGTCGCGAGGGTGCGGTTGAAGCGTTCGACCTTGCCGTTCTGCCAGGGGCAGTGCGGGCGGATGAACTTCTGCCTCGCACCGAGCTGCGTGACCGCGTTCTGGAACGCGGCCGAGTGCCGGTAGGCGAACGCGTTGTCCGTCAGGACCCGTTCGATGCGGGTGATGCCGTGCTCGGCGAAGTACGCCGCGGCCCGGGTCAGGAACCCTGCCGCGGTCACGCCCTTCTCGTCCGGGTGGATCTCCGCGTAGGCGAGGCGGGTGTGGTCATCGACCACGGCGTGGACGTAATCGAACCCGATCCCACGACCACGAACCTGTTCGCTGCGGCCATGCGCCCGCCAGCCGCCGCCGTCCGGGATCCGGCCGAGCTTCTTCACGTCGACGTGGATCAGGTCGCCGGGATGCTCATGCTCGTACCGGTTTGCCGTCGACCGGGATGCCCGGATCACGGCCCCGGTGACGGGGTCCAACCATGCCAACGGCGGTGCCCCGTGCCGCCGCAGGATGCGGGAGATCGTGCGGGCTGGAACACCGGTCACCGGCGCCAACCGGGCAGGACCTGATCGCAATCGGGTCCTCGCTTCCACGACGGCTCGTTCTCGTTCCGGGCTCGTCCTCGTCGGCACCCGTCTCGGCCTCGAGGACCGGTCCGACAAGCCTTCGAAGCCCTCGGACCGGAACCGATTCACCCACCGATGCGCGCACTGACGCGACACACCGAGTTCGCGCGCGACATGCGAGACCGGCCGACGATCCTCGACCACCCGCCGCACGAGGAGAACCCTCCCGTGAACCGTCAGACGAGCATTAGCGTGGGACATCGAGGCCTCCTGGCAGTGGCAGAACTAGACAGCTCCATCAAGCCAGGAGGCCTCCTCACACGCCCCGAAGTGTCACCAACGTCATGGCCGGGTACAGCTAGGACGCGGGCTCGTCCGCGCCGTCCGGCAGGTCCTCGTCGTCGGGCGATCCGGCGACCGCCCACCACACGACGGTGTCGCCGTACGCCTTCCTGCGGTCGAGCGCGATCCCCGCGGGCCACGCCGGCTCGGCCGAGCGCGCGCTGCGCTCCACCATGACCACGGCCCCGTCGACGAGCCGCGGGACGAGCGCGGCCAGCTCCTCCGCCAGCTCGGCGTCGCCGACCTCGTACGGCGGATCCAGGAACGCGACGTCGTAGGAGCCGCGGTCGGCCGCGAGGAAGGCGCGCACGCTCTGGGCGGCCACTCGGATCCGCGGCTCGCCACCCCGCGGCGCCGCGCGCTCGACGATGCCCGCATTCGACCGGCAGACGGCGGCCGCCGGCACCGCGCGCTCCACGAGGACGACCTCGCGCGCACCGCGGCTGGCGGCCTCGAGGCCGAGGGCCCCGGATCCGGCGTACAGGTCGAGGACGCGCGCGCCGTCGAGCGCGTCCCGGGCCTCGAGCCCGGAGAAGAGGGCCTCGCGCACGCGGTCGCTCGTGGGGCGCGTGCCCGTCCGGGGCACGCGGAGGACCAGGGAGCCGGCGAACCCGGCGACGATGCGGGTCACGACGGACGGCCGGCGGGGCGCGGGACGGCGGCGTTCGGAGCAGGGTGCACGGGCGACCACGCTACCCGGCATGTCCGCCCCCGGAGGCGGGCCGGACGCGCCCGGATCCCTGACGTACGCTGCCAAGACGCCCACGACGCTGGAGGACCTCCGTGACGAGTCCCGAGTCCGAGTCCGTCCCCCTGCACGCCGGGTCGGGACAGCCGCCCGCCCGGATCCGCGCCGCCGCGCGTCAGGCCGACCGCACCCACGGGGCGCCCGCCATGCCGCTGGAGGAGGTGCGCCGGCTCGCCGACCTCATCCTCGCGAACATCGACTCCGTCATGTCCGGCAAGCACGACGCCACCCGCATGGCGCTCACCGTGTTCCTCTCCGGCGGCCACCTCCTCATCGAGGACGTGCCGGGCGTCGGGAAGACCATGCTCGCCAAGGCGCTCGCGCGCAGCGTCGACTGCACCGTCAACCGGATCCAGTTCACGCCCGACCTCCTGCCCTCGGACGTCACGGGCGTCTCCGTCTACAGCCAGGCCGACCACCGCTTCGAGTTCCAGCCGGGCGCCGTGTTCGCGAACATCGTCATCGGCGACGAGATCAACCGAGCGAGCCCCAAGACGCAGTCGGCGCTCCTCGAGTGCATGGAGGAGGGGCAGGTCACGGTCGACGGGGTGACGCACCCGCTGCAGCAGCCCTTCACGGTGGTCGCCACCCAGAACCCGGTCGAGATGGAGGGAACCTACGCGCTCCCCGAGGCGCAGCGCGACCGCTTCATGGCCCGCATCTCGATGGGCTACCCCGACGCCTCCGCGGAGCTCGCCATGCTCCGCTCGCGCGACACCGTGAGCCCGCTCGACGAGCTGCGTCCCGTCGTCGACGCGGAGGACCTCGACGCGATGATGCACGCGGCCCGCGGCGTCTACGTGTCCGACCCCGTGTCGCGCTACACCGTCGCGATCGTGCAGGCCACGCGCGGCCACGAGGACATCCGCCTCGGCGCGAGCCCCCGCGCCACCCTCCAGCTCATCCGCGCCGCCAAGACCCGCGCCGCGCTCGACGGGCGCGACTTCGTGCTGCCCGACGACATCGACGCCCTCGCCGCGCCCGTGCTCGCGCACCGGCTCGTCGCGACCGGCCGCGCGCTCGGCCAGCGCGGTCGGGGCCAGGCCGCCGTGGTCGAGATCCTCGAGCGCATCGTCGCGTCGACCGCCGTGCCGCTGAGCGCCGCCGGACGGACGCGCTGACCCCGTGCCGCCCCTCGCGCGCCTGATGCGCCGGATCGGCGTCGAGGCCGTCCCGCACCCGACCCTCCGCGGGATTGCCCTGCTCGCCGCCGGGGTCGCCGCGTTCGCGGGCGCCTTCATCGCGGGGCGGCGCGAGTTCGTCTTCATCGGCGTCGCCCTCCTCGCGCTCCCGCTGCTCGCCGCCGCCTGGCTCGTGATCGCGCGGGTGCGGCTGCACGTGGAGCGCACCTTCACGTCCGAGGTCGTCGAGTCGGGCACGGCGACGACCGTGACCGTGTCCGTCGCGAACGCCGGCACCATGCCGACGCCCCGCTCGTGGGTGCTCGACCTGGTGCCCGGATCCGACGGCGCGACGCCGCCCGCTGAGCTGCCATCGCTCCGGGGGTTCGCGCGGGGATCCCGCCGCTCCACCGCCCGGCCCGTCCTCCGCTACGACCTCACTCCCGAGCGCCGCGGCGTCCACGAGGTGGGCCCGCTCGCCGTCGAGGAGCACGACCCCTTCCGCCTGATGGGGCTGCGGCACGTGGCGGGCGGCACCTCGCGCCTGGTCGTGACGCCGCGCCTCGCTGACCTCGAGGCCGAACCCGGCGGGCAGGTCTCGTCCGAGGGCGAGTCCGAGCGGGTGCAGCGCCGCGCCGACGGCGGCGAGGACGACCTCGGCACGCGCGAGTACCGGGCGGGGGATCCTCTCCGCCGCGTGCACTGGCGCGCCACCGCCCGGCACGGCGAGCTCATGGTGCGGCAGGAGGAGCAGCGGTCGAGCCCGCGCTCGCTCGTGCTCCTCGACACGCGCGCCGCCGGCTTCCCGCAGCACGCCGACGACGACGGGGACGGCGACCGGGCGTTCGAGCGCGCGGTCGCGTTCGCGGCGTCCGTGGCCGTGCACCTGCAGCGCGGGGGATACGCGGTGCACCTGATCGAGACGGCCGCGGGCTCCGACCGTCAGGCCCCCGTCGCCGCCCGACCCGGCGACGCCTCCGCCGAGGGCGACCTGCTCCTCCACCTCGCCGAGGTGCGCCCGGCCGCGGTCGACCCCGACCGCGACGGCGTGCAGGAGGCCCTCGCCGACCTGCGCCGCAGCCGCCGCGCCGTCCCGATGCACGCGGTCCTCGGCCACCTCGACGAGGACGCCGCCCGGCGGCTCGCGGGCTTCGGTGCCGCCTGCCGTCCCGCGGTCGCGTTCCTCGCGCACCCGGGCCGGGTCGACGGCCGCGACGACCGCGAGGCCCTCCGGATCCTCCGCGAGGCCGGATGGCGCGCGGTCGTCCTCGACGACGACACCCGGCCCGCGGACGCCTGGCGCGCCGCCCGCGCCGAGGAGATGGCCCGATGACCGACCTCGACTCCGTCGGCCTCGGGGGCCGCGAGCACTGGACGGTCGAGCCGCGCCCGCTGCCGGGGGAGCGCGCGGGCGGGCCCGGCGGACGCGGCCTGGGAGACGGATCCGGCCCCGGCCGCCGTGGCCGCGGCTCGGGCGCCGGGCACGCCGCCGCCCGCTGGCCGCTCACCGCCGCGCTGGGCGTCGCCCTCCTGGCCGGCGCCGCCAGCCTCCACCTGCTCGTCGAGCCGGGGGCCTGGTTCCTGCTCTGCGTCGTGGTCGTCGCCGCGGTGCTCGGATCCGCCGCGCTGCTGCGCTCCGTCGGCGTGCCCCGCCTGCTCGCCTCGGCGGGCGGCCTCGTCCTCCTCGTGCTCCTCGTCACCCTCGTGTTCGCGGGCCGCACCGCGGTTCTGGGCGTGATCCCCACCCCGGAGACCGTCCGCACCCTCCTCGCCGTCGGCGAGCAGGCGGGCGAGGAGATCTACCGCCGGTCGGCGCCCGTGCCGCCGCTCGCCTCCATCGTCTTCGTGATCGTGGCCGCGATCGGCGCCCTCGCGGTGGTGCTCGACGTGCTCGCCCACGTGCTCCGCATGCCCGCGGTCACCGGGCTCCCGCTCCTCGTGCTCGTCTCCGTGCCCGGCGCCGTGCTGGTCGGTGAGTTCTCCGTCGGGTCCTTCGCCGTCACGGCGCTCGCGTGGTTCGCGGTGCTCGCGGCCGACGCGCGCGAGACCGACGGCGAGGGCGGGTGGCGCGGATCCGGCCTCCTCGGCATCGCGGGCGCGGCCCCGCCGCCGCGGCCCGGCCGATCGTCGCCAGGCGGACGGGCGACGTCCGCGCGCACGACGCTCGCCTCCGCGGGCGCGCTCGCGGGCGGCGCGGTCGTCCTCTCCCTCCTCGCGCCGGCGATCGTCCCGGGCCTCACCTCGGCCACGTTCCCCACCGCATCCGGCTCCGCACAGGGCGGCTCGCGCGTCGTCAACCCGATCCTCGACCTCGGCGACGACCTCCGCCGTCCCGTCGACGTCGAGGCGCTCCGGTACTCGACCGCGTCCCTCACGCCCCTCTACTTCAAGGTCACGACGCTCTCGCGCTTCGAGGGCGACGAGTGGGCGCCGTCGCCGCTGCGCCCGTCGGACGGAAACACCGTCGACGCGATCGGGCCGGACCTCGGCGCCGGATCCGCCGTGCCGGCCGAGGAGGTCGAGGCGCGCGTGCAGGTCGAGGGCTCCTCGAGCGCCTGGCTGCCCGCGCCCTACGCGCCCCGCAGCGTCACGGGTCTCGACGGCTCGTGGCGCTGGTCGGATCAGGGCCTCGCGATCCGCTCGTCCGACTCGGACAGCCGCGACCAGAGCTACACCGTGACGAGCGAGCTGCCGCGCCCCGAGCGCGCGCAGCTGGAGCAGGTCGCCCCCGCGACGGACGACGACCTCGCGCCCTACCTGCAGATCCCTTCCGGGACACCGGCCATCGTCGCCTCGACGACGGCCGACGTCCTGGCCGGCATCGACTCGCCCTACGACCAGGCGCTCGCGCTCCAGCAGTTCTTCACGGGCGGGCAGTTCCGCTACTCGGAGGACGCGCCCGTCCAGCAGGGCTACGACGGCAGCGGCGTCGACGTGGTGGGGGAGTTCCTCCGCGTGCGCTCGGGCTACTGCGTGCACTTCGCGTCGGCGATGGCGATCATGGCGCGCGAGGCGGGCATCCCGTCGCGCGTGGCCGTGGGCTACCTCCCGGGCGACCAGGTGGGGCGCGACGGCGACCTCATCACCTACCGCGTCGGATCCCACGACCTGCACTCCTGGCCCGAGCTGTACTTCTCCGGCATCGGCTGGATCGCCTTCGAGCCCACGCCGGGTCGGGGCCAGGCCGCGCCCTACGCCCAGCCGTCGGCCGCGCCCACCGCCGCGCCCACGCCGTCCGCGACGCCGAGCGCGCCGACCGAGGCCACGCCGACCGCGACGCCGGCGCCCACCGCCTCGGCCGCGCCTGGCGCGAGCGGCGCCACGGGCGTCCGGATCCCGTGGGCGGCCCTCGGCACGGCGGCCCTCGTCCTCCTCGTGCTCGCCCTCCTCGCCGCCCCCGCGCTCCTGCGCCGCGCCCGCCGCGTCGGCCGCCTGCGCGCGCTCGAGGCGGGCGACGCCCCGGCGGGCACCGCCTGGCGCGAGGCGGAGGACCAGGCCGTCGATCTGGGGATCCGCGTGCCGGACACCGAGTCGCCGCGCGAGCTCGGCCGGCGCCTCCAGGGCGACGACCCGTCGCTCGCCGACCCGGTGGCCCTCCTCGTCACCGCGCGCGAGCGGGAGCGCTTCGCCCGTGCGGACCTGCCGGTGGACGCCGCATCCGGCACCGCGCAGGCCGCCGCGCTCGTCGCGCTGGGCGACGCGCTGCGCGCCCGCGCGGGACGCGCCGACCGGATCCTCGCGCTCATCGCGCCGCGCTCGCTCGTCCGCCGCCGCCCGCGGTCCGACGACGGAGCGGACGGCGGGACGGCGGCCGGGCCGCTGGCCGGCCCACCGCCGTCAGACGCCCCTCGTACACTCGGGGGATGACCGGATCCGACGCCGCGCTCGCGGGCGTCGTGGGCGGCCGCACCGCGGGCGTGCTGCAGAAGGCATTCGGCCTGCGCACGGTCGCCGACCTCCTCGAGCACCTGCCGCGCCGCTACGCCCGCCGCGGCGAGCTCACGGCCCTCGCCGAGCTGCCGGTCGACCAGCAGGCCACCATCGTCGCCGAGGTCCGCGAGGTGCGCGAGCGCCCCATGCGGGCCCGGCGCGGCAGCATCCTCGAGGTGCGGATCACCGACGGCCGCGGATTCCTCACCCTCACCTTCTTCAACCAGGCGTGGCGCGCCAAGGACCTCGTGCCGGGCGTCCGCGGCATCTTCGCGGGCAAGGTCAGCGACTACCGCGGCGCCCTCCAGCTCGCGCACCCCGACTACGAGCTCTTCGACGCGCACGAGGGCCCGGCGCTCTCGGGCGGCGAGCCCGACGCGGCCGCGCGTCGCTGGGCCGAGATGCCCATCCCCATCTACCCGGCCACCGCGTCGATGGCGAGCTGGCAGGTCGCGAAGTCGGTGGAGCTGGCGCTCGACGCGGTCGACGACCTCGAGGATCCCGTCCCCGCCGAGGTGCGCGCCCAGCGTGGCCTCCTCCCGTACCGCGAGGCGCTCGAGGGCGTGCACCGCCCCGAGAAGGACGTCGACTGGAAGCGCGGCCGCGACGCCCTGCGCTTCCAGGAGGCGTTCGTGCTGCAGACCGCGCTGCTGCAGCGGCGGCAGGCGGCGCGCGCGCTGCCGGCGACGCCGCGGATCCCGACCGCAGGCGGCCACCTCGACCGGCTCGACGCGCAGCTGCCCTTCGAGCTCACGGGCGACCAGCGGCTCGTCGGCGAGGAGATCGCGACCGACATGGCGCGCACCTGGCCCATGAACCGGCTCGTGCAGGGCGAGGTCGGCTCCGGCAAGACGCTCGTCGCGCTCCGGGCGATGCTCGCGGTCGCCGACAGCGGCGGCCAGTCCGCGCTGCTCGCGCCCACCGAGGTGCTCGCGAGCCAGCACCTCCGCTCGCTCACCACGTCGCTCGGCCCGGATCTCGCGGCGGAGCTCATGCCCACCCTCCTCACCGGCCAGCTGTCGACCGCCGAGCGCAAGCGCGCGCTGCTGCGCATCGTCAGCGGCCAGGCGCGCATCGTCGTCGGCACGCACGCGCTCCTCGGGGACCGCGTCGAGTTCCTCGACCTCGGCCTCGTGGTCGTCGACGAGCAGCACCGCTTCGGGGTGGACCAGCGCGAGGCGCTCCGGCGGAAGGGCGGCACCCCGCCGCACGTGCTCGTGCTCACGGCCACGCCGATCCCGCGCACGGTCGCGATGACGGTGTTCGGCGACCTCGACGTCTCGACCATCGCCGAGCTGCCGAGCGGGCGCCAGCCGATCGCGTCCTTCGTCGTCCCGCTGCACGAGCAGCCGCGGTGGATCGAGCGGGTGTGGGAGCGCACGGCCGAGGAGATCGAGAAGGGGCGCCAGGCGTTCGTCGTGTGCCCCGCGATCGACCCGCAGGATCCGGAGGCGGAGGACGAGGACGCCGGCGAGGGAGCGGACGACGCGCCCACCCGGCCGTCGCTCGCCACCGTCACCGAGGTCGACGCGCTCCTCGCCGCCCACCCGCGCCTCGGATCCGTCCGCCGCGCCGTGCTGCACGGCCGCATGACGGGGGAGGAGAAGGACCGCGTCATGCGCGCGTTCTCCGCGGGAGACATCGACCTGATCGTCGCCACCACCGTCATCGAGGTGGGCGTCGACGTGCCGAACGCCTCGACCATGGTGATCCTCGACGCCGACCGCTTCGGCGTCTCCCAGCTGCACCAGCTCCGCGGCCGCGTCGGTCGCGGCGGCGTGCCCGGCCTCTGCCTGATGGTCACGCACGCGGAGCCGGAGACCGTCGCCCGCGAGCGCGTGGACGCCGTCGCGGCGACGCTCGACGGCTTCGAGCTCGCGCGCGTCGACCTCGAGCTGCGTCGCGAGGGCAACGTCCTCGGCACGAACCAGTCGGGCGGCCGCTCGTCGCTCCGGCTGCTGCGGGTCGCGCAGGACGGCGACCTCATCGAGTCCGCGCGCGAGCACGCGCACGACGTGCTCGAGGCGTCGCCCGATCTCCAGGGCCACCCCGCCCTCGCGCGCGCGCTCGCCCGCCGGCTCGACGACGAGGAGCGCGCCTTCCTCGACAAGAACTAGGGGAGCGCCGCCGTAGGCTGGCGGGATGCAGCGGATCGCCGTCGTCCCCGGATCGTTCGACCCCCTCACGCTCGGGCACCTCGACGTGATCCGCCGGGCCGCCCGCCTCTACGACGAGCTCGTCGTCCTGGTCGTGCACAACCCCGGCAAGACGCCCATGCTGCCGCTCGAGGAGCGCGTCGCCCTCATCGAACGCGTGATCCGCGACGCCGGCCTCCCCGCCACCGTCCGCGTCGACTCCTGGGGCGCGGGCCTCCTCGTCGACTACTGCAGGCAGATCGGCGCGACCGTGCTCGTGAAGGGCGTCCGGTCGCAGCTCGACGTGACGTACGAGACGCCCATGGCGCTCGTCAACCGCGACCTGGCCGACGTCGAGACCGTGCTGCTGCTGCCGGATCCCGCGCACGCCCACGTCTCCAGCTCGCTCGTGCGCCAGGTCGAGGCGCTCGGCGGCGATGTCGCGCCGTACGTCCCTGCGGCCGTCCAGGAGGCGCTGGCCGTCCGGCGCGCCGGCTGATGCCCCGTAGGATCTACGGGTGTCCAGGTTCCAGAAGACCCCATTCACGGTCCACGTCCACGACATCGTGCACCGGCCCGGCGAGATGCGCGAGCTCGACCTGACCATCGTCACCCCCGAGCGCATGGGGGAGGGCCTCATCGCCGTCCCCGCCGGCCGGGAGATGCGCGTCACCGTGCGCCTTGAGTCCCTGCACGACGGGATCCTCGCCACCGGCGAGGTCGACACGGTGGCCGACGGGCAGTCCGCGCGCACCCTCGCCGACATGCAGGAGCGTGTCCAGGTCGATTTCGCGGAGATGTTCGCGTATGGTCTTGATGAAGCTTTCGACTACCAGGTCCAGGACGAGCACGTGGACCTGGAGCCGGTCATCCGGGATGCGGTGGTCCTTTCACTGCCGTTCCAGCCCGAAGTGCCGGGCGAGGACCGCGATCTCGATCTGGGTCCCGGCATCAGCCTGGTCCTGGCGGACTCCGACCCGGAGCCCGTGATCGATCAGCGCTGGGCAGCCCTGTCCGGCTTCCGAGCTTCCGAAGACAGCGGTGCGGCGCGTGAAGACGCCGACACCGAAACGCAGAGAGATGAGAGTTAGCCATGGCTGTACCCAAGAGGAAGATGTCCCGATCCAACACGCGTGCGCGTCGCTCGCAGTGGAAGGCCGAGGCTCCCACGCTCGTCAAGACCATCGAGAACGGCAGGGTCGTCTACTCCATGCCCCACCGCGCGCGCGTGGTCGAGGACGCCGCCGGCACGTCCCTGTACATGGAGTACAAGGGCCGCAAGGTCGCCGACGTCTAGTCGCGACCCGCGCAGCACGTCGGACATGACCGACACCACGGGATCCCGCGTCCACGGCGACCGCGACGCGCTCCGGCGCCTCCTCGCCGTGGACGTGAGCCCCGAGCTCCTCGAGCTCGCGCTCACCCACCGCTCATACGCGTACGAGCACGGCGGCATCCCGCACAACGAGCGCCTCGAGTTCCTCGGCGACTCCATCCTCGGGCAGGCCGTCACGGTCATGCTCTACCTCGAGAACCCCGACCTCGACGAGGGTGAGCTCGCCAAGCGGCGCGCCAGCCTCGTCTCGAGCGTCGCCCTCGCGGAGGTCGCCACCCGCATCGGGCTCGGCGAGCACCTGCTGCTCGGCCGGGGCGAGGAGCTCACGGGCGGCCGCGCCAAGTCGTCGATCCTCGCCGACACGGTCGAGGCCATCATCGGCGCCTGCTACCTCGACGCCGGGGGAGAGGCCGCGACCGGCCTCGTGCTGCGCCTCATCGCGCCCCTCCTCGAGGACCCCGCGCGCTTCGGCGCCGCGATGGACCCGAAGACCGCGCTCCAGGAGAGCGCCGCGCGCCAGGGCCTGCCCGCACCCGTCTACGACGTGAGCGATAGCGGACCCGATCACAGCAAGCGCTTCCACGCCGCCGTCACGGTGGGCTCCGCCGTGCGGACGACGGGCGAGGGATCCAGCAAGAAGCAGGCCGAGATGACTGCCGCGCTCGAGGCGTGGACCCGCCTCGAGGCGCGCACCACGGCCTGACCCGCGGTGCCCGAGCTCCCCGAGGTCGAGGTCGTCCGCGCCGGCCTCGAGCCCGCGGTCGCCGGTGCCCGCATCACCGGCGTGGAGATCCTCGACGCGCGGTCGCTCAAGCGGCATGACCCGCTCGAGGGCGCGTTCGTCGACCTGCTGGTCGGCCGTGTGTTCACCTCCGCCGTCCGGCGCGGCAAGTTCCTCTGGCTGCCGCTCGAGCCCGACGCCGGGCGCGACACGACCGGACCCCGCGCCCTCGTCACGCACCTCGGCATGAGCGGGCAGGTGCTCCTCCGCGAGCCCGGCTCCGACCCCGACGGGCTGCTGCGGATCCGCATGGGCATCGAGCACCCGGTGCAGGGCGAGCTCGTCGTCGCCTTCGTGGACCAGCGGATCTTCGGCTCGATGGCCGTCGACCGCCTCGTCGCGACGCCCGACGGGAACGCGGGCGGTCGCGGATCCGCCGCCGCGCTCGTGCCGACGCAGGTGGCCCACATCGCGCGGGATCCGCTCGACCCGGCGTTCGACGACGAGCTGCTGCTCGACCGGCTCGCGCGGCGACGCACGGGGATCAAGCGCGCGCTGCTCGACCAGACGCTCGTGAGCGGCATCGGCAACATCTACGCGGATGAGGTGCTGTGGGCCGCGCGGATCCACTACGCGCATCCCACGGACCAGCTCGGCCGGGGGCGCGCCCTGCGGCTGCTCGCGGAGGTGCGGACCGTGCTGGCTCGCGCCCTCGCGGAGGGCGGCACGAGCTTCGACGCGCAGTACGTCAACGTCAACGGCGCGTCCGGCTATTTTTCCCGACGCCTGAATGTCTATGGGCTCGCTGGGCATCCCTGCAAACGCTGCGGGACACCGATCGCACGTGAGAAGTTCATGAATCGCTCGAGTCACTTTTGCCCGGTGTGTCAGCGGTGACGGTAGCTTGATCTTCTTCGAGAGTGGACATTGGTATAGAAGTTGGCTATCGCAACAAGAGTCTCGGACAGGTTGTCCCGTCGAACCGCGAGGCGGCTAGGTGCGAGTGCACTGAGTCCCGCGGCGACCACCTCGTCGAGTGCTAGGTCATGAAGGACGGCATCGTGGTCGCGCGGGGCTGCATCGATACGCTGATCAGCACCAACTCGTGAGTGATTTACAGATTCAGTCGCGCCTCAGCCCGTTGCACGATGCGGAGAAGGAGATCGGCGAGCTGGATCACTTCCGCAGCCTCGACTGCGTCGTCGAACCGAACGGTGCGATGACTGGCCGGGTTCTTGTAGGCGCCGATCGCGCCGGCGAATAGGTCGGCGATGGCCTGCTGTCCCCCCCCCTCTGCGCCGGGGTCGCGAAGAACGCCATCCTTCGGGCTCAAGGCCTTCCTCATCAGGGCCACTCCGAGGAGTTCATTCGGCAGACCAGCGACGCGGCGCACCTCCACCTCGACGGCTTTCATCGCCGCGAAGGAAGCCGTCTCGAAGTCGCCGAGTGCGAAATTCGATCGCGCTGACGACAGGGCCGGGTGGAGCCCACCGGCGAGGCGATCTTCCGCCCAGACCTTCGGGAGCGCGTTGGGGTCATCGAGCAGGGCCGTCCCCGTGGTCGTGACTCGGCTCCAATTGTTGCTTTGGGGGTTTCGTGATGAGGGGCCGATCAGAGCATGCGACTCGAGCCATGCCCACGCATCCGACAGTCGAGCCAGCATCGCGTCGAGGTCGGACGGCGTGGGCTGGTCGTAGCCGCCTCGTTGCTTGAACCCCTGTATCAAGTTGTTGAAGTTCGGGTCGGAGCCCAACGATCTGAGCAGGTTCAGGCTCAAATCGGACAGCGGGAGATTCCGAACGTCGTCGTAGGAAAGACTCATGCGGCAAGGTTACGGCAGGACATGTGCTCCGGGGAGGGGCGGGGTGCCTTCACGCCGCGGTCTTCCCGATCGTTCGCTGTGATCACGGTGGTGATGCCATGGGGTGATGGTCATGGCCAGTATCCCTATACTTCTCGGGACGTTCAGCTGGCCGACGCGCTCGGCGGCCGAGGCAGCGTTCCGCGCTATTCTGCGCGACTCCGGCTACTCGGTCGGGGTCGCGATCTCCGACCCAGTCCACCACCGGATGCTCATCGAACTCCTCGAACGTCACCCGGACCACGCTGAGAAGACGGGCCCGGGCGTGAAGGAGTTCTTCATCGACCGAGCTCGCGATGCGAGTGGTGTGTTCGTCGGGGCCAATCCGATCGGGATCTGGATCCGCCGCGTCGATGGCGAGGCGGTGGATTTCAGCTACCTGACCGCTGTTCGCCAGCACCCATTGAAGTCCCACGCTAAGGAGCGCTGCGGACGGAAGTGGACGAACGGCGACAGGAGTACCGGGAAGCGCGTTTCGCTTCGCGCGAAGAAGTGCGAGGCGACCTCTCTGGGGAACGGATTGACAGTCTTACGGACGCCCAGGTCGTCTACGCGAATCCGACCTGGGGACAGCTCACTCTTCGACTCGCCGCAAGCGAGGGCGGCTGGGGCGAAGTAGCCGTTACCGCCGCAGCCAGCGGGAACGCCGCGGTCGGGTCACGGCTTGCCGACCGGAGCCAGGCAAGCCGGTGGCTCGCGTTTGACGCGCGCAACGCAGACATGGGCCTGGCGACTGCGTCCGAAGCGTCGCGACGTCGCTAGACCAGTGATCGGGACTGGACCCCTCTCGACACGAACGACTAACGCGTACGAGCCGCAACCGCCGTGACGAGAAGCCCGCGTGCCTCCACCCACCGGGCGTCTATGTCGAATCCGGCCTCTCTGGCCATCACGTCGATCTGCCCGTCGGTGTGCACCCGTATGATGTCGATCGTCGTAGGTGCTCCCAGTCCTGATGCAAGCATGAAGACAGCCTCTTTGGCGCTGAAGAGCAGGCGATCCCAATTGTGGTTCGCCGTGAGGCCCCGAACGGACGCCCAGTCCGGAGCGGTCAAAGTCATGTCGGCCACTCCATCGGGGAGGGGCAGATCCTGTTCAGCATCGATTACGATAGCCGACACCCGGCTCTTCTTCGCCACGACTGCCGCCCGGTATCCATCACGGTGCGTAATGCTGCCGGTGACGCCCGCCGACCAGATCGGGGCGCGGTCATGGCCCCTCAAGATGTTCGATGCCGGCGACCCGAGCAGTTGCAGCGCTTGTCGAGCGCATGACCGTGCGGTACGGAACTCCGCCAACCGGGCCGCAGATGCGCCCACGAGCAGGTCCTCTTCGGAGGCGAAGTGCTCCAAGTCCGTCAGATCACCGAAAACCTCCACACCGGCCATGTCCGCGCCTAGAAGCGAGGATCTCGACGGTGACAGCCTCGAAGGCATCCACGAGAAGTTGCTTCTTCTCCGGAGTCAACTCGGGCGCATAGTGCCACACCTTGAGATGAGGCATCAGCCCACCCGAACCTGGCGAGCTTCCAACATGCCCACCACGGTTTCTACCGCGGGATCACGCAGGATGGCGTAGTGATCGACGGAGAGACGACGCAGCTGCCCATGTTCTTCGAGGGGCACTTCATTCGATCGCAAGAAGGACGGAGTGTCCCCGAGCGCCGCGAAGACGTGCATCTTGGCCAGAAGGCCGTCGACGTCCGTGACGGTGTCGCCGCGGAATCCGAATGTGGTTGATGCAACCGCGAGGATCCTTGCCGCCAGCTCCAGGTCGAACCCAGGACGCCAGAGAGTCAACGCCTCGAGAAAAGACTCCTGGTCGGTCATGGAGGCTAGCTGAGCGGCAGCCTCATCGTCAGGAAGTCGTCCTACGAACACCGAATATGCCATGTGCCTGAAATACGAGTCACCGAATCCGTCACCAGAGCTCAGAGGCAGACCGGGCACGAACGGCGATCCGGGCGCCAAGAGGATTACCTGTTTGATGGCTCGGCCCCTGGCGGTCAACGTCGCCGCTACCTCGGTCGCCACCCTCGCGCCGAATGAGTACCCGGCGATCGCCAGGTCTTGATCGCCCAGCGCACCGTCGATGAGCATGATGTCACGATCGATCATCTCGCGCAGGGTCGTGTAGGGGACTTCACCGACGTTGAGTCCGTGGGTCTGAACAGCGTAGACAGTGAACTTCGAGGAGAGATGCTCAGCGAACGCCCTCAGGTTCATCGGGTAGCCGCCGAGCCCGGGCCAGACGACGCATACGGGACCGGGACCATCGGCGAGCTTGATGAGACGGGACATCGCCAATGACCTCGAAGACAGCACTTCCGCCAGACCGCGTACCGTCGGGCGTTCGAATACCGTCTGGACGGGCAACAGAACCCCGAGGACGCGATTTATGCGGTTGATGAGCTGGACTGCGTCGAGTGAGTTTCCGCCCAGGTCGAAGAAGTCCGCGGTCACGGACCGATGATCCGACCTGAGCGTCTCATTCCAGAGGTCCAGGAGGCTGCGCTCGAGGTCGGTCTTCGGTGGTGTCACAACAGCATGAGGTGCGACGGATGCCTCAACGACGGAGACGAGGGCCGCCCTGTCGTGCTTGCCGCTGCTGGAGACGGGTATCTCGTCGACGATGGTGATGCGCGAGGGAACCATGTAGTAGGGCAGGGTGCGGCGAAGATCGTCCCGAAGGATCTCTTCGGGACCACGAGTGTGGACAGAGTCCTCGTGCATGCCGGTCGAGCGGATCTGCTCCTCGGACACCGGCCCGGCGACCGCGAAGTACATGATCGAGGCGTCTCCGACGATGTTCGCATATTGCAGAGCCGAGGGGAGATCGCGCCCGGTGAGCGAGGAGTAACCGGCCGACATCAGCCCGATCCCCTCCGAGTTCATCTGCAGCCGTTGCAGCGCCCTCCCTAGGGCTACGAATCCACGCCATCCCGCGGTACTCGGAACCGAGAGTCCGACACCGAAGCTCGACCGGTCGTAGGTCTCCTGGTTGATCGCGATGACGTGCCGTCGCTCGATGATGTCTGCACTGAGCCGTCGGAGTCCCGCGGGGCCGACGTCGTAGGTGCCGGATCGTGCGTCCTTGACGCTGTCGTGCATTTGAACGGTCACCCGGACCGGCAGGTCATCCCCAGCCGGCGCTGCGGGGCCGAGGTCGATCACCGCGGTGCAGACGTGCTCCGCGGCGACGATGCGAGCGTCCTGGGTCGACGGTTGGAGTTGTGCCGAGTAACCGATCTGAGCCGCAGCATGGTCGAGGAGACCTGCCATGTGTCCGCCCTCGAAGTGCAGCACTTCGTCGATGTTCGTTGCGTATACGGAATCGATGGCGCGGCGACTTCCGACGAAGTGGAAACGCAGAGGACCGGGCAACTCGCTCTCAACGGGGCCGACCCTCCTCAAGCCATGCGAGGCGTGGCGGTACTCGTACATCCCATCCAGCAGGCCCTCGATGCCGCAGGCCTCGAGGTAGATCGTGGTGGCGTTCAGCGCTCCCGGTGAAGCGTAGGCGTATTTGGGGAGCAACCTCTCAGGGCTGGTGAACGGGCCGAACCAGCGGAGGAGCTCCGCGAGCACATGGACGTCCAGCGCTGCAAGCGGCGCCACCGGAACAGGCTTCTGTGACGTGTCGACGGCTCGTGTGATGTCCTCCACCGTCAACTGTCCGCCCTCGTAGAAGCGGTAGGTCTTGCGTCCAAACGCGAACCGTCGCTGCTCGGGCGTGCCCTCCGCGTTGGCCAGGACGACGTCGTCCGGCCGGTCGCCGTCCCGGGAAAGCACTGCGAGCTGTGCGAGGACTTGTTCGTGCCCCTTCTTCGAGCGGTGATGCTGCCCTGCGCGGTCAGCGTCCATGAGCGCGGCCTCGTGCGGGTCGAGCTCGACGAACGCCGCCAGACGCGCCACGCCGTCCCGAGGGTCCTTCCACGGCACGACGGCGGCGGAACGCACCCAATGGTGCTGCTCGACCGCGAGCCGCACCTCCTCGGTCTCGACTCGGTGCCCGTTCACCTTTACCTGGTCGTCGGTACGCCCGTGGAAGTGCAGCGCTCCGGCCGAGTCGCGGGAGACGATGTCCCCCGTCAGGTAGACGCGCGTGGCGACTCCCTCGCGCTCGATCGTGACGAACCGCTCCTCGGTCCTCGCGGCATCGTTGAGGTAGCCGGATGCCACCTGAGGACCACCGATGGCGAGCTCTCCATGGTCGCCGAGAGCGACGGGCTGCCGCTTCGCGTCGAGGATGTGAACGGAGCACCCCGGTATCGGGCGCCCGATGGTCACCACGGGATCTGGAGGATCGACATCATCGACGCCGACTCGATGCGAGGTGGCGTTGATGGTCGTCTCCGTCGGACCATAGAGATTGAAGAGACGCGCATGAGGAAGCGTCTGCATGATGTCTTTTGCATCCCCGGGAGTCAGGGCTTCGCCTCCACTGAAGACGTGTGTCAACGATTCGCATCTCGCGAATTCCGGCTCTCGGCACAGAGCCCTCCAGAGCGTGGGAACACATTGGAGGTGAGTGGCGTGCTGAGAATCGACGAGTGCTCGGATACGAGAGGGATCGCGGTGGATACCCGCTTCTCCGACGATGACGGTTCCGCCGACTGCGTTCGCGAGGAGCTCCCATTGTGCGGCGTCGAAGCTCGTCGGGGTCTTGAGCAGTATCCGCGCCTGCCCGAGCGCCATCTCCTGCGCGAGCCACCGCATCTGATGCGTGATCGCCGAATGCGGTATCACGACCCCCTTCGGCTTGCCGGTCGAGCCAGAGGTGAATATGACATACGCCGAACCCGACATGTCGGGGTCGTAGGCGCCCGCAAGCGTCGGGGTGCCCTCACCTGCGATGTGCACGTGCACGCCATCCGGGGTGAGCTTCCGAGCGGGCGACGCGGAGACGTCATCCGTGATGATGTGGGCAACAGCGGACTGGGCGATCATGTAGCGGATGCGCTCCGATGGGTAGTCCACAGCCAGCGGCACGTACGCCGCATCAGCGAGGAGCACGGCCCACACAGCCACCAGGAGCCGTTCGCCTGGTTCTAGGTACAACCCCACGTAGTCGCCAGGCCGCACTCCCACCCGGCGGAGGTGTTCAGCCTGGGCCGTCGCCCTTGCCCACAGCTGCGAGTAGGTCATCATGGTGTTCTCTGCGACCACCGCGGCTTTTCCGGGATCAGCTGCAACAGCAGCTTTGAGCATCACCGGCAGTGATTCGACTTCATCGTGCGAATCAAAGGACTCGTTTGCGTTCATCACATTTCCTTGCCGACGTCGAGGTTCATGAGGTGGCTTGCGTCAAGACAGGACGCGTCTTGTATGCGGGTGTGAGCTGACCTCCCAGAGAACCGCCCAGAGCGATGACGAATCCGACCACCTGCAGTGGAGACAGTTCCTGCCCCAGAAGGACCCAGCCCAGAGTCGCTGCAGTCACAGGGCTGAGGACTCCGAGCAGAGCGATTCCGGTGGAGGGCAGAGCTCGAGCGCCGCGGAACCAGAGGCTGTACGCAAGTGCCCCGCCCACGAGGGTCAACCACGCGTAGCCGGCGACGCCAGCAGCGGTCGGCTCCCAAGGTCCGCTGTCGAAGATCGGGATGAGGGGGATGATCGCGACGCCGCCGACTATCAGCTGCCACGCGGTGGAGTTCAGCGGATGAGTGTTCGGTGGCGTTCCCCAGCGCCGGGTTAGGAGGATCCCCGACGCCATGGACACCGTCCCGAGCACGGCGGCTACAAAACCCAACGCATCGAAGGAAGCGTTCTCGTTGACGGAGACGAGCGACACGCCGATCAGCGCGACGAGGCCCCCGAGCAAATGGGCGTTCGATGGCCGACCCCATCGGAGCACGAGAGTCAGGCCGATGATGAGGATCGGCTGGAGAGCCCCCACGACGGAGGCAAGACCCCCGGGAAGCCGATAAGCGGCGATGAACAGGAGCGGGAAGAAGAACCCGATGTTGAGCATGCCGAGCACAGCCGTGCGTACGCGCCATCCCCGTGGCGGGAGGCCCGATCGGATGGCGAGCAGCAGCAGGCCGGCGGGCAGCGCGCGCAGCACGCTGGCGGTCATCGAGTGGCCGGGAGGCAGTAGCTCAGTCGTCACTACGTACGTGCTTCCCCACACGATGGGCGCGACCGCTGCAGCTGCTGCGATCCCGGCGCTGCCGGGAATGCGCACCGACCGCCCAGGTGACGTCATCGGAAGGTCCCGTAGTACCTGTCACCGAAGTCGCCGATCCCCGGCCACAGGAAGGCTTGCTCGGTGAGGCGATCGTCGATGAAGCTGGTGACGACGCGGACCTCGGGATGTTCGGCGAACAGCTTCTCGAGTGCCTCAGGACAGGTCAGGAAGTTCACGACGACGATGTCTGCGGGCTTCACGCCGGAGTCGGCCAGCACGGTGATCGCCAGCTTCACAGTGCTCGCGGTCGCCATCATGGGGTCGAGAAGCAGCACTTCCTTTCCCGCGATGCCGTCTGGCAGTTTGCTCCAGTGGAGCGTCGGGGTCTTCAGATCGGGGTCCCGCTGAATCAGGATCTTCCCGATACGCGCGTCGGGGACTATCGAGCGGAGCTCGGCTTCGAGTGCGTCCCCGGCGCTCGGAACCGAGACGGCCATCACCTGCTGCTGTGCGCGACGACGACCCTGGAACGCTCCACCGATCGGAGTGATCGGCGCCTCGTCGACATGAGTCAAGTGTCCGAGGGACTCCTCTAGAAGGAGCCGCATGACCTGTTGCGTGGACAGGACGAAGTCTCGATGACTGGCCTCTGCATTGCGGGCCGTGGCGTGAAGAGCGAGCAGCGCGTCGGTGCGGGGGAGCTGGTGAACACGCCCGTCCATAACGACGACTTCGTCTGTCTGCGTTTCGGTGAGAGCACTGGTCATGAGAGCATCTCTTCTCTGCTGAGCATCACGTGCCTGATCGCACTCACCGCCGACGGGAAGTCCTCGACGACCAGTGTGGGACGGAGAGCGGTCATCGCCTCTTTCATCGTCGATCCGTACGTCACCCCGATGGAACGCATGGGGACGGCGCCGGCCATTCGTATGTCGTCGGCAGTATCACCGACCACGATCGCGGCCTCGGGTGTGACGGACAGCATGTCCAGAGCCTTCAGTCCCGCATCCCCGGCGGGCTTGGGGTTCTTCACGTCGTCCGCGCCGATGACGACGTCGAAGCGGTCGAGCAGACCCGCCGCGTCGAGTATTGATTCCGCCGCGTGGTGCGCTTTGCTGGTGACGATGGCAAAGGAGAGCCCCTCGGCCCGGAGGGCGTCGAGACCGTCGAGGACACCGGGAAAGATCAACTGCTGCGCGCTTGGGACGATGTCTTGTCGATAACGGTGCTGGTATGCCCGTACCACGGCAAGAGTCATCGGGTCATCCTCATGACGACCTACGAGCCGTCCGCACAAGATCGGTAGAGGACGTCCCACGAGTTGGACGACATCTTGCAGGGCGACGTTCTCGCCCGTGACTTCGGCGACGGCGGACTTGAGCGCAGCCGCGATAGCCGGTGGCGTGTCCAACAACGTCCCGTCCAGGTCGAACAGCGCTGCGTTGAGGCTTTTCATGTAAGAGCTCTCCTGATCACGGCCGAATATGCGACCGCCGCTTGAGCGCCGATCTCTGTGGTGCTGATGAGGACTGCGGCGTTAGCGGCCTGCGCGCGTCCGTGGGTCGCATCGTTGACCGCGTCAAGCAGGTATCGCGTGACACGCTGCCCGCTGATGCCCTCGGCACGAGCGCGAAGGAGCGCCGACTCTATGGCTTCATCGACCTCTGCCGACTCAAGCGCGTGCGACGGCGATATGGGGTGGGCGACGAGGACCGCCCCGGCGTTCCCCAGCGACCAATGAGCAAGAGCTGCTTGTGCTACCTCG
The DNA here is from genome assembly GCF_002240565.1 of Clavibacter michiganensis subsp. insidiosus. Classification (GTDB taxonomy): domain Bacteria; phylum Actinomycetota; class Actinomycetes; order Actinomycetales; family Microbacteriaceae; genus Clavibacter; species Clavibacter insidiosus. The sequence goes on along the minus strand of NZ_MZMO01000001.1, from coordinate 2,157,877 downwards.
GTGAGGCTGTCCGAGCGGTGTGGAACCGGGGACCCGCTCGAGACGCAGTAGAAGGCGGGGAAGTCATCGCATCGGTAGCCGACCACGGGCACACCGGCGGTCTCGAGGTACTCCAGCGTCGCCGGTACGTCCAAGATCTTCTTGGCTCCAGCGGAGACGACGAGCACCTTGGATCGAGTCAGCTGAGGGAGGTCAGCGGAGATGTCGAAGCTCTCGCTCGCGTCTCGGTGGACACCCCCGAGCCCAGCGGAGGCGACGACTGCGATGCCTGCCAGGTCCGCGATCGCCATCGTGGCCGCGATGGTCGTGGCTCCGGTTCCTCGGCGTGCCACGCACGCGCCGATGTCCCGGGTGGTGAGCTTCGGCAGGGATGGCGACAGTGCGATGCGCTCAAGCTCGTCCCGGCTCAAGCCGACTCGCACAACCCCGTCGATGACAGCGATGGTCGCGGGGACGGCTCCTGCGCCTCGTGCAGCGTCCTCGACCTGTAGCGCTGTCTCGTGGTTCCGTGGGTACGGCAGCCCCTGAGCGACAACATTGGATTCGAGGGCGACGACTGCAGCGCCATCTGCGAGCGTGAGGGCGACCTCCTCGTTAAGCTCCATTGGCAAAGAGGACCGCCTGCGGTGCGCCTCATCGTTCGTCACAGCCCCAGCCCTCCGAACGTCGCGGCGCAACACTGTTTAACGTTGAGGAGTGTATGCCGAGGCCGAGGCTGAGTCAAACAATTCAACGTGAAGGAGTCGGTCATGCCCGACGCAGTCGATCGAGTACTTGATCAGTGGGCACAGGAGCGCCCGGATGTCGACGTGAGCCCCATGGCGGTGATCGGCCGCATCAGCCGATCCGCCGCGATCCTGGATCGGCACATCGCTGCCACCCTCAACCAGCACGACCTCCTGCCCGGCGAGTTCGACCTGCTTGCCGCGCTCAGGAGGGCTGGCGCACCGCACCGCATGACCGTGGGAGACGTCCTGGCCAGTACCATGGTCAGCTCCGGCGCCATCACGAACCGCTTGAACCGGCTGGTCGACAAGGGGTTCGTGACGCGCGAGACTGACCCCGCGAATCGTCGTAGCGTTATCGTGACGCTGTCTAGGCAGGGCCTCTCAGTGGTCAACGATGCCCTCGTGAGCCACGTCGAGAACGAACGCGATCTGCTCGCCTCCCTCGATCGGGACGAGCAGCAGCACCTCAGCGATCTCCTGCGGAAGCTCTTACTAGCGCTTGGCGACGACGCGAGCGCGGCTGGAGAGCGGCTCTAGCTGCACTCCACCGTGAAGTTGGTGACGGTTCGAGGCGTGTGGAAAGGCCTCCTGGCCTGATGGAGCTGCATAGTTCAACCCTCGCCAGGAGGCCTCGATGTCCCACGGTGGCGCTCATCTGACAGTCCAGCGGGAGGCTTCTACTCGTGCGGCGCGTGGTGGAGGATCGTCGGCGGGTCGCGCGTGAGCTCGGCGTCTCGCGGCGGCGCGCGCATCGCTGGGTGGCCCGGTTCCGTCAGGAAGGGGTGCGAGGGCTGTCGGACCGGTCGTCCACACCCCGGTGCTCGCCACACGATGGACACCGCGCACGGGGAGCAGCTCACGCGCAGCACCCGGATGCGACTCGCGAGCCGGGGGCTGCTCATCGCGCCGCTGCCGCCCGGCCTGCACGACGTCGAGTACGACACGCACCGGACGCGGGTGCAGCGGGAGCGGGCGGGCGAGTCCTCGGCCTGAGGCGGAACGCGTCGCGTCATCCCGGCGTACGGCATCCGTTTCTCGCCGACCGCCGCGCGGGCATGGGCTCCAAGCGCGAGTGGCCGCTGAGAGGCGCGTGCCGTCGTCCACATCCCAATCCGGCGGCCAGTCCTCTCGGGCGGTGTCAGACCACTCGCCCGAGGAACCCGGCCAGCCGGTGGGTTCTCGTCCTCCCTGGAAGTAGTACTTGCTCCGGTGCTCTCGACCGCCTACGCCGAGGACCGCGGCCCCGGGCGTCCGGCGCCGGGCCCTCCACACTTGCCCATGCTCGGCGATCTGCACGGTGATGCGCCCGGTGATCAAGACCCTGATCCGCGTCTCCGACCTGGACTATGCCTTCGACTCGGCTGCGCACGAGGAGCACGTCCGGAAGATCCATGAGGCCGCGCCGCCGTTGACCGTGGAACAGGTCACCGTCATCGGCGAGGTCCTCCAGAACCATCTGCGCGATCGCGACGCCGAGCGGAGAAGGCCCGGGGGAGCTGGATCATCGGCGTAGGACGGGCCGCTCCATCACCGATCCGAAGTGCATCAGAGCCCTCGTCTGAACACTGGCGATCGTGGCTGAGTGGTGAACCACGAGCCAGCGCGCGGGGTACGCCATGCCGACGGATCATCCGGGTGACCTCGGTGAAAGCGCAGACGGCGGCCTGGCGGGCGGCTTCCCCCCCCATCGATCGCGTGGCTGCGAAGTCTGACGTGGAGTGGTCGTACCAGGCTACTCAGGACGTGCCCGGCACGGTGGCGTTTTCCAGACGGGGAAAAGCCGTCGACCAGCGAAAACGCTTCTCCTACGGGAATCGTTGTTCTCGTACCTGCCGTGTGGAGTCCGGCTACTTCTCGCACTCGCTCAACGCCTGCGGGCAGCAGGGGAAGCCGTGCCGCCGCTGCGGCACGTCGATCGTCCGCGAGGCGTTCATGAACCGCTCGAGTCACTTCTGCCCGGTCTGTCAGCGAGAACGGTAGCTTGACGGCATTCCCCCGTGGGCCGCGATGCAGAAGCCCAGCGTCGCAGCAAGATCCGCGGGCAGATCGTGCCGTCGGACGCTCGACGGGCAGACACGAGCGCGCTGACTTCCGCAGCGCGCACCAGGTCAAGTGACGCGTTGTGAAGGATGGCATCGTGGTTATGCGTGATCGCATGTGCGTGGTGATCAGCGCGAAGTCGAAAGCGCGTCACGGATTCGGCCGCGCGTCCCACCTCGTGGCGCGGTTCGTCGACGCGCTCTCGCACATCGCACGAGGGGTCCGCTGATGCCGGTCGTCGGTCGCGACCCTGAGGTCCCGCTGCATCGGAACGCGGCCTTCAACCTCTACTGGGCCGGGCAGGGTCTCTCGGCGTTCGGCAACGCGTTCGGCAGCCTGGCCCTGCCGCTCCTGGTGCTCGAGCTGACCGGATCGCTGTTCCAGATGGGTGCGGTCTCGGCGGTCTACGGTGCGGTCCGCCTCGTCGCCGGTGTCCTGGTGGGACCACTCATCGACCGCGTCGACCGCAGGCGGCTGATGATCGGCTGCGACCTGGGCCGTCTCGTCGTCTTCGGAGCGGTGCCTGTCGTGTGGTGGATCGAGCCGCAGCTGTGGCTGGTCTACGTGTGCGCGGCGATCGGGTCCGGGCTCGGCCTGACCTTCCAAGTCGCCCACGTGTCGATGGTGCAGGCGCTGGTGCCCCAGAACCAGATCGTCGACGCCAACGGCAGGCTGGAGACGTCGAACTCGGTGGCCTACCTCGTCGGACCGGCCGCGGCCGGAGCGTTGGCGGCCCTGACCGGCCCGGCCAACGCCATCGGCGTCGACGCGCTCACCTTCGCGGTGTCCGCGCTCTCGGTGTGGCTGCTGCGCCCGCCGCCGTCGGAGGCGTCCGACGCCGAGCACGACCCCTACGCCGTTCGCCCTGGTGGCTGGTTCGCCGGCTTCAGGGAAGGGGTCGTCTTCCTGTGGGAGAACCCGACCCTGCGCTGGCTAATGGTGCTCCTCACGCTGTTCACCCTCGTCACCGTCTCGGCCGACGACCTTCTGGTCTTCTGGCTCAAGGACTCGGTGCGGAGCCCGTCCTGGGTCGTCGGCATCGTCTTCGCGGTGGCCGCGGTCGGCTCGCTGGGCGCCGCGGTGGGCGCGGGTCCGCTCCACCGCCGGTTCGGCTTCGCGCGCTGCTGGTTCGGGGGGTTCCTGCTCGTGGCGCTCTCGGTCGGGCTGCTTCCTCTCGCTCATCACGCGGTCGCTGTCGCCCTCGTCGGCCTCGCCTTCGGGCTGGGCAGCACGCTCGGCGGTGTCTGCTCGATGAGCCTGCGTCAGCAGGTGACTCCGCCCCGACTGATCGGGAGGGTGACCGCGGCCTTCTGGACGGTCACCACGTGCCTGGCGCCGCTCGGCGCGGTGGTGCTGACCGCCGCCTGCGAGCAGTGGGGGTTCGCGGCAGTGCTGTATCCGACCGGGGCGGCTCTCGTCGTGGTACTGGGGCTCGGGCTGCTGACGCCGCTGGCTTCGTCGCCTGTGGGCAGGGAGGCGTCGGTATGAGAGCGCACGAGCTTGCGGCCGAGATGGCGGCCCGGGTCGCGAGGGCGACGGGGATCGAGGCGGCCGTCGACGTGGATGCGCCGTTCGCGGATCTCGGCCTCGCCTCGCGGGACCTGATGGAGCTGCGCGGGGAGCTGTCGGAGCTGCGCGAGGTCGACGCACCGGAGACGGTCTCCTGGGGGCACAGGTCGAGCGCGGCCCTGAGCCGGGCTCTCGGCGAGGGTGCGGTCGAGGAGAGGGTCGGGGGCGGGTCGCCCGACGTCCCCGACGGACTCCGCGAACGCCGGGGTCGCCCTCGTCGCGGTCGCCTGAGAAGGCGTGCTCTCGAGGACGCACGCGAATGCGCCCGCCTCGAAAGGGGGATTGGTGGGTGCGAAGGGGCGGCAATAGGGTCCGAGGAGACAGTGGGCCGTGTCGAGGACATCATCGCGGATTCACTCACGCCTATCTGGGCCGGATCGGCGACGGGCGTGAGGACGAATCGACGGCGAGCAGTCCGCTTGCTCGAGACCGACGTGGTCGCGACGCCTACGCCCTATGAGGGGGACACATCATGACGAGCACGTATCTCTACATCTACCGGAATGATGATCGCAAGACGGTCTACATCGGCATCGGGAGCAGTCCTGGACGCGTCTGGGGGCATCACAACTCGGCCGCGGATGCATTGCGCGATGAATCCGGCACGAAGGTCTTCATCACGAGCGAGCCCTTCCCCGATGGAGCGTCGGCGGAGCGTGCGGAGAGCGCCGCGATCTGTGCCGTTGCCGCCGCCGGCGTCAAGGTGATCGTCGACGACGAGCGTGCGGAGGACCTCACGAACGTGACGAACATCGCCAAGGTCGGCTCGTCCAAGTACCTCACGCCAGCGGTGTTCGCGCGCGAGGGTTCCGTTCGCTATGACCAGCTGACGCGGACCGCGATCGTCATCCTGCACCACGACGACATCGACGACGTCGGTGACGGCACCCGGCGCCCGGCGCTGCATGGCGGGCGAGGCGCGGAGATATTCCACGAGCGCGCCACCAGGTGGTGGGGATTGGGGGCGGCGAATGCGCGTCGCGCCAAGAAGCGCGTCGGCGACGCGGGCCTCCCGCGGGATGTCGATCGTCTCCTCGCCGTCCAGAAGTCGACGTCCATCATCCTGGGCGCATGGACGCTGTCGGATGAGCAGTGGCGCAGGGATTCCGACAGTTGGATGTTCGTGACCGAGCAGCCCATCGAGGAATGGCGCGGGCAGCGACTCGATTGGCGAGGTGCGGTCCACGCCGGGGGTGCTCTGATCTGGAGCCCCGACATCCGCGAGGAACTCGGACGAGGACGCTCCTGAGACACGGGGCGTCTCAGCCGGCGTCGGCCGACGCGACCTCCCGCAGCCAGCTCCCGCTCGTGCCCACGTGCCGGAAGCCGAGCGCTTCGTTGATCGCGAGCATCGGCCGGTTCTCGTCCGCGTTCCAGGTGACGACGCGGTCGGCCTCGGGGGCCTCGCGCGCGAGCAGCAGCAGGTTCTCGACCTTGAGGATCATGCCCAGGCGGTGGCCGCGGTGCTCGGTCAGCACGAGCGTGTCCTGCTGGTACGTGTACGCGTGCCCGTCGGAGCGCCGTCCGCTGGGGGAGACGGCGATCTCCGTGAAGCCCACGAGGCGGCCCGACGGCACGTGCAGGGCCGCGGTGGTGAGGCCCGTGCGGCCCGAGGACGCGCGGCGGGCCTCGGCCTCGCGGATCCGGTCGGCGTCCCACGGATCCTCCGCCTGCGGGAGGTCGCCCTGCGGGGTGTCGGTCGACATGCGCGTCTGGAGCACAGCGAGGTCGTCGAGCAGGTGCTCCGGGGTCGCGTCCACCCAGGCGAGGACGCGGTAGTCGTCGCCGGCGGCCTGGCGCGCATCGGCGAGGTGGACGGCGAGCGTCGGGGCCGCGTCCCGCGTGTCGAGCGCGCTCGCGCGCGCGGTCTGGCCGAGGCGGTGGCAGGCGTCGACGGCGAAGCGCGACGACGGGTCGTCGGCCCCGACCGCGCCGATGCCCGTGGGCGCGGGGATGGGCACGCCGTTCGCCTCGGCGCGGTGCATGGTGAAGCCCGTGAGCGTGCGGCAGCCCTCGTCGACGGCGATCCGCTCGACGCGCTCCCGGAGCTTCCGTCCGATCCCGCGGCGCCGGTGCTCGGGGAGCACGGAGACCGCGACGTCCGAGGTCGTCGGGTCGTTGAGCCAGGTCGAGAGGAGCCCGCGGCCGACGATCCGGCCGTCCACGCGCGCGGCGAACAGGCGCTTCCGCACGTGCGCGACGTCGGCGTAGTAGGGGATCAGCTCCTCCGGCAGCCAGACGAACGCGTCATGCCCGAGATCGTGCGACTGCGCGCGGTTGACGACGTCGGTGAGGGCGACGAAGTCGTCCCAGCCGTCGGCCCCGACGGCGCCGGGCGGGCGGACTTCCTCGACGGCGAAGGCGCGGTCGTCGGCGGCGTGCGGCATGGTCGGCTCCCTCGTCGGCGCGCGCCACCGAGCCCGGCGCGCGCCCTCCCACGGTAGCGGCGGCCGGGCGGTGCTCGGCCGACCACGCGCGGCTCCCGGCGCCCGCCCCCGCGTCCGGTACCGTGAGCGGGACCATCACGCGAGGAGGGCGACGGGCGTGCACCTGAAGAGCCTGACCCTCAAGGGGTTCAAGTCGTTCGCGCAGCCGACCACGTTCCAGTTCGAGACCGGGGTGACCTGCGTCGTCGGGCCGAACGGATCCGGCAAGTCCAACGTCGTCGACGCCCTCGCCTGGGTCATGGGCGAGCAGGGCGCCAAGACCCTCCGCGGCGGCAAGATGGAGGACGTCATCTTCGCCGGCACCTCGACGCGCGGGCCGCTCGGCCGCGCGGAGGTCACGCTCACGATCGACAACGCCGACGGGGCGCTCCCCATCGACTACACCGAGGTCGCGATCCGCCGCACGCTCTTCCGCAACGGCGGCAGCGAGTACGCGATCAACGGCACGTCCTGCCGCCTGCTCGACGTGCAGGAGCTCCTGAGCGACTCGGGGCTCGGCCGCGAGATGCACGTCATCGTCGGCCAGGGCCGCCTCGACAACGTGCTGCGCGCGACCCCCGAGGAGCGGCGCGGCTTCATCGAGGAGGCCGCGGGGATCCTCAAGCACCGCCGCCGCAAGGAGCGCACCCTCCGGAAGCTCGAGGGCATGCAGGCGAACCTCACGCGGCTCAACGACCTCGCGGGGGAGATCCGCCGCCAGCTGAAGCCGCTCGGCCGTCAGGCGGAGGTCGCGCGCCAGGCGCAGACCGTGGCGGCCGTCGTCCGGGACGCCCGCGCGCGGCTCGTGGCCGACGACGTCGTCACCCTCCGGCACGCGCTCGCGGAGCACACGCGCACCGAGGAGGAGCGCACGACCGAGCGCATGGTGCTGCAGGAGAAGCTCGACCGCGCGGTGATCCGGTCGGAGCGCATCGTCGAGGAGCAGGAGGGCGACGAGGTCGACGGCGCCCGCCGTACGGCCTTCGCGCTCGAGCAGGTGCAGGAGCGCCTGCGGAACCTGCTCTCGCTGGCGCAGCAGCGGCTCGCGCTCCTCGGTTCTGCGGACGACGCTCCCGAGGCCGCGACCGGCACCACGCCCGCGCAGGTGCAGGAGTCGCGCGACGAGGCCGCGCGCCTCGTGACGCTCATCGCCGAGGCCGAGGCGGGCTGGGCCGCGGCGCGCCAGGCGACCGCGGCGGCGCGGCAGGCGCTCGACGCGCTCGACGAGGAGATCCAGGCCCAGAGCGCGCTCGTCTCCCGGCACGACCTCGAGATCGCCGGCCTCACGGGTCGGGCGGAGACTGCGGGATCCAAGCTCGCGGCCGTGCGCGGCGAGGTGCTGCGGCAGCAGAACGCGCTCGACGCGGCGCGCGCCCGGCTCACGGCCGCCGAGGCGGAGCGGGAGCGCGGCGAGGCGGAGGGCGAGGCCGACGAGCAGGGCGGATCCGAGCTGACCCGCGCCTACGAGGACGCGCAGGCCGACGTCGCGAGCGAGGAGTCCGCCATCGAGGCCGTGCGCGAGGAGCTGCACGCGAAGGAGCGCGAGCGCGACGCCCTGGCCGCGCGCGAGCAGGCCCTCGCGAGCGCGCTCGACCAGCGCGACGGATCCAGCGACCTCGTCGCCGCGGGTCTCCCCGGCATCCGCGGCCTCCTCGCCGAGCACGTGCACGTGCGAGCCGGCTACGAGGCCGCCGTCGCGGCCGCGCTCGGGTCCCTCGCCGACGCCGTGCTCGCCGAGACGCACGACGACGCGGTCGCCGCCCTCCGCCGCGCGGTCGACGATGACCTGGGTCGGGTCGAGGTGGTCGTCGCGGGATCCGCCGACGGACAGGTCGCCGAGCCGTCGATCGCCGGCCCGGTCGCGGCCTCCAGCGTGGTCGACGCACCCGACGGCGTGCGGCGGATCCTCGCCGACGTCGTGTTCGTCGACGACCTCGCGGAGGCGGTCGCCCTCCTCGGCGGGCCCGACGCTCCCGCCACGGCGATCACCCGTGCCGGGGAGGTCGTCTCGGCGCACGTGCTGCGCGGCGGATCCGGCGCCACGCGCTCCAAGCTCGAGCTCGTGGCCGCGCGCGAGGCCGCCGCGATGACCCTCACCGACGTCCGCGCCCGCATCGACGACCTCCAGGTGGACCTCGCGGCCGGCCGTGAGCGCCTCCGCGCCGCCCGCGAGCGCGCGTCCGCCGCGCTCGGCGGCCTCCGCGAAGCGGACGCGCGCCTCGCCGCCCACGCCGAGCGGCTCAGCCGCTCGCGCGCGCAGGCGGAGTCCGCCGCCGCCGAGCTCGCCCGCGTGCAGCGTGGCCTGGATCTCGCGAGCGCCTCCGTGGACGAGGCCGTCGCCGCGAACGACGTCGCCCGTCGCGCGCTCGACGAGGCGCGCTCCCGACCCCGGCCCGTGCTCGACGCCAGCGGGCGCGACGCGCTGGTGGCCGAGTGGGAGGCGGCGCGCGAGGCCGAGATCGAGGCGCGCCTCCAGGTCGAGACCGCTCGCGAGCGCGTGCGGGCGGAGCAGGAGCGCACGGTCGCGCTCGAGCGCCGCCTCGCCGCGGAGCGCGCCGCGGCCGAGGAGGCCGCCCGCCGTCAGGTGATCCGCCGCCGCCAGATCGCCCGCGCCGCGTCCGTCGCCGACGCCCTGCCCGCCGTGGTGCGCGCCGCCGACCTCAGCACCGCGGACGCGCGTCTCGTGCTCGCCCGCGCCGAGGAGGCGCGGGCCGGCCGCAACGCCGAGCTGGTCGCGCTCCGCCGCGAGGAGGCCGAGCTGCGCACGCGCCTGCACGGCATCACGGAGGACGTGCACGGCCTCGAGCTGCAGATCTACGAGAAGCGCCTGCAGGTCTCCCAGCTGCTCGAGCGCGCCGCGAGCGAGCTCGGGCTGGGGGAGGAGGTGCTCGTCGCCGAGTACGGACCCGATGTGCCCGTCCCCGAGGAAGCGCCGCTCCCGCCGCGGCAGCGCCCGCGCACGCCGGCGGATGACGGCGGCGGCGATGCCGAGGCCGATCCCGACGACGCGGCTGCGTCACCGGAGACGCCGGCCCCGAGCGCGGAGCCATCCGGGCCAGGAGACGAGGCGGAGGAGATGGATGACGACGACGCCCCGCCCGTCCCCACCCGTCCCTTCGACCGCGAGGAGCAGCGTTCCCGCCTCCAGCAGGCGGAGCGGAAGCTCGCCCAGCTCGGCCGCGTCAACCCGCTCGCGCTCGAGGAGTTCGCCGCGCTCGAGCAGCGGCACCTGTTCCTCACCGAGCAGCTCGCCGACCTCACGGCCACGCGCAAGGACCTGCTCACGATCATCGACGACATCGACCGCACCATGCAGGGCGTCTTCGCCGCCGCGTTCGAGGACACCCGGCAGGCGTTCGACCGCGTCTTCCCGATCCTCTTCCCGGGCGGCACGGGCAGCATCCACCTCACCGATCCCGAGCAGCTGCTCACGACGGGCATCGAGGTGAGCGTGCGCCCCGCCGGCAAGCGCATCGAGCGCCTGTCGCTGCTCTCCGGCGGCGAGCGGTCGCTCGCCGCCGTCGCCCTGCTCATCGCGATCTTCACCGCGCGGCCGAGCCCGTTCTACATCATGGACGAGGTGGAGGCGGCCCTCGACGACGCCAACCTCGGCCGCCTGCTCACGATCCTCGAGCAGCTCCGCGACACCGCGCAGCTCATCGTCATCACCCACCAGAAGCGCACCATGGAGATCGCCGACGCGCTCTACGGCGTGTCGATGCGCCAGGACGGCGTGAGCGCGGTCGTCGGCCAGCGCGTGAGCCGCGACGCGCGCCCGGATGCCGCGCCGGATGCCGCCGCCGAGCCCGCGCCCGAGCCCGCCCCCGAGGAGCAGGCCGCCTCCTGACCCGCGGCTACGCTGGGCACATGGCAGCCCGCACCCCCTGGTCCCTCTCCGGCGCGCTCCGCGGGATGTTCGCGAAGCCGACGATCGACGAGACCACGTGGGACGACCTCGAGACCGCGCTCATCACCGCGGACTTCGGGCCGGACGTCACCGAGGCCACCATCGACGACCTCCGCCAGAAGGTCGAGCGCTACCGCACGACCGACCCGCGCGACCTCCAGCGCATGCTCCGCGAGAGCATCGAGGAGCGCCTGGCGAAGCACGACCCGACGCTGAAGCTCAGCGCCCGCCCGGCGGTGATCCTGGTGGTCGGCGTCAACGGCGTCGGCAAGACCACCACCATCGGCAAGTTCGCCAAGTTCCTCCGCAACTACGGCCGCACGGTCGTCGTCGGCGCGGCGGACACGTTCCGCGCCGCGGCCGTCGACCAGCTCGCCACCTGGGCCGAGCGCGCGGGCGCCGACATCGTGCGCCCGCAGCAGCCCGGCCAGGATCCCGCGAGCGTCGCCTTCCAGACCGTCGAGCACGCGATGCGCACGGGCACCGAGATGGTCATCATCGACACGGCCGGCCGCCTGCACACCAAGGGCGGCCTCATGGACGAGCTGTCCAAGATCCGCCGCGTGGTCGAGAAGCAGTCGCCCATCGCGGAGGTGCTCCTCGTGCTCGACGCGACGACCGGCCAGAACGGGCTCGCGCAGGCGCAGGCGTTCATCGAGCACGGCGGCGTCACGGGCCTCGTCATCACGAAGCTCGACGGATCCGCCAAGGGCGGCTTCATCCTCAACGTGCAGGAGCGCACGGGCATCCCCATCAAGCTCATCGGCCAGGGCGAGGGCATCGGCGACCTGACCGGCTTCACCCCCCACGTGTTCGCGCAGAACCTGGTCGGCTGACCCGCGCCCCGGCTCGGGCGACCTCCGGCGCCGGTTAAGCTGGACCCACCATGGCTACCTTCGGAACTCTCTCGGACCGCCTCGCCGAGACCTTCAAGAACCTGCGCGGCAAGGGCAAGCTCAGCGCCGCGGACGTCGACGGCACCGTCCGCGAGATCCGCCGCGCGCTGCTCGAGGCCGACGTCGCGCTCGACGTCGTCAAGGCGTTCACCGCGTCCGTCCGCGAGCGCGCGCTCGGCGGCGAGGTCAGCCAGGCGCTGAACCCCGCCCAGCAGGTCGTGCAGATCGTCAACGAGGAGCTCGTCGGGATCCTCGGCGGCCAGCAGCGCCGCATCACCTTCGCCAAGAGGCCGCCGACGGTCATCATGCTCGCCGGCCTCCAGGGCGCGGGCAAGACGACCCTCGCGGGCAAGCTCGGCAAGTGGCTCGCGAAGGACGGCCACACGCCGATGCTCGTCGCGGCCGACCTCCAGCGCCCCAACGCCGTGCAGCAGCTGCAGGTCGTCGGCGAGCAGGCGGGCGTCCCCGTCTTCGCGCCCGAGCCCGGCAACGGGAAGGGAAACCCCGTGCGCGTCGCGAAGGACGCGATGAAGCACGCGGTCGACAAGCAGTACAGCGTCGTCATCATCGACACGGCCGGCCGCCTCGGCGTCGACCAGGAGCTGATGAAGCAGGCCGCCGACATCCGCAAGGCCACCGACCCCGACGAGGTCCTCTTCGTCATCGACGCCATGATCGGCCAGGACGCGGTCGCGACCGCGAAGGCCTTCCAGGACGGCGTCGACTTCACGGGCGTCGTGCTCTCGAAGCTCGACGGCGACGCGCGCGGAGGAGCGGCCCTCTCGGTCGCCTCCGTCACCGGTCGCCCGATCATGTTCGCCTCCACGGGCGAGGGCCTCGACGACTTCGAGCCCTTCCACCCCGACCGCATGGCGAGCCGCATCCTCGACCTCGGCGACATCCTCACCCTCATCGAGCAGGCCCAGCAGGCCTTCGACGAGGAGGAGGCGATGGAGGTCGCCCAGAAGCTCGCGAGCGACACCTTCACGCTCGACGACTTCCTCAAGCAGATGCAGCAGCTCCGCGGCAAGGGCTCCCTCAAGAAGATGATGGGCATGCTCCCCGGCATGGGCGCCATGAAGGAGCAGCTCGAGAACTTCGACGAGAAGGAGATCGTCCGCACCGAGGCGATCATCCAATCGATGACGAAGGCCGAGCGCCAGAACCCGAAGCTCCTCAACGGCTCGCGCCGCCTCCGCATCGCGCGCGGATCCGGCATGACCGTCACCGACGTCAACGGGCTGGTGCAGCGATTCGAGCAGGCTTCGAAGATGATGCGCACGGTCGCCCGCGGCGGCATGCCGCAGATCCCCGGCATGGGCCCGATGCCCGGCGCGCACTCGAGCCGCAAGCCCGTGCAGCAGAAGAAGAAGGGCTCGAAGTCGGGCAACCCGGCCAAGCGCGCGCAGGAGAACGCGGCGCTCGCGTCAGGCCAGCGCATCGGCGGACCCACGGCCCCCGCCGGGTCGGGCTTCGGGCTCGCCGGGGCAGCCAAGGGCGGCGCGAACGGCGCCCCGAGCGAGGAGGAGCTCGCCTCGCTGCAGAAGTTCCTCGGCCGCTGACCCGGTCGACCCGCACGATCCACGACGGCGCCCACCCCACCGGGAGGGCGCCGTCCGCGCATCGCTCGACGCGCGGGTCGCGACGTGCCAGCGTGGGGTCGTGCATCGCGGCGCCCCGTCGTGGTCCCGGCGTCAGGAGCTCCCCGTGTTCGCACCCGTCACCGCCTTCAGCGGGTTCAGCGTCGACGACGTCCCCGCCGCGCTCGCGTTCTACCGGCACACGCTCGGCCTCGAGGTCGAGGAGGTCCCCGAGATGGGCATGCTCCGGCTCGTGCTGCCCGGATCCGGCGCCCGCGTCCTCGTCTACCCGAAGCCCGGGCACGAGCCCGCGTCCTTCACGGTCCTCAACTTCGAGGTCGACGACGTCGCGCGGGCGGTCGTCGAGCTGAACGGGCGCGGCGTCGAGACGGCGATCTTCGCGGGGATGCCCACGGACGCGCGCGGCGTCATGCGCGGCGACGGCCCCGACATCGCGTGGTTCCGCGATCCCGCCGGCAACGTGCTGTCCGTCGTCGCGGCGTGACGCCCGGGCCTCAGACGGAGCAGCGCCCGGAGCCCACCGGGGTCGTCGCGCCGGCCTGCTGCAGCACGGGCGCGATCTCGTCGAGGGTCATCGCGTAGCCCGTCTGGGAGTCGACCGTCGAGGTCGCGAACACGAGGCCGATCACGCGCCCCTGCGCGTCGAACAGCGCGCCGCCCGAGTCGCCGGGTCGGACCGTGCCGCGCACCGAGTAGACCTCGCGCGTGACGGGCTGCTCGTGCTGGATGTCGGTGCCCAGCGCCTCGACCACCTCGCGGATCCGCGCGCCGGTGGCCTGGTAGGGCCCGCCGCCCGGGTAGCCGGCGACGACGGCCGCATCGGAGGCGGCGAGCTCGTCGCCGAGCGCGAGCGGGGCCGCGGTGAGGCCGGGCACGGCGAGGATCGCGACGTCGCGCGCGGGGTCGAACACCACGAGGTCCGCCTCGAGCAGCTGGCCGGTCCCGCCCTGCTGCACGTAGACCTGGTCGGACCCGGTCACGACGTGCGCGTTCGTCACGACGCGGTCGCCTTGCACGACCCAGCCGCTCCCGGAGGAGGACGTGCCGCAGGCGGGTGCCGACGAGAGGACCTTCACCACGCTCGAGGCGGAGCGGCGCACGGCGTCGGGGACGTCCGCGTCGGGCGCGGCCGTGTCGGCGATCGCCCCCTCGCCGTTCGCGAACACGCGCGGGTATCCGACGTCGTGGAGCGCGTCGTCGAGCGTCGAGAGGGCGGTGCCGCTCGAGATGGGGCTGACCCGGTCGAGCGTCGCGAGGATGCGCGACGACGACGCGAGCTGCACCGCCGGGATCACGCCGCTGGAGCCGAGGAAGCCGCCGATGAACCAGACCGAGACGGCCCAGGCCGCGAGACCCGCGACGGCGCCGATCCCGCGGTCGAGGCCGCGCGCGGCGCCGCGCGGGCGGAGGAGTCGCGTGAGGACGCTGGCGACCTGCGCCAGGATCCCGCTCACGAGCGACGTCGTGACGAGCATGAGCAGCGCGGCCGCGAGGGTGCGGATGATCCCGGTGGCCACGCCGAACTGGTCGAGCAGCGCCAGGAAGGCCGGCGTGATCCACAGCGCGAGCAGGACGCCCAGCACGATGCCCGCGAGCCCGGCGATCGTGACGATGGCCCCGCGACGCCACCCGGCGAGGGCCGCGAGCACCGCGACGACGAGGATGACGATGTCGACGGCCGGGCTCACCTGCACAGTCTGCCCCGCGTCACCGGCCCAATCCTGAGCGCAGCTCCTCGACGAGGTGCGTGACCACGGGGGCGAGCGCGCCGTCGTTCTCCTCGGCCACCCGCAGCTGCCGCTGGTAGCTCGCGCCGCGGTCGACGATGTCGAGGATCCCGCGCAGCTCCGCCTCGCAGCCGAGCGCGTCGGCCACGGGGGAGAGCCGCTCCACGAGCGCCCGGGTGTCGTCGCCGACGAGGGCCTCCTCGCCCGCGGCGTCCTGGATGATGATGGCGTCCATCCCGTAGCGGGCCGCGCGCCACTTGTTCTCGCGCACGAACCACGGCTGCATCCGGGGCAGCTCCTCGCCGCGGTCGAGCGCCGCCGACATGTCGTGCACCAGGCACTGCACGAGCGCCGCGAGCGACGCGATCTCGCCGAGGGTCGACACGCCGTCGAACACGCGCGTCTCGAGGGTCCCCCACTTGGGCGCCGGCCGGATGTCCCAGCGCAGCTCGCTGTGGTGGTCGATCACGCCGACGTGCGTCATGTCGCCGACGAGCCGCTCGTAGTCGGCCCACGTCGTGAGGTCGGGCGGCAGCCCCGCGGTCGGCAGCTGCTGGAACATGAGCGCCCGGTTCGACGCGTAGCCCGTCTCCTGCCCGGACCAGAACGGGCTCGACGCGCTGAGCGCCTGGAAGCGGGGGAGGTGCACGAGGAGCGCGTTGAGGATCGGGAGCGCCTTCGACCCGTCGTCGATCCCGACGTGCACGTGCACGCCCCAGATCATCATCTGCCGCCCCCACCACCTGGTGCGGTCGAGGAGCGTCGCGTAGCGCTCGTTGTCGGGCGTCACGTCCTGGTCGGGCCACGCGCTGAAGGGGTGGGTCCCCGCGCACATGAGGTCGATGCCGAGCGGATCCGCGACGTCCACGACCCGCTCGATGAGCCGCGCGAGGTCGTCCACGGCGTGCCCGACGCGGGCGTGCGGCGCGCTGACGACCTCGACCGTGTTGGTGAGGAACTCCCCGGTCACGTGCGGGTGCGCATCGTCGTAGGGGAAGGAGCGGAGGATCTCCGGAGCGACGCCGGCGAGCTCCCCGGAGCCCCGGTCGACGCACGCGAGCTCCCACTCGATCCCGACGCGGGACGGGGGCCGGTGGGCGAAGTCGATCTGCATGCGGGTCCTGCCGTCCACGGGGTCTCGGGGCGCATGCGCCGGGTGTCGTCCGATCATGCCACGCACCCCGCGGGGCGGCCGGGCGATGACGCCGCGCGGCGCGCCGACGACGGGGGTCCCGGCCCGGCCCGGTGTCTGCCATAATGATCTGTCGAGTCCGCGATCGTCCGACCCTCTAATCAGGCGCCGCGAGACCCCATCGAACCAATGCCGAGTGTGCCCCCACGCTCACGGCCGTCAGTTCACCCCACACAAAAGAAATTCAGGAGAATTGTGGCTGTCAAGATCCGTCTGAAGCGCCTGGGCAAGATCCGCGCGCCGTACTACCGCATCGTCGTCGCCGACTCGCGCACCAAGCGCGACGGCCGCGTCATCGAGGAGATCGGCAAGTACCACCCCACCGAGGAGCCCTCGTTCATCGAGGTCCAGTCGGAGCGGGCGCAGTACTGGCTCTCCGTGGGCGCCCAGCCCACCGAGCAGGTCGAGGCCCTCCTCAAGCTCACGGGCGACTGGGGTCGCTTCAAGGGCGACAAGGACGCCGTCTCCACCGTCCGCACCCGCGAGGCGAAGCCCGCCTACGTCGCGGACGAGAAGAAGAAGCCGGTCCTCAAGCCCAAGACCGAGAAGGCCGCACCCGCGCCCGAGGCCGCCGCGCCCGAGGCCGAGTCGACCGAGGAGCAGGCCTAGCCCATGCTCGCTCCCGCGCTCGCTCATCTGGTCAAGGGCATCGTCGAGCACCCGGACGACGTCTCCGTGACGAGCAAGGGATCCCCCCGCGTCGAGGTCCTCGAGGTGCGCGTGCACCCCGAGGACCTCGGCCGGGTCATCGGCCGGGCGGGTCGCACCGCGAAGGCCCTCCGGACGCTCGTCTCGGCTCTCGCCGACGGCCAGCGCGTCCGCGTCGATGTGGTGGACACCGATTCCTGAGGACATCGTCCGTGACCCCGCGGCGTTCCGCGTGGGCCGGCTGACCAAGGCGCACGGGCTCAAGGGCGCCGTGAAGCTCGAGCTGTTCACGGACGACCCCGACAAGCGGTTCGTCCCCGGCGCCGAGTTCTCTCTCCAGGTCCCGGACACGTCCCCGTGGCACGGACGCTCCCTCACGCTCACCGAGCTCCGCTGGTACAACAGCCACCCCGTCGGCTTCTTCGAGGGCGTCGCCGACCGCACGGCCGCCGAGTCGCTCGCCAAGGCCATCCTCTGGATGACGCCCCCGGCCGACGAGCCCGCCGAGCCCGACGCCTGGTACGACCACCAGCTCGTCGGCCTGAAGGTCCTCCGCGACGGCGTCGAGGTCGGCACCGTCGCGCTCGTCGACCACTTCCCCGCGCAGGACCTGTTGCACGTCGACACGCCCTCCGGCACCGTGCTCGTCCCGTTCGTGCAGGCCATCGTCCCGTCCGTGGACGTGGAGGCAGGCACCCTCGTCGTCACGCCGCCGCTCGGCCTCTTCGAGGACATCCCCGAGGAGCAGTCGGCACCCGCTGCGGCCGCGACGTCGGACGCCGAGACCGATCCCGCCCCCGAGGGCGACGACGCCCGCTGACATGCGGATCGACATCGTCTCGATCTTCCCCGAGTTCTTCGGGGTGCTCGACATCTCCCTCCTCGGACGCGCGCGCCAGTCCGGCCTCATCGACCTCCGCGTCCACGACCTGCGCGCCTTCACGCACGACCGTCACCGCACGGTCGACGACACGCCCTACGGCGGCGGCGCCGGCATGGTCATGCGGCCGGAGCCCTGGGGCGAGGCCATGGACGAGGTGCTCGCCGACGACACGGATCCGGTCGTCATCTTCCCGTCGCCCGCGGGCGAGGTCTTCACGCAGGCCATGGCGCAGGAGCTGTCCGCCGAGCCGCACCTCGCGTTCGGCTGCGGCCGCTACGAGGGCATCGACCAGCGCGTCGTCGACCACACCGCCGCGCGTGCGCGGGTCCGCCTGGTGAGCCTCGGCGACTACGTGCTGAACGGCGGGGAGGTCGCCGTGATGGCGATGATCGAGGCCATCGGGCGGCTCGTGCCCGGCGTCGTCGGCAACCCCGCGAGCCTCGTCGAGGAGAGCCACTCCGACGGGCTGCTCGAGCATCCCAGCTACACGAAGCCGCCCGAGTGGCGGGGCCTGGCCGTCCCCGACGTGCTGCGCAGCGGCAACCACGGGGCGATCGCGGCGTGGCGGCGCGAGCAGCAGCTCGAGCGCACGCGCCGGGTCCGCCCGGACCTGCTGCCCGAGTAGGCCGGCTCCGCGCCGGTCCCGCCGGGCCTCAGGAGCGCGCGGTGAGGATGAGCGGGCCGGACTCCGTGATGGCGACCGTGTGCTCCATGTGCGCGCCGCGCGAGCCGTCGGCGCTCCGGAGGGTCCAGCCGTCCTTGTCCGTGTAGATCTCGTCGGTGCTCTGCAGGAACCACGGCTCGATCGCGATGACCAGCCCGGGCCGCAGCGGCACGCCGCGGTTCGGCCGGCCCTGGTTCGCGATGTGCGGGTCGCCGTGCATGGTGCGCCCGACGCCGTGACCGCCGAAGTCGGTGTTGACCGAGTAGCCGGCCGCGGTCGCGACGGCACCGATCGCCGCCGAGATGTCGCCCGTGCGCCCGCCCGGCTGCGCCGCCTGAATGCCCGCCTCGAGGGCGGCGGTCGTCACCTCGATGAGGCGCACGTCCTCCTCGCGCGGCGTGCCGACGATGACGCTGACGGCCGAGTCGCTGACCCAGCCGTCGACGGACGCCGCGAAGTCGAGGCTCAGGAGGTCGCCGTCCTGCAGCCGGTAGTCGTGGGGGAGGCCGTGCAGCACGCCGTCGTTGACGGACGTGCAGAGCACCTTGCCGAAGGGCATGGCGCCGAAGGACGGGTGGTAGTCGATGTAGCAGGACTCGGCACCTCGCGCGCGGATCATGCGGTGGGCCTCGCGGTCGAGGTCGAGCAGGTTGACGCCTACCGCGGCCTTGGCGGCCAGGGCCGTGAGCACGGAGGCCACGAACTCCCCGGCGGGTCGCATCTGGTCCATCTCGGCGGGCGTTCGCAGTTCCATCACGCGAAGGATCCTACGGGAGCCGGGCCCCGGCCTTCCCGAGGCGCCCAGGATCCGCTCGTACCATGAGGCCATGCAGCAGTCCCCGGCCCTCGGTCTCCGTCGCGCGCTCTATCGATGGCAGTTCGCCGCGGTCGTCGTGCTGCCCGCGTGGCTCCTCGTCGGCTGGGCGGCGTTCGGGTCCGGCGGCTGGGAGCTCCTCCTCGTGATGCTCGCGGCGGGTGCCCTGGGGATCGCGCTGCTCGCCGCCCTCGGCCTCGTGCTCGCCCGCCGCTCCGTCCGCACGGCCCGGGCCGTCTCGCCGACGGACGCGGTGGCGATGGGCGTGCTCACCCTCGCGGTCATCGGGACGGGCACCTACTCCGTCGTCAGCACCTGGTGCGCCGTCGTGGCGGTCCTCGCGGCCGTCGCCCTCGTCGCGCTGGGCGCCCGGCAGCTGGTCGTGGAGACGCGGCAGCGCATGCAGGAGGTCATCGCCGTCATCGAGCGGGACGCGCAGCCGCGACCGCCCGAGTGGAAGGCCGCCGAAGGTCCCGACGCCGGCCGCACCATGCGGCTCGACTGATCCGGGCGTCCGTGCCTCGCGCTTTGCGCTCGACGCGCCCGAGGTGACAGAATGGGCGATCGTGCCTGCCGTCGACCCTGCCACGGGGGAGTCGGCCACTCATGCGGGCCGTTCCCCTTCCAGACATTGATGCGCAGTCGACCCGTGGCGGTTGCAGAGAGCGGTACACCATGCACATCCTCGATTCCGTCGACAAGGCGTCGCTGCGGTCGGACATCCCCGACTTCCGCGCCGGCGACACGGTCAAGGTCCACGTCAACATCGTCGAGGGCAGCCGCTCGCGCATCCAGGTGTTCCAGGGCATCGTCATCGGCCGACAGGGCGAGGGCGTCCGCGAGACGTTCTGCGTCCGCAAGGTCAGCTTCCAGGTCGGCGTCGAGCGCACCTTCCCGGTCCACTCCCCGGTCATCGACCACATCGAGGTCGTGACGCGCGGCGACGTGCGCCGCGCCAAGCTCTACTTCCTCCGCGACCTGCGCGGCAAGAAGGCGAAGATCAAGGAGAAGCGCTCC
Source organism: Clavibacter michiganensis subsp. insidiosus (assembly GCF_002240565.1). Classification (GTDB taxonomy): domain Bacteria; phylum Actinomycetota; class Actinomycetes; order Actinomycetales; family Microbacteriaceae; genus Clavibacter; species Clavibacter insidiosus. The sequence goes on along the minus strand of NZ_MZMO01000001.1, from coordinate 2,137,765 downwards.
TAGCTGTACTGAGTCATGACGTTGGTGACACTCGGGCCGCGGGCGTCAGCCCGTGGCTCGAGTGGATTCGTTCAGTGTTGTAGTGCTGGATCCACGGATCAAGGGCGTCGGTTCTGGCTTGGTTGCTGGTGAAGGGTTGCCGGTAGGCCCACTCGGTCGCGAGGGTGCGGTTGAAGCGTTCGACCTTGCCGTTCTGCCAGGGGCAGTGCGGGCGGATGAACTTCTGCCTCGCACCGAGCTGCGTGACCGCGTTCTGGAACGCGGCCGAGTGCCGGTAGGCGAACGCGTTGTCCGTCAGGACCCGTTCGATGCGGGTGATGCCGTGCTCGGCGAAGTACGCCGCGGCCCGGGTCAGGAACCCTGCCGCGGTCACGCCCTTCTCGTCCGGGTGGATCTCCGCGTAGGCGAGGCGGGTGTGGTCATCGACCACGGCGTGGACGTAATCGAACCCGATCCCACGACCACGAACCTGTTCGCTGCGGCCATGCGCCCGCCAGCCGCCGCCGTCCGGGATCCGGCCGAGCTTCTTCACGTCGACGTGGATCAGGTCGCCGGGATGCTCATGCTCGTACCGGTTTGCCGTCGACCGGGATGCCCGGATCACGGCCCCGGTGACGGGGTCCAACCATGCCAACGGCGGTGCCCCGTGCCGCCGCAGGATGCGGGAGATCGTGCGGGCTGGAACACCGGTCACCGGCGCCAACCGGGCAGGACCTGATCGCAATCGGGTCCTCGCTTCCACGACGGCTCGTTCTCGTTCCGGGCTCGTCCTCGTCGGCACCCGTCTCGGCCTCGAGGACCGGTCCGACAAGCCTTCGAAGCCCTCGGACCGGAACCGATTCACCCACCGATGCGCGCACTGACGCGACACACCGAGTTCGCGCGCGACATGCGAGACCGGCCGACGATCCTCGACCACCCGCCGCACGAGGAGAACCCTCCCGTGAACCGTCAGACGAGCATTAGCGTGGGACATCGAGGCCTCCTGGCAGTGGCAGAACTAGACAGCTCCATCAAGCCAGGAGGCCTCCTCACACGCCCCGAAGTGTCACCAACGTCATGGCCGGGTACACCTAGCGCATCCCCACCTGTCATCCCACCGAGCTCCCGGCGCATATGCTTGCCGGGAGCTCAGGCGGTTAAATGACAGACAGCACGGCGCCCGTGGAGACGAGATCCTCGGGCAGGCACAGTGGCAGCGGGTCGCGTGGATGGAAGACGTTCCTGCGGGACGTCCTCGTCATCTTCGTGGTGGCCCTCCTCGTCTCGGTCCTGATCAAGGCGTTCCTAATCCGGTCGTTCTACATCCCGTCGTCCTCCATGGAGGACACGCTGCAGATCGACGACCGCATCGTCGTCAACCAGCTGACGCCGCGGCTCATGCCGCTGCAGCACGGCGACGTCGTGGTGTTCCGGGATCCGGGCGGCTGGCTCCAGCCGTCGCCCGAGGTCGACAAGCCGCCCATCGCGGCCGCCGTCGACTGGGCGCTCACCACGGTGGGCCTGTCGGCGTCCGACAGCAACGACCACCTCATCAAGCGCCTGATCGGACTCCCGGGCGACCACGTCGTCTGCTGCAACAGCCTCGGCCAGATGAGCGTCAACGACGTGCCGCTGGACGAGCCGTACATCAAGCTTGTCCCGGGCGTCACGCGGGCATCCGACGTGGACTTCGACATCACCGTCCCGGCGGACTCGCTCTGGGTCATGGGTGACAACCGCGGCAACTCGTGGGACTCGCGCTACAACCAGGACGGGCCCACGCACGGCTTCGTGCCGCTCGACCACGTGGTCGGCCGCGCCTTCGTCATCACCTGGCCCATCGACCGCTGGTCGATCCTCAGCGACCACCCCGAGACGTTCGGCGACGTGCCCGACGCGGTCCCCGCCGGCTGATGCCGGTCGCGGATCCCACGCTCGAGGTCGAGCGGGAGCTCCTCGACGCGGGTGCGGCGCTCGTCATCGGCTGCGACGAGGTCGGGCGCGGCGCCCTCGCCGGACCGGTCGCGGTGGGCATGGCCGCCCTCGGCCCCGATGCCGGTGCGTTCCCGGTGGGGCTGCGCGACTCGAAGATGCTCAGCGAGAAGCGGCGCGAGGCGCTGCACCCCGACGTGTCGGCGTGGGTCCGGCACTCCGCGATCGGCATGGCGTCCGCGAAGGAGGTGGACGCGCTCGGGATCACGGCCTGCCTCGGCCTCGCGGGACGACGCGCGCTCGTCGAGCTGCATCACCTCGGCGTGCCGCTCCTCGACAGCATCGTCCTGCTCGACGGATCCCACGACTGGCTCACGCCCGCCCTCGCGCATCCGGTGCCGGTGCGGGTGCGCGTCAAGGCCGACCGGGACTGCGCCTCGGTGGCGGCGGCGTCCGTGCTCGCCAAGGTGCACCGCGACCGCCTGATGGCCGCGTGGCACGAGGAGTCGCCCGAGTACGGGTGGGCCGGCAACAAGGGCTACGGCAGCGCGGCGCACCTCGACGCGATCCGGGCACGCGGGGCGTCCCGCATCCATCGGCGGACCTGGCTCACCGGCGTGCTGGCGACCCCCGGCGCCTGAAGGCAGTCGCGCGGGCGGTTAGGATCGACGGACCATGGATGACGACGAGTTCGAGGACTACGACCGCGAGGTGGAGCTCGCGCTCTACCGGGAGTACCGGGACATCGTGTCCCAGTTCAAGTACGTGGTCGAGACCGAGCGGCGCTTCTACCTCGCCAACGAGGTCGAGCTGGTGCGGCGCGACACGGAGCACGACTTCTACTTCGAGCTGACGATGACCGACGTCTGGGTGTGGGACGTCTACCGCTCCGACCGGTTCGTGAAGTCCGTCCGGGTGCTCACCTTCAAGGACGTCAACGTGGAGGAGCTGTCGGCGAAGGAGTTCGAGCTCCCCAAGGAGCTCGCCATCGACGAGTAGGGCCCTGAGGGGATCCCTCCCCAGGCGTCCGGGCGGGCTCGATCGCACGACCCGGACACGTGCGGCAGGCCGCGGCGTCGTGGTCGCGCATCCTCCTCGCGGAGGTGCGCATGACACGCGAGCAGGACCTGGGACGACGCGGCGAGGATCTCGCCGCGCAGCATCTGATCGGGCGCGGCTACGCGCTCGTCGAGCGCAACTGGCGCTGTCGCGAGGGCGAGATCGACCTCGTGATGTCGCACGCGGGCACCACCGTGCTCGTGGAGGTCAAGACGCGCGCGGGGCTCGGCTACGGGCATCCCCTCGAGGCGGTCACGCGAGCGAAGGCCGCGCGGCTGCGGGTGCTCGCGGGTCTCTGGTGCCAGGCGCATCCCGAGCGCCGCGGCCCCGTGCGGATCGATGTGGTGGGAGTCGTCTGGCCCCGAGGCGGGCGACCGTCCATCGAGGTCGTGCGGAGCGCCTGCTGATGGCCGTCGGTCGCACGCTCGCCGTGGCCCTCTCGGGCCTCGACGGAGCGCTCGTCGACGTCGAGGCAGACATCACGAGCCAGCTCCCCGGCTTCGTGCTCATCGGCTTGCCGGACGCCGCGCTCAGCCAGGCGCGCGAGCGGGTCCGTGCCGCGACCGGCAACGCGGGATGCGAGTTCCCGGTCCGCCGGGTCACCGTCAACCTCTCGCCGGCCGTCCTGCCGAAGCACGGCTCCGGCTTCGACCTCGCGATCGCCCTGGCGGTCCTCGCGGCTGGCGGGTCGGTCTCGGCGGAGTCCGTCGCCGGCACGGTGCATCTCGGCGAGCTCGGCCTCGACGGGAGGCTGCGGCCGACGCACGGCATCCTGCCCGCGGTGCTCGCCGCGCGACGTGCCGGCATCCGCCGGGTCATGGTGCCGCGCTGCCACGCGGACGAGGCGTCCCTCGTGCCCGACATCCGCGTCATCCCGGTGGCGGGCCTGCGGGATGCCGCGATCCACCACGGGGCCGAGCTCGAGCCGGAGCCGGAGGAGGACGACGCCCGGCCTGTCGTCGCGGCGGATGCGACCTCGACGCAGGTCCTCGGCGGTCGGGAGGCAGCAGAGCCCTGCCTCGGCGACGTCGTCGGCAACGAGGAGGCCGTGGAGGCGCTCGTGGTCGCCGCGGCGGGCGGGCACCACATGTTCCTCCTCGGGCCGCCGGGCGCGGGGAAGACGATGCTCGCGCAGCGGCTGCCCGGACTCCTGCCGGATCTCGACGAGGAGGCCGCGCTGGAGGTCGGCTGCATCCGGTCGCTCTGCGGGGAGCGGCTGGGCCCCGAGCTGCCCGTGCGACCGCCGCTGGAGGCGCCGCACCACACGGCGAGCGCCGCGGGCATCGTCGGCGGCGGCAGCGGGCGCATCCGTCCCGGCGCGGCGGTGCGCGCCAGCGGGGGAGTGCTCTTCCTCGACGAGGCGCCGGAGTTCGCCGGCGCGGTGCTCGACTGCCTGCGACAGCCGCTCGAGTCGGGGGTCATCAGCATCCACCGGGCCAACGGCGTCGCCCACTATCCGGGGCGCTTCCAGCTCGTGATGGCGGCGAACCCCTGCCCGTGCGGGTCGTACGGCGTCGCGGGCTCCGACTGCTCGTGCCCGCCCCAGGCGCGCCGGCGCTACCTGGCGCGCCTCTCCGGCCCCCTGATGGACCGCATGGACATCCGGCTCGGCGTCCGCCGGGTGACGACCGCGGTGCACCTGGCCGCCGGTGACGCGCCGCGCGTCACCACGGCGACGGCCCGGGCGCGCGTCGCCGCGGCGCGGGCGGCCGCGGCGGAGCGATGGGCGGCGACGCCGTGGCGCACCAACGCCCACGCCTCCGGCACCTGGCTCCGGCGGGAGGCGCGCATCGCCCGCGGCGCGACCGCGTCCCTCGACCGCGCGCTGGACCGCGGGCTCCTCACCATGCGCGGCTACGACCGGGTCCTCCGGATCGGGTGGACGCTCGCGGACCTGGAGGGCGCGTCGAGCCCCGACGCGGATCACCTGGGACGGGCCCTCCTGCTGCGAGGTGCCTCGTGATCGGCGTGGACGGAGATGGCGTCGCGGACGCTCCGCCCGGACCCGATCGTGCCGACCATCCGTCGCCATGCCCCTCCGGAGGTCGTGCGCGACCCGCGGAGGCACCCCGGACTCGCATCGGAGGACCGGACTCGGCGCACGCGCGCTCCGTCGCCCGCCTCGGCCTGCCCGCGCGTGATCTCGCCGGGCTGATGGCCGCGCTCCGCCCCGCCCCCGGATCGCCGGGAGAGGAGGCGTGCGACGTGGATGCGGAGGAGGCGGCGGCGCGGTGCACGTGGTCCGGCATCGCCGAGCCCGGTGATCGAGTCGCCGGGGCGGTCATCGGCGTCCTCGGCGCCGGCGCGGCCCTGGCCTCGATCGTCGACGGCTGCTCGGCCGACGCCCTCGTCGGCGCGATGATCGAGGCCGGGCTCGAGCTGGAGGCGGACGGGCGCGCTGCGCTCGTCGGCGAGGTCGACGGGGCGCTCGAGCGCTGGCGGCCCCGCGTCGTGCGGACCGAGGCGCTGGCGCGGCTCCACGCCGCGCGCGCGGTGGGCGCGCTCGTCCTGGTGCCCGGGGATGCGCTGTGGCCGGCGGGAGCGGACGACCTGGGGCCGCACGCGCCGCTCGTGCTCTGGTGCACCGGAGCGCCGGACGCGATGGCCGCGCTCCCGAGGTCCGTGTCGATCGTGGGAGCGCGCGCGGCCACCGGCTACGGCGAGCACGTCACCGCCGAGCTGGCCGCCGGTCTCGTCGATCGAGGGGTGGCCGTGGTCTCGGGCGGTGCGTACGGCATCGACGGTGCGGCGCACCGCGCGGCCGTCGGATCCGCCGGGCGCACGGTGGCGTTCCTCGCGGGCGGCGTCGACCGTCTCTACCCGTCCGGCCACGCGGAGCTCTTCGCGCGGATGCGACGCGACGGGGCGGTGGTGTCCGAGCTGCCGTGCGGGGCGTCGCCGACGCGCTGGAGGTTCCTCCTGCGCAACCCAGCGTCATATGCACGGCGTGTCGGCTGCCTTCTGAGCGGAGAAGCGTGAGGCGCCTCGCGTATGTCCTGGTCAGCAGCAGATTCGGGCGCTAGGTGTGCTACGGTCGTCCTGAGCGAGCACGGAGCGCGCCGATCAGCGAGGAGAACGACATGGCCCAGCACACGAGCACGACGACAGCCGCCGCCGATGAGGCCGCGTTCACGCTCCGGCCGATCGCCGGCGAGCCCGGCTGGTGCCACGCCGTCTACTCCGACGGTTCCTACGTCCGCGTCCGCGAGGGCTTCCGCGGCTGGGGCGTCTGACCCGCGCCGGAACGACGAAAGCCCCCGTCCTCCGAAGAGGGCGGGGGCTCCGTCGATGCACGGCTCGGGTCACGCCGCCTTCGCGGCAGCGGGGATGACGATAAAGCGGCGGCGGGCGGCGCCGGTTTGGACGGTCGTCACGTCGGCGAGGGTGGCGTAGAAGCGCGTCCGACCGATGCGCGCGACGCGCGGCTGGGATACGCGTAGCTTTTCGGAGCGAGCAACGGCGTCGGTCCACGCCGCCCAGACGTCGCCGAGGTCGTGCTCACCGGGCGCGAGGAGCGGGAGCCAGGAGCCGAGGATGCCCTGGAGCTGCTCGCGGTCCGCGGCATCGCTGTCGGCGCGTCGTGCGGCTCGGGCCGACGCGGTGCGCGACGGCGCGGTGGACGAGGGTGGAGCGGACGCTGATCGCAGGGCAGCGCGTAGGGCGTCGTGGACGTCCTCGTCGATCTCGGGCAGTAGCTCGACGACGCGGGCGCGCACGCGACGGAGATACGTCGTGACGCCGGTGGCGCGGGAGGAGACAGCGCGGAGGGTGGCAGCGGCGCGGGCGCGAGCACGAGCGTCCACGTCGTCGAGCGCGGTGCGCGCGTAGTCGAGGACCGCGGCGCGCGTGAGCTCGTCGAGGTCGGCGCGCGTGACTCGCGCGGGCATGTCGAGGCCGTGGCGGTAGACGTACGTGCGCTCCGCGTACGCATCGTCGAACGCGACGATGCCTGTCTCGCCGAGGTCGGCGGCGATCGACGCGGCTAGGGCGTCGCGGGATATAACGGAGGTGCCGTCGATCTCGTCGACGGAGCGGGCGAGGGCTGGGTGGGCCTTGGTGGTGAGCATGGGGAACCGTTCTGGGAGGGGCGCGGGGCGCAGGGGGTGCGGCGGCGCGCGCAGGGAAGTGAAGAGACGTGGCGTAGGTGATGACGAACGACACGCTCTAGTTCTGCTGCTGGAGAGAGAAGACACTTGAGGAGGAGATACATACAGGGCTGTTCGTCATCACCTACGCCACGACTCTTCACTGGATGTAGGTCGGTATCAGACACGGATTGGCGAACCGCGCGGCCCGCGTCGCTCCGGCGCTTGTCGGCGGCCGGCCGTACCGTCGGGCGCGTGTCGAACAAGGTGAGGAAGGTCGAGCCGGAGCGCCGGCCCGATGCCGCCGTGGACGGGCCCGCGCTCTACTTCCGCTCCGCGGGCAGCGCCGCGATCCGCGACGAGTCGCAGGCACTCCGGTCGCGACGCGAGACGATGACCATTTGCGACCACGGCGTCTACGGCCCCTTCGGCTCCGCCGAGGAAGCCGCCGGCTGGTGGGCGGCCAACCGCCACGACCTGCCGGAGCCGCCGCGGGCGCGACTCCTGAGCGACGACTGGCAGCGTGGGCGCCCGGAGGTCGACTGAGCGCCGCTACGGCGCCAGAAGGGCGATGAGGCCGCTCACGACACCGAGGAGCGCCCCGGCGATCGCGAGGATGAGCCCGCGCGGACTGTCCTTCGGGGCGTCGTAGAAGCCGGGGAGGCCCTTCGACGTCCGCATCCGACCGGAGTACGCGTCGACCGCGCCCGCGACCGCGAGGAGACCGCCGGCGACGATCAGGACGCCGAGGAGGATGGTCATGCCGCGAGTCTGGCACGGCGTGACCGGGCGGCCGTTAGAGGCGACCTCCCTTTCGGCCGAGCTTGCGGAGCGCGAGCTCGGCGACGGTCTCCTCGGACATGCCGGGAGTCGGGTGGACGTGCTGGACGATCGAGGGCTGGCCGCTGCCGTCGCGCGACTGGAGCGCGGCGAGCTGGCCCGAGACGCCGCCCTCGGGCACGAGGCCCGCGGGCGACGGCACGGGCGGCAGCGTGGGCGCGAGCACGCCCGAGGCCTTCTGGATCAGGCCCGCGGTGTTCGCGAGGCCGATCGCGTAGCCCTCGCCGGTCCAGCCTCCAAACTTCTTCATCAGCTTGGAAGGGGAGGCGATGCCGAGGAAGTTTTTCACTCCCTCGACGCTGTTTCGGATCGGCGCGAGGACAGCCTCGGCGATCCTACCGGCGACGCCCTTTACGCCCTCGATGAATCCGCGTATCATGTCGCCGCCGGCGGAGATGAGAAGCGCGCCGAGATTGCCGAGGCCGGCAATCGTCTTCCCGGGCAGCTCACCGACGAACCGGACGGCGTTGCCGACGCCCGTCGAGACGGCTGAGGTGATGCCGTTCCACGCCCCGGAGACAATACCGATGAGGCCGTTCCACACGGAGGAGAAGATTCCGCCGATTGCGGAGAGGACGGAGGAGATGACCGATCCGAGGATCCCGAGCGCGCCGGTCACGAGCGAGACGATCGTGTTCCACACCCCGCCGAGGACGTTCAGGATGCCCGTCCAGACCATGCCCCAGTCGCCGGAGATGATGCCGGTAACGACTTGGATAATGCCCTGGACAATCTGCATCGCGGAGGTGATGACGTTGGCGATCACGCCGAACACGGTCGTCACGATCGGGAGGAGCGCCTGGATAACGGGGATCAGGAGGCCCGCGAGGGTCGTCACGAGGGGTAGGACAGCGCCGACGAAGGCCCCCTCCGCACATGCGGAGAGGGCCTTGGACGGAGGTGTCGGTGAGGGAATTACGGCGTGCCGAAGTACGCCTTCTGGGAGGCCTCGACGACGGCGCGGTCAGCGGAAGACAGCGCGGACGGGAAGGCGACGAGCTCAATTGGGCGCGTTGCGATCGGGGCGCCGAAGGTGCCGTTTCGGAACAGGCCGCCCCAGGTGAACGTGTTGAGCGTCAGGGCGCCGGATCGCGTGTAGGTGACCGTCCCAGCATCGGCACCATTCACGCGCTTCACGAAGGCCGATCCGGTGTCGGTCGACGTGATCTGCACGAGCGTCGACGTCGCGAAGGCTGCCGCCGTGGCGGTGTCGGGCGCGACGCTCGCGGCCGTGTCGTCCGTGATGCGTTGCGACACGAGCGCCGAATTAGTTGCGTTCGCCATGATCGGGACGTACTGCTGCGCCACTGCCGACGAGCTGGTCTCGGAGACGAGCCGACCATTCGCCGTCGCCGCGCCATAGGAGACCGCGCACACAGTCGACGACCCGCGCGCATACAGCGACGGGCCGGTGAACGTGCCGGAGTAGAACGTGTTCGCGTTGCCGACCGGGGCAGGCTTGCCGCCGATGGTGTCCAGGGTGCCGTTCAGGGCGAGGCGCGCCATGTTGGTCGGGGTCGACTGGGTCAGGTGCAGGCCGTTCCCCGTGAGGTCGTAGAACGTCTCCACGCTCACCGTCGCCGAACCGGCCCAAGCCAACATCGTTGCCGTGTCGAGGTCGCCGCGCTCGTCGAAGGGCACGTCCATCCTCGTGCTGTCCGACAGGCGGACGACGCGAAGGGCCGGTCCGGAGTACGCCGCGTGCATGCGGCGGGTTCCGTACGCACGTGTCGCAGGGGTGGCGAGGTCGGAGAGCACGAACCCGGAAGCGAGTGTGGTCGCCGAGACCGTCGAGGACGGGGCGGCGGTTCCTCCCGTGTTCGACGACTTCACGCGGAAGTCGTAGGCCGTCTGGGGCGTGAGGCCGACGACAGTGATCGACGTCGACGTCGTCTCAGCGACGGGCATCCAGGTCGAGGCGCTCGTAGCCTTGCGCTCGACGAAGTAACTCGTCGCGCGCGCCGCGGCGCTCCAGGAGAGCGGCACAGCGGCAGACCCGGGTGCGCCGGCGGTGAGAGTCGTCACCTGGGCCGGCGGGTTCGGCACGTTCGCGCGGGCGGCGGACAGACCGGCGAACAGGGCTGCGCCGAGGTCCTCTTGACCCGCCGCGCTGTAGTGAAGCCCGGAGTCGATGAACTTGCCAGACGGACCCGCCGAGAACGACGTGTAGGGCCGGAGCGAAGGGATCTCCCGGTGCACGCCATCGATGAGCGCCCGGCCCGGAACGGCGGCAACTCCCTCGGGGACCATGCCGCCGATGAGGAATGGGAGCTGCGGCGCAGACAGCCGCGTTCGCAGGCCGTCGATGAGCGCGAGCAAATAGTCACGGTATGCGGCGGGTGCGGTCACTTCGTCGGTCTCGCCCTGGACCCAGATGGCCGCGACGAGGCGCGCGCCCGGGCCGGCAGCGAGAAGTGCCGCCTTCGTCTGTGCGATTGCGGACTCATAGAGGTTGACGCCGGTCAGGTCGTTGGGTCGCCAGTGGGTCGACATTTCAGAGCCATGGTTCGTCTTATTGAACCCGGTTCCTGAGTAGGCGGCGGGCACGAGAAGAAGACGCCGGCCACGGTCGAGCGTCGGTGCGTACTTTCGGGCGAACGGGAGGCCTGGGCCCTTCGTGAGCTTGGCGGAGCCATCCGTGTTCGTCTGGGTCCATCGGTGGATGAGCGGGTCGCTGGCGGGCATGATCTGGCCCGCGCCGGGGCGCGGGTTGTCCTTCGCCGTGGCGCCGTACTGGTAGACCCGTCGCGGGTCTACGTCCGGCTCCAGCGCGCGGGTGAAGTCCACAGCGGCGCCCTGGGCGTTCGACTGACCGAGGATCACGACGACGTCGTAGCCGGCATCCGGGTAGAGGTCCGCGGTCAGCTCGTTCACGAGGTCGGTGACGGAGCGCTCCAGCTCGGCACCGGTGATGCCGCCGGCGTCGCGGATCGACTCGAGAATTTCTAGCGTCTCGTCGCGGGCCGCGAGGGTCTCGGCGCGCACGGCTTCGTTCACGACGAACACCTCACCGGGCGCTGGCACGAAGGGCGTCTCGGCGCCGAGGTCGAGCGGTGCGCGCTCGGTGTGGTCGGGGGTGACGAAGATTCGGAAGGGGGCGAGCGCCACGGCGCCGAACTGGAAGGAGACGTCGTAGGACCCCGCAACGAGCCACACGCCGCGCGAGCCGGCGGTGTCGGTGAGCCAGCCCTCGTCGTCGAGGGTGGCGGTCACGAGCTGCGGAACGACGACGGGGGAGAGCCCACCGGCGCTGCGGATGGCGGCGACGGTGGGGCGGAATCGGACGGTGCCGGAGGCGGCGATGGGGTCGGGAAGACGGTCATCGTCGCGGGTCGTGTCACCGATGGCGAGAAGGTAGCGGCCGACGACATATCCATATGTCAGGGCGGCGGGGAGTTCGGGCATGAGGTCCTAGAGGGGTCTGACAATCCGTGTGCGGATTGTTGAGGGGTCGGTGAAGGCGTGGAGGGGGCCAGGAGGGGGCGATTAGTTCAAACCCTGAGACCCGCGCGCACTGAGAGGCGCTATGCCAAGTCGATCTCGGGTGAGGGGGCGGGGGGAGGGCCCTACCCCCAGGGGGCCGGCGACGGGTCGCCACGCACGAGCCCCGCCCCGCGCGCGGTTGATCGCGCGGAGCGAGGCTCGCGACTACTCGGCTCGGGCTTCGGCGATCGCGCGCTCCAGTCGCCGGCGAGCGACTGCGAGTGCGTCGACCGCGCGGTCGAGCATGCGCTCGCTCTCGACGACGGATTCACGGACGGCGATGCGGCGCCAGTCACCGGCGATAGCCGGAACGGGATCGCTGATCCCAGACGGGCGCCGACCGTCAGTGTCCGGGCGCGGCACGGGCGCGGGGTACCACTGGATAGCGCGTGCATCGCGGAGCACGAGCTCCAGCCGGAGGCCGGCTTCGGCCACGGCGCGGACGTGAGGGGTGGCGTCGAGGCGGGAGGGGGTGCCGGTGTCGCTCACGAGGTACCCCCTGCCCGACGCGCACGGGCGTCACTGGCCGCTGCGGCGAGGCACGGGCGACACGAGGCCTTTAGCCCGTCCGGGCGTCGGGCTTCAGCGCCGAACGCCGAGGTAGGCAGGAGCTCGCCGCACGAGCCGCACCGCTTGCCGGCTGAGGCCTGGCGCTGGGCCAGGCGGCGGAGGGCGCCGGCCGTGAGCGCGCCCTCCTCGTCGTCGTAGCGGGCTGCCACGAGGGCGACCGCTGTCGCGGCGAGCGTCACGAGCGCTTGCCCTTGACCGGCACGCACACGGCGGGGCACCGGCGAATGACGGGGCGGGGGCCGCGCGTCGGCAGCATCCGCCCGCACCCCGTGGCGCACGAGACGAAGTAGCGACCGGTGGAGGGCGGCACGGCGGGCGCCGTCACCTTTGCGCGCGGGACATTCGTCGCAGGCGCCTTCGTCGGGAGCACGGGGAGGATCACGGCGGCGCGCTGCGCGGGCGACATGCGCACGTACGCGCCGTGGCTCGTCTCGCCGCGAAGGGCGGTGGGGACGATCGCCACATCGGGGCCGTCGAGGAACCGCGCCAGGTGTCCGCGGAGGCGGGCCTCGGCGGCAACGGCCGCGCGTGCGCGGAGGTCAGAGGTGGGGGCGGGGGAGGTGTCGCTCATGGTGAGCCGCGTCCAGCGGCAGCGCCGCGGGTATTGCCCGGGCGCACGTAGGGGAGGGCCGGCTCGCGTGGAGAGCCGGCCCAGTGAGTAACGGGAGAGCGCCAGCGGCCCTCGCCGTGCTCAGGGCTTGCGAGGCCGATTGATGCGGCCCGTAGAGCGCCTCCACGGCCCAGAGGGCGAGGAAGCCCTCCAGACCGCGAGCGTGGCGCTCAGAAGCCGTGCGAGCGCCGGGGTGGCTGCTTGGCCGGCGGAGCGGGAATGTCCGCGGCGTCGACCCAGGGGAGGAGGTCGCCGACGTCCTCGCGCTGCGTGCCGTCGGCGAGGACAGCCGCGACGTAATGGACCTTCTGCGCGCCGGTGCCGACGGTGCCGAACGTGGGTTCGGGGGCGTCAGCCACGCCGCACCGCCGCGACGACCTCGTCGGTCTTCTCGTCCGAGGTGATCGCCTCGCGGCGCGCGGCTCGTCCGCGCGCAAAATAGGCCTCCGGCGAGATGGTCTCGCCCGTGCGCGCGGAGTCCTCGGCGGCCCAGCGGGCGACGAGCCTCTGGAACCCAGGGTGCTGCTCGCTCAGCTCGCCGTCAGGGGACGTGGCGACGACGTCGCGGACGATCGCTTCGAGGTCGGCGCGGTTCACGCGGGGACCTCGGTGCTGGAGACGACGGCGGGGGCGGTCGGCACCGCGGCGAGGGCGGCTTCGACGGCGGAGAGGGGCTCGCGAGCCGCGGTCAGGTGCAGGACCCGACGCCGGGAGATCGGCGCGGTGAGCCAATCCTCGCGAGCGCCGGATCCCGGGGGCGTCAGCCCTCGATCGCGGAACTCGGCAAGGGTCGCGGCCTCGTCGAGACCGGCCTCGCGGCAGCCCACGAGGAGCTCGATCTCGGGGCTGTCGAGGTTCGTGACGAGCCCGGCGGCGTAGGAGACGTACTCGTCGATTTGCTTGAACGCGCTCTTCAGCTCGGCGAGGGCGCGGGCAGCGTCCTCGCGCGCCGCGAGGACGAGCTCGCCGGCGGTCCGCTCGATGAGGGCGTCTGTCGCGCGGGTCTTGCCGTCGATGAGGTCCGCGACCACACGGCGAGCGGCGGTGCGGGCGCGCTTGGCTGCCACGAGCTCGGCCGCTCGCTCGTCTCGCTCTGCCATGGCTGCGTCGAGCGCTACCGCCGAGGCGCCGGCGGACCGGTGATCCAGCTTGCGCTGTTCCTCGCCGACGGGCAGGGCAGCGAGGTCGGCGGCGTGCTGTGCGACGCGGTAGTCGGCGTCAGCGCGCTCGAACGCGGCGGAAGCGTCGGTGCCTCCGGGGATGCGGTCGAGTACCCACCCCGGGGTGATGCGGGGTGCGTACTCGTCGGAGTGGCGGAAGTCGGGGGAGGTCATGCGAGGCCTTTCGGTCGGCGGGTGGGTCAGCGGGGCGCCGCGAGGAAGCGCGGCGGGGAGACGGGTTGGGGAGGGGCGCCGGCGGCGCGACCGAGGCGAGCGGCGACGGCGAGGATCTCGTCCTCGGTCTCGACGCCGCGCGTGAAGAAGTCGACGTCGTCCGGGTCGATGCCGTGCCGTTGGCCGGCGCGCTCGACGTGCAGCTGTCGGCGGACGGAGGCGAGCTCGGCGCGAGCGGCGATCAGAGCATCGCCGGACTCGGCCGCCTCGCGCGCTGCGCGCTCTGCGTCGCGCTCGCCGCGGAGGGCGGTCACGAGCGCCCAGGCGCGCTCGGGGTCGAAGTCGTCGGCGGTCCAGGGCGCGCCGACGAGGGCGGACTCGGCGCTCATGTGGCGGTCCGGCGCTGGAGTTCGAGAAGGTCGTCGAGGACGTCGCGGACGTCGCGGATCGTCTCGCGCTGACGAGTGCGGTAGACCGCCTGACGGCACGCCTGGCTACACGTCCGAGCATGCGGCGATGCCGCCTCGAAGAGCCGGCCGCACGAGCGACAGGTGAATGTGATGAGCATGGCTCCTCCATGGGGTGTGACGTGACAGTGCGAGGCCAAAAATGAAAGCGCCCGCCGGAGGCGAGCGCGAAGAAGAAGTGCGAGGGGGCGGGGGCGGGGGCGGGAACCGCGCGCGATCGGGTGGAGCCAATCGCGCGCGGCGTGTCCACCACAGCAGCCGTATCCCAGCCTCAGAGGGGCGGCGGCGCGCTGTCAGGCTGCGACCGGCATCGTCCCTATGTAGAAGTAGTGCGCCACGGGTGTACGACACCGGCGGCAGGTCGCACGCCAAACGGCCGGATGCGCGCGTCGAAGGTGGCTCGACGCATTGATCCGCGGCGAAGGGGCGAGAACGCGCCGGGATCCCGCGTCGACCGGCGGCGAACCGGGAGCGGTGCGCGCGGTGCGCGCATGGCCGGGGCATGTCGAAGTGTCGGAACTAGCTACATCTTCCCTTCCACACTCAAGAGAGAGACCTCGAAGAAGAGATGCAAGATGTAGGTACTTCCGACACTTCGACACACGAACGCCTTCGCGCGGCCCCTCACGGGGCGCCGCCGGCGTCATCGCGGCGTCATTCGTCGGCGTCGACTTGCTCCCGGGGGTTCA
The DNA here is from genome assembly GCF_002240565.1 of Clavibacter michiganensis subsp. insidiosus. Taxonomy (GTDB): domain Bacteria; phylum Actinomycetota; class Actinomycetes; order Actinomycetales; family Microbacteriaceae; genus Clavibacter; species Clavibacter insidiosus. The sequence continues at coordinate 2,122,714 of NZ_MZMO01000001.1, read as the reverse complement.
GCGCCGGGGCGAGGAGGTGCTCGACGTGGACCCGGCGGCGCGTGTCACGCCCCGGGTCGACCTGGACGTACAGGAGCGCCGCGACGATCTCGCGCTGGCGGTCGAGATCGAGCTCGTCGAAGCGCGCCAGGATTGCCGCCGCGACGTCGTCGTAGGGCGTGCCCTCCGGAGGAAGCGATGAGAGGAGCGTCTGGGCAACGTCGACGAGGGCGCTCGCCGCGGACTTCGACACGCGCGCCTCGTCGAGCTGCCGCTCGATCTCCTCGCGCTCGCCGCGAAGGGCGATCAGGCGCTCGCGCGCGGACTGCGCCGGGACGAGGCCCTCGTCGCGGTCCGCGAGGAGGGCGGTCACGGCGTCCGCGTTGCGCGCGTGCTCGGCCATGAGCCGCCCGACGGCGCCCGTCTCCGTCCGCACGGGGAAGAGCGTGGATCCGCCGCCGATGAGGGCACGGGCGATCTCCTCGCGGATCCGGCCCTCCAGCCGGTCGCGAGTGATGGAGGGGTGAGCTGTCGATGCGCTGCACCGATAGGTCCGCATGAAGTGCATCCCGGCGCCGCACACGCCGCACGTCGCAAGTCCGGACAGGAGGTAGCGGCGGGAGGGGCCGGGGGTCGTCCGTCGCGCGGCATCCGCGAGGATCGCGCGGACCTCTGCGGCGAGATCGGCGTCGACGAGCGGGACGATCGAGTCCGACGGCATGACGCGGCCGAGGTGCGTGACGCTCCCGGAGTAGTGCGGGTTCGTGAGGATGTATCGGACGCGGGTCGGCGTCCACGCGCGCCCGGGAGCCGGGTCGACGCCGTCGTCGACGAGCGAGCGGACGAGCGAGCGGATGGATCCGCCGTCCGCGACGTGCTGGAACATGCGCCGGACGTGGACGGCCTCGTGCTCGCGGGGGGTGATGCCGTCGGAGTCGTACCCGAACCGACGTCGGCCAGGCGTCGGGCGTCCGCGGGAAGCGCGGTCGAGGTTGGCGCGGAGCTGGCGTTCGGACTTGCGGCGGATCTCGAACCGCGCGATGCCGGCGAGCATCGTCGCGCGGAACTCGCCGTCGGCCGTCGTGAGGTCGATCTCGCCGTCGACGGTGAGCACGCGCGCGCCAGTGTCCATGATCGCGATCAGGTCGCGGGTGTCTCGGAGGAGGCGATCGAGGTCGACGGCGACGACCACGTCGGCCGCCCCCGCGGCGAGTTCGTCGAGCATCTTCGCCCACGCCGTGCTCGGGCCGCGGCGCTTGGCGGCGCTCGTGTCGTTGTCGAGGTACTCGCGCACGAGCGCGTATCCGCGAGCGTCGATGAGGGCGCGGCAGCGTGAGAGCTGGCGCTCGATGCCTTCTGATACGTCTTCAGACTGGCGAGCGTAGATCGCGACGCGGGTGGGGGCAGGATCGGCCATGCATATAACGATAGGTCCGCCTGCGCAACCGCCTCATCGCGGCGGTCAGCGCGGCCACCGTGGTCGTCGAGGCGGGTGCGCGCAGCGGGTCGTTGAACACGGCCAACCACGCGGTCGCGCTGGAGCGGCCGCTGGGCGCCGTCCCGGGTCCGGTGACCAGCGTGTCGTCGTCGGGGTGCCATCGCCTGCTCCGCGAGTCCCAGGCCGTCTGCATCACGTCCGCCGACGACGTCATGGACCTCCTGCCGGGCTGGAGCGGACCGGGCACGCCGATCCAGGAGACGGGGCCCGCGCACGCGCTCCTCCGGACCCCGCCCGGCGCAGCCGACCCCGCCCGTCCGGGCGCGCGCACCGCGGAGGTCCGGGGTGATCCGCGCGTCGTGCGCGTGCTCGACGCGCTCGCCGTCCGGCGCGGACGCGAGACCGCGGACGTCGCGGCACGCGCGGGTCTCGGCGTGGCGGAGACCTCATCCGTGCTGGGCATGCTCGAGCTCGAGGGAGCGGTGGCCCGACCGGACGGTGGCTGGGTGCGGCGACCCGCTTCTCGCTGACGGGGCCCGGTCCGCGGACCCACCGCGTCGTGTGCACGGCGAGGGCTCGGCTCGCGGGGTGCGGATCCACGTAGCCTTCGGGAATGGACACGATGCGGGTCGACGGCGGACGCGCCGAGCGCGGGGCGGGTCGGCCGCAGCCCTCGCGCGGTGCGAGCGGCGCTGGTCCGCTCTCGGACGACATCGCCGCGTTCGCGACCGCCATGGAACGGGAGCGGGGGAGCGCGGCGCACACCGTGCGGGCGTACTCCGCCGACCTGCGCGACCTCGCTGCGCATGCTGCCCGCCAGGGCGTCCGGACGTCCGCGGGCCTCGATCTGGAGGTGTTGCGCGACTGGCTGTGGCGGGGGTCCCAGGCTCGGCTGGCTCCCGCGACGCTGGCGCGACGGTCGGCCGCGGTGCGGGGCTTCGGCGCGTGGCTCCTCCGCGCGGGCCGCGTCGTCGCCGACCCGGCCGTGCGCTTGAAGGCTCCGCGGGCGGGATCGCATCTCCCGCGTGTGCTGGCGCGCGAGCAGATGTCCGCCATCCTCGGCGGGCTCGCCGCGGGCGCGGCGGAGGACGACCCGGCCGCGCTCCGCGACCTCGCCGTCATCGAGCTGCTGTACGCCTCCGCCCTCAGGGTGTCGGAGCTCACGGGCCTCGACCTCGGCGACGTCGACGCGTCCCGTCTCACCGTGCGCGTGATCGGCAAGGGCGATCGCGAGCGCGTCGTGCCGTTCGGGGTCCCCGCGGCCGAGGCGCTCGCTGCCTACGTCGCGCGCGGTCGTCCGGGGCTCGTCTCGTCGCGGACCGGGACGGCGCTGTTCCTCGGGGCGCGCGGAGGTCGGCTGGGATCGCGCGCCGTCTACGGTCTCGTGGCCTCCGTGCTCGCGGACATCCCCGGATCCGGCCCGCAGGGACCGCACGCCCTCCGGCACACGGCGGCGACGCATCTGCTCGACGGGGGAGCGGACCTCCGCACCGTGCAGGAGATGCTCGGCCACGCGAGCCTCGGCACGACGCAGATCTACACGCACGTCTCGATCGACCGGTTGCGGCGCAGCTACGAGGGGGCCCACCCGCGCGCCTGACCCGCATGGGCATCGGCGCGGGGCACCGGACCCCGGCTGCCAGCGGAAGCGCCGGGACCGCGACGGGCGTCAGGGATCCAAGGGCAGCAGCACCGCGTGCCGCAGGGCGGCGAGCAGCAGGGCCGGATCCACGTAGTCGCCGTGCAGGCGCGCCCCGAGGTGCAGCCCGCCGTCGGGCTCGTGGCGGGGCGACGCGGCGAGCGTGCCGATCACCTGCCCGGCGACGACGGGGTCACCCGCGGCGACCAGCGGCACGACGGGCTCGACGGACGACACGAGCCCGTCCGCGTGCCGGATGCTCACGACCGGGCGGTCGACGACCACCCCGGCGAATGAGACGATCCCGTCCGCGGGAGCATGGACCTCGGCGCCGGGTGCGACCGCGATGTCGATCCCCCGATGACCGGGTCCGTACGCCGTGGTCGGCGCCTGGAACGGACGCGTGATCGTGTGCGGCGGATCGACCGGCCACTCCCACCGCGGCGTCGCGGGGACAGCCGGTGAGGCCTGCGACGCATCCGCCGATGCCCGTCCCGCGAGGTCCGGCGTCGTCGCGCCGACGAGCAACCCGACGACGAGCGCCGCCGCGCACGCCCTCCTCCGTGCAGCCACCCCGTGCATGCGCCGCTCCCTCCCCGGCGGACGAGTGCCGTCCTCCGGTCGCGGGCATCATGCCCTGCGCGCCGCCGGTTGCCCGCCCGGTGCCCGCCCCGTCGGAGAAGTGGCAGAGTGGTCCGTTGTGAACGAGACGACGACCCCCCGGGATGACAAGAAGCTCCAGCGACGCGCGATCGGCCTGGCCGTCTCGGCCGCGGTGGGGGGCTTCCTCTTCGGGTTCGACTCCTCGGTCATCAACGGCGCGGTCTCCGCGATCCAGGGCCGGTTCGAGCTCAGCGAGACGCTCATCGGCTTCGCGGTGGCCAGCGCGCTCCTCGGCTGCGCGCTCGGCGCCTACCTGGCGGGCCGCATCGCCGACCGCATCGGGCGCCGCTGGACGATGATCATCGGCGCGATCCTCTTCTTCGTCAGCGCCTTCGGCTCCGGCTTCGCGTTCAGCGTCTGGGACCTCACCATCTGGCGCGTGGTCGGCGGCCTCGGCATCGGCATCGCCTCGGTCGTGGCTCCCGCCTACATCGCGGAGATCTCGCCGAAGCTCCTCCGCGGCCGCCTCGCGTCGCTGCAGCAGCTCGCGATCACGCTCGGCATCTTCACCGCCCTGCTCTCCGACGCGGTCTTCGCGGGAGCGGCGGGCGGAGCGTCGGAGGACTTCTGGTTCGGCTTCGAGGCGTGGCGCTGGATGCTCCTCGTCTGCGCGATCCCGGCCGTCATCTACGGCTTCCTCGCCTACCGCCTGCCCGAGTCCCCGCGCTTCCTAGTCGAGAAGGGCCGCAAGGACGAGGCGCAGGAGATCCTCGCGAGCGTCTGGAAGCAGGAGGACATCGACCGCGCGAGCCGCGACCTCGAGCGCCAGATCGAGGAGGACCGCGTGGCCAAGCGCACCGGCACCCTGCGCGGCCGCAAGTTCGGGCTGCAGGGCATCGTGTGGATCGGCATCATCCTGTCCGTGTTCCAGCAGTTCGTCGGGATCAACGTGATCTTCTACTACTCGACGACGCTCTGGCAGGCCGTCGGCTTCGACGAGTCGCAGTCGCTCACCACCTCGGTCATCACGGCCGTCACCAACGTGGCCGTGACGTTCATCGCCATCGCGCTCGTCGACCGCATCGGCCGGCGCCCCATCCTCCTGTCGGGCTCGCTCGCCATGGCCGTGTCCCTGGCCGTGATGGCGATCTGCTTCAGCCAGTCCTCGACCGTCGACGGCGAGGTCGCTCTGCCGCAGCCCTTCGGCGTGATCGCGATCATCGCGGCCAACGTCTTCGTCATCGGCTTCGGGGCATCGTGGGGCCCGCTCGTCTGGGTGCTCCTCGGCGAGATCTTCCCGAACCGGATCCGCGCCAAGGCCCTCGGTGTCGCGGCGATGGCCCAGTGGATCGCGAACTTCGCCATCACGGTGTCGTTCCCCGCGCTCTCCGCCTTCTCGCTGCCCTTCACCTACGGCATGTACGCCGCGTTCGCCGCGCTGTCCTTCGTCTTCGTGCTCACGAAGATCCCGGAGACCAACGGCATGTCGCTCGAGGAGGCCGAGACGCTCTTCGTCGACAAGCCCAAGAAGCGCACGAAGGCCGCGCGCGCCTGATCCGCCGCCCCGCCGGTCGTCCGGCGGGTGATAGCATCGACCAGCACCCGATCCAGGTCGGGTGACTACGCGTGCCCATCAGGCCGCCGCATCCACTCGGTCTCCTCCTGGCGATGTTCCCTGTCGCCTTCAGGAGCGGATGCGCGCCGGGCACCAGGATCAGCGGTCGTCCCGACCGCCGAGCGAACCGACGAGGCGCGCCGCGACAGCGCGCGCCGGAACAGGAGTACGGCCATGGCCGTCGTCACCATCCGCCAGCTGCTCGACTGCGGCGTCCACTTCGGTCACCCGAAGACGCGCTGGAACCCGAAGATGAAGCGCTTCATCTTCACCGAGCGCTCCGGCATCTACATCATCGACCTGCAGCAGTCGCTGGCCCTCATCGACAAGGCGTACGACTTCGTCAAGGAGACGGTCGCCCACGGCGGCACCATCCTCTTCGTCGGCACGAAGAAGCAGGCGCAGGAGTCCATCGCCGAGCAGGCGCAGCGCGTCGGCCAGCCCTACGTGAACCAGCGCTGGCTGGGCGGTCTGCTGACCAACTTCCAGACCGTGCACAAGCGCCTGAACCGCCTCAAGGAGCTCGACCTCGTCGACTTCGACGACACGACGCGCGGCTTCACCAAGAAGGAGCTCCTCATCCAGCGTCGCGAGCGCGACAAGCTGGAGAAGAGCCTCGGCGGCATCCGCAACCTGACCAAGACGCCGTCGGCGATGTGGGTCGTGGACACCAAGAAGGAGCACCTCGCGATCGACGAGGCGCGCAAGCTCGGCATCCCCGTCATCGGCATCCTCGACACCAACTGCGACCCGGACGAGGTCCAGTACCCGATCCCGGGCAACGACGACGCGATCCGCTCCGTCGCGCTGCTGACGCGAATCATCGCCGACGCCGCGGCCGAGGGCCTCATCCAGCGCCACCAGAAGCCCGACGCCGAGGGCTCCGCACCGGCCGAGCCGCTGGCCGACTGGGAGCGCGAGCTGCTCGAGCAGGGCGATGCCGCCAAGGCCGAGCTGCCCGTCGAGGAGAACGACGTCGACGCCGAGGTCTCCGCCAAGAACGAGGCGAAGTCCGAGGACGAGGTCGCCGCGCCCGTGCACGCCCCCGAGTCCGACGACGCCACCGAGGCGAAGATCGAGGCCGAGGCGACCGACGCCGAGAAGGCGCCTGTCTCCGAGTAGTCCGACCACACGCACCATCCCGACGGGCGGGCGCGGGTTCCGCGCCCGCCCGTCGGGCACTCACCTCCGGGAGACCCCCGGATCACCACCTACAGAAGGAGTCCATGAGCATGGCGAACTTCACTGCCGCTGACGTCAAGGAGCTGCGCGACCGCCTCGGCGCCGGCATGATGGACAGCAAGAACGCGCTGGTCGAGGCCGACGGCGACATCGAGAAGGCCATCGAGATCCTGCGCCTCAAGGGCCAGAAGGGCAACGCCAAGCGCGGCGACCGCTCCACCGCGGAGGGCCTCGTCGCCGCCAGCGAGAAGGACGGCGCCGCGACCCTCATCGAGCTCGCCTGCGAGACCGACTTCGTCGCCAAGAACGACAAGTTCATCGCGCTGTCCGAGTCCGTCCTCGCCGCCGTCGTCGCGGCCGGCGCGTCCACCGTCGAGGAGGCCCTCCAGGCCCCCGCCGGCGAGCAGACCGTCGACCAGCTCATCAGCGACCAGGCCGCGATCCTCGGCGAGAAGATCGCGCTGCGCCGCGTCGCCCGCCTCACCGGCGAGCACCAGGAGATCTACCTCCACCGCACGTCGAAGGACCTCCCGCCCCAGGTCGGCGTCGTCGTCGACTACTCGGGCTCGGACGCGGAGACCGCGCGCAGCATCGCCCAGCACATCGCGTTCGCCAACCCGGAGTACCTCGCCCGCGCAGACGTCCCGGCGGACAAGGTCGAGGCCGAGCGCGCGATCGTCACCGAGATCTCGCGCAACGAGGGCAAGCCCGAGGCCGCCCTGCCGAAGATCATCGAGGGTCGCCTCACCGGCTACTTCAAGCAGGTCGCGCTCCTCGAGCAGGACTACGCGAAGGACAACAAGCAGTCCGTGAAGAAGGTCGTCGAGGCCGCGGGCCTCACGGTTACGGGATTCGCGCGCTTCAAGGTCGGCGCCTAGCACCACCACGGGGAGCCCGGGTCGCATGCGACCCGGGCTCCCTTCTCCATGTCCGGACCCGGGCCGCGTCGCGAGGCGCGGCCGCCGGCGGCGGGCGTCACAGTACATTGGACCGGGGCCGGATCCGGCGCCCGGAACGCGAGGACGGGAACAGCACCTATGACCGATCAGACCACCACCCGCCGCGTCCTCCTCAAGCTCTCCGGGGAGTCGTTCGGCGGCGGCCAGATGGGCGTCGACCCGGACGTCGTCAGCGCCCTTGCCCGCGAGATCGCCGAGGCCGCGAAGACCGTCGAGGTCGCGATCGTGGTCGGCGGCGGCAACTTCTTCCGCGGCGCCCAGCTGTCGCAGCGCGGCATGGACCGCGGCCGCGCGGACTACATGGGCATGCTCGGGACGGTGATGAACGCCCTCGCCCTGCAGGACTTCCTCGAGCAGGCCGGCGCCGCCACGCGCGTCCAGTCGGCCATCTCCATGACCCAGGTCGCGGAGCCGTACATCCCGCGCCGCGCCGTGCGCCACCTCGAGAAGGGCCGCATCGTCATCTTCGGCGCCGGCGCCGGCCTGCCCTACTTCTCGACCGACACGGTCGCGGCGCAGCGCGCCCTCGAGATCTCGGCCACCGAGGTGCTCGTGGCCAAGAACGGCGTCGACGGCGTCTACACGGGCGATCCCCGCACGGACGCGTCCGCGACGCTCCTCGACACCGTCACCTACCAGGACGCCCTGCAGCGCGGCCTCAAGGTCGTCGACTCGACCGCCTTCAGCCTCTGCATGGACAACGACATGAAGATGGTCGTCTTCGGCATGGAGCCGGGCGGCAACGTCACCCGCGCCATCCGGGGCGAGCGCATCGGCACCATCGTCTCCAACTGACAAGCGGCGCTCCTCCTGTGGTCCGACGGGCCGCGTCGCGGCCGGAGCGCCTCCCATCCGCGTTAAGATCGACCGGGCGCCCACCGCGCCCGCGCTACCGAAGGAGATCCCGTGACCGTCGCCGAAGTCCTCGCAGATGCCCGAGACCGGATGGGCAAGGCCGTCGAGGCCGTGAAGGAGGACTTCGGGAGCGTGCGCACGGGCCGCGCTAACCCCGCCCTCTTCCAGAAGGTCATGGTCGAGTACTACGGCAGCCCCACGCCGCTCGGCCAGCTCGCGAGCATGAACAACCCCGAGGCGCGCACGCTCATCGTCACGCCCTACGACAAGACGGCCCTCAAGGAGATCGAGAAGGCCCTCGTCAACGTCCCGAACCTCAGCGCCACGGTCGGCAACGACGGCGAGATGGTGCGCCTCACCCTCCCCGAGCTCACGGAGGACCGCCGCAAGGAGTTCGTCAAGATCGTCCGCGGCAAGGCCGAGGAGGGGCGCGTCAGCGTCCGCAACATCCGCCGCCGCTCGAAGGACGAGCTCGACGCCCTCAAGGGCGAGTTCGGCGACGACGAGGTCGCGCGTGGCGAGAAGGAGCTCGAGGCGCTCACCAAGACGCACACCGACCAGGTCGACGACGCGCTGAAGCGCAAAGAGACCGAACTCCTCGAGGTCTAGGTGGCCAGCCCGGAGGATCCCGTCGAGCGGGCGCCCGTCGTGCCGCCCGCCTCGGGCCCCGACGGCGCTCCGCGGATCCGGCGGCACCGCGGTCGCGTGACCCGCGCCGAGTTCGAGGCGCAGGTCCAGGCGACGCGGGCCGACCTGACGGCGCAGGTGCGCGCCACGCGCAAGTCGCTCGAAGCGACGAACGACCGCATCAACGCCCGCACGGGCCGCAACCTGCTCTTCGCCGTGACCGTGGGGCTCCTCCTCGGCGGGGTCGTCCTCGTCAGCCTCGTCGTGGTGAAGCAGCTGTTCGTGCTGATCGCCGTCGCGCTCATCGCGTTCACCGCGTACGAGCTCGCCACGGCGCTGCGCCAGGCGGGCCGTCGCGTGCCGCGCGTCGGCTCGGTGATCGCCGTCGTCGCGCTCATGCCCATCACCTACTACGGCCGGCCGGACGGGCAGTGGCTGGGGCTCCTCGGGGCCATGGTCTTCGTCGCGCTCTGGCGGCTGGTGGAGCAGGCCGTGCCTGCCCGGCGGACTCCGGCACGGGCGGTCGTCGGCGACATCGGCTCGAGCGTCTTCCTGCTCGCCTACGTGGGCCTCCTCGGGTCGTTCGCCGTGCTGCTCACCGCGGGCGACGGCGGGGAGTGGTGGACGCTCGCGTTCCTCATCGTCGTGGTCTGCTCCGACACGGGCGCCTACGTGGCCGGGCTCAACTTCGGCAAGCACCCCATGGCGCCGACGATCAGCCCGAAGAAGACGTGGGAGGGCTTCGCCGGCGCGGTCGTCGCCGCGGTGCTCGCCGGGATCCTGCTCTCGCTGTTCATGATCCAGCAGGCGTGGTGGTTCGGCGTGATCCTCGGCCTCGTCATCGTGGTCACCGCGACCCTGGGCGACCTGGCCGAGTCGCTCATCAAGCGCGACCTCGGCGTCAAGGACATCAGCTCCTGGCTGCCGGGCCACGGCGGGTTCCTCGACCGCCTCGACTCCGCGCTGCCGTCGGGCGCCGTGGCCTATGCGCTGTTCCTCATCGTCACGGGCGCTTCCTCGTAGGATGTCCCGGATGACCACCACCTTCCCGAGCGCCGGGCGCCGCGAGCGCGGCTACGACCCGGACCAGGTCGACGCCTTCCTGCGCGATGCGCGCCGCTGCTACGACGACGAGGCCGATCGGTCGCTGACCTCCGAGACCATCCGCCGGGTGTCCTTCGACATGCGCCGCGGGGGCTACTCGGCCGCCGCGGTGGACCGCGTCCTCGAGCGCCTGGAGGATGCCTTCGCCGTCCGCGAGCGCGACCGCACGGTCGCCCGCGTCGGCGCCGAAGCGTGGAACGCCGAGGCCATGCGCGCGGCGCAGGAGATCCTCGACCGGGTCAGCCGGCCGACGGGGGAGCGCTTCGACCGCGCCGGGTTCCTCACCACCGGGTACGACCGGCGCGAGGTCGACCGCTTCGCGGACCGCATCGCGAAGTACTTCCGCGGCACCAAGCCCATGAGCGTCGACGACGTCCGCACGGCGGCCTTCCACCCCCGCCGCGGCGGCTACCGCGAGGCGCAGGTCGACCTGCTGCTGGACGCCGTCATCGACGTCATGAACGCCGTCCGCTAGCCGTCCGGCCGCTCCTCCCCACCCCGTCCGCCTGGCAGGACGCCCCCGATCCGGCGCGGGAGTCGCCATCCGGGTAACGGTTGGGTAAAGTCATCCGGAGTCATGGGTAGACACACGAACGCACTCGCTCCTCGCCAGCCGCTCACCACCGCTCCGAGGGCCGTCCCCCGACGGCGCTCCGCGTTCTCCCGGGTGGCCGCCCCGACGATCGCGTTCGGCGCCGCTGCCGCGTTCATGCTCGTCAACGTCGTGGATCCCACGTCCGGCGCGGTCGCGAACCCGCAGTACCAGGAGTACCAGGCCACCGTCGCCCAGCTGGCCCGCGCCGACGCGCAGTCCATCACGGTGACCACGGCCGACACCGCCGTGGAGATCGAGCCCGGCTTCGAGTCCGTCGCGGCCCCGCCGCCCCCGCCTCCCGTCGTGACCCCGTCGCCGTCGACCGGGTCGGGCTCCGGCGGGAAGCCGTCCGGCTCCGGCGGCGGCGGTGCCATCGCCATCCCGGATCCGGGCAGCGCCAAGGGCATCGCCCGGAGCATCCTCGCCTCGCAGGGCATGGGCGACGACCAGTACGCATGCCTCGACTACCTCTGGACCAAGGAGTCCGGCTGGCGGGTGAACGCGTACAACCCCAGCGGTGCCTACGGCATCCCGCAGGCCCTCCCCGGCAGCAAGATGGCGTCCGCTGGGCCCGACTGGCAGACGAACCCCGCCACGCAGATCACCTGGGGCCTCGGCTACATCGACTCGCGCTACGGGTCGCCGTGCGGCGCGAAGGCGCACAGCGTCCTCAAGAACTGGTACTGATCCCCGGAGCTGCTCTCGGCTGCCCCTCGGAGCCGTGCGGGGCGACCGCTCCACCCGGCTAGCCTCGGGTCATGGACTACGCGGCTCTCGGCGTCGCCGGGATCGCGACCCTGGTGGCCGTCACGCTCCTCGCGCGGCGGATCGGAGTGGCGACGCCCCTCGTGCTGGTGCTCCTCGGCGTCGGCATCTCCTACCTGCCGGGCGTGCCGCCGGTCGAGGTGGCGCCCGAGCTGATCCTCGCGGGCGTCCTCCCACCGCTGCTCTACGGTGCCGCCGTGACCGTGCCGCTCGTCGACCTCCGCCGCAACCTTCGGACGATCGTCAGCCTCTCGGTGGTCCTGGTGCTCGTGTCCGCGTTCGGGATCGGCCTGCTCCTCTACGCCCTCTTCCCGCACCTGTCCTTCGCCGGCGCGCTGGCCCTCGGCGCGGTGGTCAGCCCGCCTGACGCCGTCGCGGCCACGAGCATCGCCCGTCGGCTCGGCCTCCCGCCGCGCCTCGTGACCGTCCTCGAGGGGGAGGGCCTCGTCAACGACGCGACCGCGCTCGTGCTGCTGCGCACCTCGATCGCCGCCGTCGGCGCGTCCGTCGACCTGTGGCAGGCCGCCGGGGGATTCGTGCTCTCCGCGGTGGGCGCCCTCGCCATCGGGGTCGTCGTCGGCGTCATCACCACGGAGGTCCGGCGTCGGCTGGACGACCCGGTGCTCGACACCGCGATCTCCTTCGCCGTGCCGTTCGTGGCCTTCATCCCCGCGGAGGAGGTGGGGGCGTCCGGCGTGCTCGCGGTGGTGGCGGCCGGCATCTGGTCGGGCCACCGGAGCGCGTCGACCCTGACGGCGCAGTCGCGCATCAACGAGAGGCTGAACTGGCGGACCGTCCTCTTCCTGCTGGAGAACGGCGTCTTCCTCGTGATGGGGCTGGAGCTCCGGGACATCATCGACGAGGTGCACGAGGCCGACCTCGGCGTGGGCAGGGCGGTGGCCTACGGGATCCTCACGCTCGTCGTCCTGACCGTCGTCCGCTTCGGGTTCCTGGTGCCGCTGCTGCTGGGGCTGCGGCGCCACGAGGAGCACGTCGCGGCGCGCACGCGCCGGGTTCGCCGCGGGCTCGAGCGGCTCCGCCGGGAGCGCGGCGACGACCGGTCGTCGCGGCGGGAGCGCGCCGCCGCGCGGATCCTGCGCCGACGACGCGCCGACCTGCGGGCCCTCCGCTCGCAGGGCCTCGGGTGGCGCGGCGGCCTGGTCCTCGGCTGGGCGGGCATGCGCGGCGTCGTGACGCTCGCGGCCGCGCAGTCGCTGCCGTCGGGCACCCCGTACCGCGCCCAGCTCGTGCTCATCGCCTTCACGGTCGCGATCGTCTCGCTGCTGGTGAACGGCGGCACGCTCCCCGCCGTCATCCGGCTGAGCGGGATCCGCGGCAGCGACGCGGTCGAGGACCAGCGGCAGCTCGCCGCGCTCGTCTCCGGGCTGGCCGACGCGGGGATCCGCGCCGTCGACGAGGGCGTGCGGCAGCTGCCCGAGGGGACGGTGGTGGACGACGAGGTCGTGGAGCGCGTGCGGCGCGACACGGCGATGAAGGCCGAGTGGGTGACCGAGCGCGCCGACGCGATGGCGGCGGACGACGACGCGCCCCTGAGCCCGCGCGCCGCGTACCTGCTGCTCCGGCGGCACGTCCTCGACGCCGAGCGCGCGGCCTTGCTCGAGGCCCGTGGCACGGGGGAGCACCCGTCGCGCGTGCTCGCCCGCGCGCAGCGCATGCTCGACCAGGAGGAGGCGCGCCTCGGTCGTCAAGCCGACGCCGGGTGACCGGACGCGGGCACGCCGCCGCCTAGGATCGGATCATGCCGCGCAGCAATCGACCCCGGGGGAGACGCGCGCGCCAGGAGGACGACGAGGACGTGCTGACGCGCCTCCTCAGCGGTTCGCAGCACACCGAGACCCGGCGCGGCCGCGTCTGGAACGTGCAACCCGTGTCGGCGGCGCGCGCCCTCAAGGTGTACCGCTGCCCCGGCTGCACCCTCGACATCGAGCCCGGCCACGCGCACGTCGTGGCCTGGCGCGCCGACGGCATGATGGGCGAGCAGAGCGACCTCGCCGCCCGCCGCCACTGGCACACCCACTGCTGGAAGGTCTCATGACGGACACCGCACCCCGCCCCATCACGAGCTCCACCGAGCTGCCCGCGCGTCGCGAGGACGTCGAGCTCACGACCGCCGACGGCCTCCGCCTCGTGGGGGAGCTCGCGCTGCCCGCCGACCGGGATCCGGTGGCGACGCTCGTGACGCTGCACCCGCTGCCCACGGCCGGCGGCTTCATGGACTCGCACGTGCTCCGCAAGGCCGCGCTCCGTCTGCCCGCGATGGCCGGGCTCGCGGTGCTGCGCTTCAACACGCGCGGCACCACATCCGCCCGCGGCACGAGCGAGGGCGCGTTCGACGGCGGGGAGGCGGAGGGGCTCGACCTCGCCGCCGCCATGGACCTCGTCGCGGATCGCGGCCTGCCCGCGCCCTGGATCGTCGGCTGGTCCTTCGGCACGGAGATCGCGCTGAAGCACAGCCTCGCCCATCCCGTCGAGGGCGCGATCCTGCTGTCGCCGCCGCTGCACCGCGCCACGGCCGACGACGTCGCCGCGTGGCACGGGGATCCGCGACGGCTCGTGATCCTCGTGCCCGAGCACGATGACTTCCTGCAGCCAGCCGAGGCGCGCGAGCGCTTCGCGTCCGTGCCGGAGGCCGAGCTCATCGCCGTGGACGGCGCCAAGCACCTGTGGGTGGGGGAGTCGCAGGTCTCGCGCGTGCTCACCGAGATCGTGCGCGCGGTGGCCCCGTCGGTGCTGCCGCTGCCGACCGAGTGGCCGACCCCGCGCTGACGCCGGGCGGGGCGGTCAGCGCTCGTTCTGCAGCGGGACCGCGACCTGGCGGATGATGAGCAGCACCGCCGCGGCGACCGGCACCGCGATGAGCGCGCCGAGCACCCCGAGCAGGGTGCCGCCCGTGAGCGCCGCGATGACGACCACGACGCTGGGCACCTTGACCGCGCGGTTCATGATGTTCGGGCTGAGCACGTACGCCTCGATCTGCATGTAGACGAGGTAGTAGATCGCCACCGCGATCCACGTGTTCATCGACTCCGGCAGCAGCACGATCTGGCCGAGCACGATGAGCGCCGAGCCGGTGATCGTCCCCACGAGGGGCAGCAGCGAGAACAGGAACGCGATGAAGGCCCAGACCGCCGGCAGGGCCGCGCCGACGATGCTGAGGTAGACGAAGCTCAGCACGCCGTTGCAGAGCGCGAGGCCCACCTGGCCCATGACGTAGCGGCCGACCGACTGCGTGATCTGCTCGGCGATGTCGGCGAAGCGCGCGCGGCGCGTGGCCGGCACGAGCTTGTAGAGGCCGCTCTTGAAGGAGTTGAGCGAGGCCGTGAAGTACATCGTGAGGATCACGACGATCACCAGGCCGAAGAGGAAGTTGCCGATCGTGAAGGCGACGGTGAGCACGTTGCCCGTGATGGTCGCGACGTTCGACGCGTTGGACAGGTACTGGATGAGCTGGTCGGCGCCGCTCTGGACGTCGAAGACCTCGCGGGGCACGAACGACTGCAGGTTCTCGATGAACTGGTCGCCGCTCACGCTCTGCGCGTACTGCACGATCTGCGTGACGAGCGCGCTCGCCTGGTTCACGACGACGGGGATGACCGCCAGCAGCACGCCGGCGAGGGAGCCGAGCAGCACCAGGAAGATCACGAGGATGGCGACCGGGCGGGGCACGCCCTTGCGCTCCAGGAACGTGACGAGCGGGTCGATGCCGAGGGCCAGGAAGACGGCGGTGCCCACGTAGGTGAGGACGGTGCCGAGCGACACGAGCGCGCCGCCGATGACGAGGGCGGTGAGCACGCCGAGGCCGGCCAGGAGGCCGAGGCGGTAGGGGTTCTGGATCTTCACGTCTCGTGGCCTCCGAGTGGGCGCGCGCTCAGCGCGCGATGGGGGATTCGTCGTCGTCGGAGGAGGAGTCGTCCGCCTGGGTCAGCACGCCGCGGACGTTCTCGAGGTACGCGGCCACCGCCTCGCGCTCGATCCTAATGCGGTCGAGGCGCTCCTCCGCGTCGGCGACCGCCTCGCGCGCACGGCGCTCCGCATCCGCCACGGTCTCGCGGGCGCGGCGCTCCGCGTCGGCGATGGCGGCGCGCGCGTCGTGGTCGGCGTCCTCCCGCACCTTCCGCGCGGATTCGCGGCTCTCGACCGCGAGCACCTCCGCCTCCGCGCGCGTGGAGGCGAGCAGGGCCGTGACCTCCTGCAGCCGCGCCTCCGCCTCGCCGAGGTACGCGGCCGTGCGGTCGGCGGCCTCGCGCTGGCGCTCGGCGGCGTCGCGGGCGTCGTGGTCGCGCCGGGCGGTGATCTCGGCGTCGAGGTCGAGGTGGCCCTGCTCGATCTCGCGGCTGAGCAGGAGGCGCGCCTCGTCGGCCTCGGCGGCGATCTCGCGCCGGGTCTCGGCGGCCTCGCGCTCGAGGCGGAGGCGCTCGGCCTCCCGGCGGTCGGCCTCCAGGGCCTCGGCCTCGGCGATCTCCCGCTCGAGGGACGCGCGCGCGGTGACGGCCTCGAGCTCGAGCTGGGCGCGCGTCGCCCGGGTCTCGCGCTCCAGGCGCTCGGTGCCCTGGGCGATGTCCCGGGCGAGGTCGGTGCGGGCCTCATCCTCGTCGCGCGCGAGGTCGCCCCGGGCGGTCGCCAGCTCGAGCTCGAGCGCCTCGCGCGTCTCGGCGATCTCCCGCTCGAGGGCGGCGCGGGTCTCCTCCACGTCGCGGTCGAAGGCCGTGCGCTCCGCGTGGATCCGGCGGTCGAAGTCGTCGCGCGACGCCTGGAGCTCGCGGTCCCAGTCGGTGCGCGCCTGCTCGATCTCGCGGTCGAGGTCGGCTCGGGTCTGCTCGTCGAGCTGGGCGAGGGCGATGCGCCGGGTCTCCTCGTCGAGCCGCAGCCGCTCCTCGGTCTCGCGCACGTCGCGGTCGAGCTCGGCGCGCTCCTCGGCGACGGACTCGTCGTGGCGTGCGCGCGCGTCGGCGAGCTCGCGCTCGAGCGCGCCGCGGGCGAGCACGGTGTCGCGGGCGAGGTCGGCGGCGTCGCGGCGGGCCTCGGCGGTCTCGCGGTCGACGCGGGCGCGGAGCTCCGCGACCTCGCGGGCGGCCTCTGCGCGCTGGGCGTCGGTGTCGCGCTCCGCGGTGGCACGGAGGTCGGCCACCTCGGTGCGCGTGCGGAGGAGGAGGGCGGCGGCCTCGCGCTCGGCGTCGCTGCGGAGGCCTTCGGCGCGGTCGTCCGCGCGCTCGTGCAGGTCGTCCGCCTCGCGGCGCGCGGCGTCGAGGATCTGCGCGGCCTGCGCCCGCGCGGAGTCCACGAGGTGGCGGGCGGTCGCCTCGGCCTCGGCGCGCTGCGCGTCCGTCTCCTCCTGGGTGGCGCGGCGGAGCCGGGCGGCGTCCGCGTCCGCCTGGGCGACCAGCCGCGTCGACTGCTCCTCGGCGACGCGGAGGGTGGCCTCGAGCCGGCTGCCGAGGCCGGCGAACGTGGGGCTGCCGACCTCGTCCAGCTCGTCGCGCAGCTCCTGCTCGCTGCGGCGGAGGCGCTCGGCCTCGGCCCGGAGCTCCGCGCCCTGCTGGTTCGAGCGGATGAGCTCGCGGCGCAGGTCGGCGACGGCCCGGTCGACCTCGTCGCGGTTGTAGCCGCGCATGGCGGGGCTGAACGGCGTGTCGTCGTGGGGCACGGGGATACTCCTTCGCGGGCGGCTCGCGGACGCCGGGCGGGGCGCAGCAGGTGCCGATCCTACCGAGTCGGCGGCGCGCGGCCCGGTGCGTCTCCCGGCCCCGGCGGGCCCGCGGCGAGGCGCTCCCAGGGTCGTCCGGTATCCTTCGATGTCGTCGTCCGCCGCCGGTCCGCCTGCAGCACGGCGGAGCGTCGCGAGAGCACCCGTGCTCGTCGGCCGCGGCGGTCGTCATCCGATCGCCGCTCATGCGGCCGCCGCCCGCGACGACACGAGAGGAGACACCCGTGCGATTCGTCCTGGCGATCGCGACCTTCGTGGTCGCGGCCCTCATGATCGGGCTGGGGATCGCCCAGCACACGTTCCTGGCGGGACCCGACCGCATCACCGCGGCCACGTCCTCCGCCGGCGGCGCCGCGTACACGATCGTCGACGGGAAGACGCTCAACGCGCACCCGGGTCTGCAGGACACGGTCGTCCGCGGCGACGGCGAGGTCTTCGCCGCCTACGGCCCCGCGTCCGACGTGGAGGCGTGGGTGGGCAGCAGCCCGTACACGCGCATCGCGATGGACGAGCAGGGCGCGCTGACCAGCCAGGTCGTCCAGCCCGAGGCGACCACGCCGTCGCCGAGCCCCACCGCAGGCGCCTCGGGCGCCGACGCGTCGGGCACCGCCGCCGAGGCGACGCCCACCGTCACCGATCCCCGCGGGTCCGACCTCTGGCTCTCCGAGCAGACCGGCGAGGGCGAGGTGTCGCTCAGCACCCGGCTCCCGGACGACGTGAGCCTCATCCTCGCCACCGACGGCCAGGCGGCGGCGCCGGCCGACGTCGAGCTGTCGTGGCCGTCCGAGGGCGAGTCGCCCTGGGTCGTCCCGCTCGTGGTCGGCGGCATCGTGCTGCTCGTGGTCGGGCTCGTCCTCTACCTCCTCGCGCTCCGCCACCTGCGCCGCAGCCGCGGCCCGCGCCGCAACCTGCCTCCGCGCGGCGGCCCGCGGATCCCGCGCATCGGCCCGGCCGCCCGTCGAGCGGCCCTCACGGCCGGCTCCGGGGCAGCACCCGTGGCGCCCAAGGGCCGCGGTCGTCGCGGCCTCGTCGCGCTGCCCGTCCTCGTCGTCACCGGCCTCGCGCTCAGCGGCTGCACCGCGCAGGGCGCGCCGGCCGACCTCGCCGCGGGTGCGGGATCCAGCGCGACGCCCACCCCGACCTCGTCGCTCGATGCCGCCCGCGAGGCGGAGGACGCCGATCCGCCCGTCGTCAGCCAGGACCAGGCCGACCGCATCGTCTCCCGCGTGTCCGAGGTCTCCACCGCGGCGGACCAGTCCCTCGACGCCGCCGCCCTGACGCCCCGGTTCGCCGGCCCGGCGCTGCAGGAGCGCACCTCGGACTACCAGGTGCGGAAGGCCAAGCCCGACATCGCCGCCGTCCCCGCCATCCCGGCCGGCGACCTCCAGCTGACGCTGCCGCAGGCGACGCTCACCTGGCCGCGCACCGTCGCGGCGGTCGTCAAGGACCCCGACACGGAGGACGCGCCCACGCTGTCCCTGACGCTCGTGCAGGACAGCCCGCGCGACAACTACCGCGTCCTCTACGCCATGCCCATCTCCACCACGGCGGCGCTCCCGGACGTGGCCCCGGCCGCCATCGGCGCGGCGCGGCTCGCGGCGGACGTGAAGCTCCTGGCCGTGCAGCCGGATCAGCTCTCCGCGGCCTACGCGGACGTGCTCAACAAGGGCGACGCCAGCCAGTACGCCGGCCTCTTCGACCCGACCGACGACGGCGTGCGGGCGCAGGATGCGAAGCGCAAGACCGACTTCCCGGCGTCCATCGGCGAGACGGGCACGGTCGAGTTCGCCGCCACGGCGGACACGGCGACGCCCGTGGCGATGTCGACCGTCGAGTCGGGGGCGCTCGTGAGCGTCACCGTGCAGCTGGGCATCGTCGCGAAGCCGACCGCCGAGGGCGCGAAGGTCAACGCGAACCCGGAGGTCCAGGCGATCACCGGGCTCACCGACTCGGCGAAGGGCTTCGACACCGTCCGCACGGCGCAGATGCTCATGTACGTGCCTCCCGTGAACTCGGGCGAGAAGATCCGCCTCTACGCCTCCAGCACCCACATCACCTCGGCCAAGGAGCTCCCATGACGAACGTGCCCCCCTCCGCCGCCAGCCTCCGCGGCGCGGTCGACCTGTCCTCGCTCGTGAACCGGGCGCAGGCGCCGGCCGCGCCCGCGGGCGGATCGCCCGCGGCGGGTGCGCCGGACGCCCCCGGTGCCCCCGTCGACGGGACGGGCGCCCCGCAGACGGTCGACGTCCCCGGCCTCGTGCTCGCGGCCGACGACGCCTCGTTCACGCAGTTCCTCGACATCTCGTCCGTGGTGCCCGTCATCGTGGAGCTCGTGTCGACGGGGCTCGCCTCGAGCCGCGAGCTGTCGCCCGTGCTCGAGCGCGTGGTCACCGAGCAGGCCGGCCGCGTGCTGCTCGTGCGCATCGACGTGGACCAGAGCCCGCAGCTCGGGCAGGCCTTCCAGGCGCAGACCGTCCCCACGGTCGCCGCGCTCATCGGCGGCCGTCCCGTCGGGCTCTTCGCGGGCGTGATCCCCGAGGACCAGGTCCGCGACGTCATCCAGCAGGTGCTGGAGCTGGCGCAGCAGAACGGCGTGACCGGCCGGGCCGTCGCTCCCGACGCCTCCGCGGAGCCCGCCGCCCCGGTCGAGGAGCCGCTGCCGCCGCACCACGCGGAGGCGTACGCGTTCATCGAGCAGGGCGACTACGCGTCGGCCGCCGCCGAGTACCGCACGGCGATCGCGCAGAACCCGCGCGACGCCCTCGCGGTCGCCGGCCTCGCGCAGGTCAGCCTCCTGCACCGGCTCGACGGGAAGGCGGCGGACGAGATCCGCAGTGCCGCCGCGGCCGCGCCCGAGGACGTGGAAGCGCACCTGCTCGTCGCCGACCTCGACCTCTCCGGCGGGCACGTCGAGGACGCGTTCACGCGCCTGCTCGAGCTGTTCCCGTCGGCGGACGCCGAGGGCCGCGAGGCCGTGCGCCAGCGCCTGCTCGAGCACTTCGAGGTGGTCGGCCTGGATGACCCGCGGGTCGCCGTGGCACGCCGCCAGCTCACGCGCCTCCTCTACTGACGCGCGTCCCGCCACGACGACGACGGCGCCGCATCCCCGAGGGGATGCGGCGCCGTCGTCATGTGCGCGGTCCGGTCAGACGGTGGGCACCCGCGGGGTGCCGTCGTCGGATCCCGGGGCGTCATCCGTCGCGGACAGGCCCTCGACGGGCGGCCGCGCGTCGGGCGACTGCGGGAGGACGGGCGCGGCGGTGGCCTCGGCGAACGGCGTGCCGTCGGCACGCGACTCGTCCGCGTCGGGGGCCGCGTGCGCGGGCGCCTCGACGGGCGTGAGGTCGGCCGGATCCTGCTTCAGCCGCAACCAGAGGCCCGCGAGCGGCGGGAGGGTGAGCTCGGCGGAGGCGGGACGGCCGTGCCAGCCCTCGTCGCCCGCGTGGACGGCGCCGAGGTTGCCGACGCCGGACCCGCCGAACTGCTCGGCGTCGGTGTTGAGGATCTCCTCCCACACGCCCGGCTGCGGCAGCCCCAGCCGGTAGCCCGAGATGGGCGCTCCGGAGAAGTTGTGCACGACGGCGACCTGGTTGCCCTCGCGGTCACGGCGGAGGAACGCGAGCACGTTCCGCCCGGCGTCGCCCGCGTCGATCCACTCGAAGCCGGCCGGGTCGTTGTCGAGCGCCCACAGCGCCGGGGTGTCGACGTAGGTGCGGTTCAGCGAGCCGACGAGGTCGAACAGGGCGCGGTGGACGGGCTGGTCGAGGATCCACCAGTCGAGCCCGCGCTCCTCGCTCCACTCGGACACCTGCCCGAACTCCTGGCCCATGAACAGCAGCTGCTTGCCGGGGTGCGACCACATGAAGCTGAGGTAGGCGCGCACGTTGGCGAGCTTCTGCCAGTGGTCGCCCGGCATCTTGCCGACGAGCGAGCCCTTCCCGTGCACGACCTCGTCGTGGCTGATGGGGAGGAGGAAGTTCTCCGTGTACGCGTAGACCATGGAGAACGTGATCTGGCCGTGGTGGTACGCGCGGTACATCGGGTCCTCGGCCGCGTAGTCGAGCGTGTCGTGCATCCAGCCCATGTTCCACTTGAGCCCGAAGCCGAGGCCGCCGTCGCTCGTGGGGCGCGTGACGCCGGGGAAGCTCGTGGACTCCTCCGCGATCATCACGATGCCGGGGTGGGTGCGGTACGCGGTGGCGTTGACCTCCTGGAGGAACGAGATCGCCTCGAGGTTCTCGCGGCCGCCGTGCGCGTTCGGCAGCCACTGGCCCTCCTCGCGGGAGTAGTCCAGGTACAGCATCGAGGCGACGGCGTCGACGCGCAGGCCGTCGATGTGGAACTCCTCGAACCAGTACAGCGCGTTCGCGACGAGGAAGTTGCGGACCTGCGAGTGGCCGAAGTCGAAGACCAGCGTGCCCCAGTCCTGCTGCTCGCCGCGGCGGGGGTCGGTGTGCTCGTAGAGCGGCTGGCCGTCGAACTGCGCGAGCGCGAAGGCGTCCTTCGGGAAGTGGGCCGGGACCCAGTCCACGATGACGCCGATGCCGGCGCGGTGCAGCGAGTCGATGAGGTACTTGAGGTCGTCGGGGGACCCGAAGCGCGATGTGGGCGCGTAGTAGCCGGAGACCTGGTAGCCCCAGGACCCGCCGAACGGGTGCTCCGCGAGCGGCAGGAACTCCACGTGCGTGTAGCGCAGCTCCTGGAGGTAGGCGACGAGCTCGCCGGCGACCTCGCGGTAGCCGAGGCCGGGCCGCCAGGATCCGAGGTGCATCTCGTACACGCTCATGGGGGAGTCGTGCGGGTCGCGCGCGGCGCGCTCCTCGAGCCAGGCGGCGTCGTCCCACTGGTAGTCGCTCGTCTCGACGCGCGAGGCGGTGGCGGGCGGGACCTCGGTCATGCGGGCCATGGGGTCGGCCTTCTCGATCCACTGGCCGGCCTGCGTGAGGATCTCGAACTTGTACGAGACGCCGGGCTCGACGCCCGGGACGAAGAGCTCCCAGACGCCGTTGCCGTCGAGGCGGCGCATCGCGTGCTGCACGCCGTCCCAGCCGTTGAAGCCGCCGATGACGCGCACGGCCCGGGCGTGCGGCGCCCACACCGAGAACGAGACGCCCTGATACGTCTGCGCGACGCCCCAGTGCTCGCGGTGGTGGGCGCCGAGGACGTCCCAGAGGCGCTCGTGGCGGCCCTCGCCGAAGAGGTAGAGGTCGAGGTCGCCGACGGTGGGGAGGAAGCGGTACGGGTCGTCGCTCGTCCAGGTGCCGCCGTCGGAGTAGCGGGCCTCGACCTGGTAGTCCTGCAGGCCGAGCACATGCGCGCCCTGCCAGACGCCGTGGCCCACGTGGGCCAGGGCGACGCGGGCGCCCGTGGAGAAGATCACCGAGACCGCGTCCGCGAGCGGACGCAGCGCGCGGACGACGACGAGGTCGTCGCCGACGCCGTCGATGTCCACGGGGTGCTGGCCGAGGACCGAGTGCGGTCCGGAGTGGACCCCCTCGGCGACGGCGCGCAGGTCGTGGTCGGCGAGCTCGGGGAGGCGGATCGGGTCGGCGGCGGAGGCGGAGGCGGAGGCCTCCTCGGCGGCGCCGTCGTCGGCCGCGGGCACGGCCACGTCGGCCGCGGGCACGGCCACGTCGGCGCCCTGCTCGGGGTCGGCGTCGGCGGCCGGCGGCACGACGACGTCGGCGCCCGGCAGCTCGTCGCGGGGGTCCTGCTGGGGGGTGGTGTCGGTCATGTCCGTCATCCCTTCGATGCGGTCGGGTGGACCCGGAACACGTGCACGGGGTGCGTGAACGCGTCGAGCCGGACGAAGCTGGAGGTCGACCACGTGTAGACGTCGCCCGTGAGGAGGTCCTCGACGTCGAACACGGCGTCCTCGGCGAGGCCGAAGCGGGTCGGGTCGAGGTAGACCTGGGTCTCGCGCGCAGAGTGCGGGTCGACGTTCGCGACCACGAGGATCGTGTCGGCCTCGCCCGTGCCGGTGTGCTCGGCCGCGAGGTGCTTGGAGTAGACGAGGATCGAGTCGTCGTCGCTCCAGTGCACGTCGAGGTTCCGCAGCTGGCGAAGGGCGGGGTGCTCGCGGCGGATCTCGTTGAGGCGCGTGATCTCCGGCGCGATGGATCCGCCGAGCTCCTCCTGGCGGGCCCAGTCGCGCGGCTTGTACTCGTACTTCTCGTTGTCGATGTTCTCCTCGGCGCCGGGGCGCGCGACGTTCTCGATCAGCTCGTAGCCCGAGTAGATGCCCCACGACGGCGACGCGGTCGCCGCGATGGCGGCGCGGATGCGGTACGCGGCCCGCCCGCCGAACTGCAGGTAGGGCGTGAGGATGTCGTGCGTGTTCGCGAAGAAGTTCGGGCGCAGGTAGTCGCTCGTCTCGTGGCTGACCTCGGTGAGGTACTCCTCGAGCTCCTTCTTCGTGTTCCGCCACGTGAAGTACGTGTAGGACTGCTGGAACCCGATCTTGGCGAGCGTGCGCATCATCGCGGGGCGCGTGAAGGCCTCGCTGAGGAAGATCGCGTCGGGCTCGTCGCGCATCACCTGGTGGATGAGGCGCTCCCAGAACACGAGCGGCTTGGTGTGCGGGTTGTCGACGCGGAAGATCTTGACGCCGAGGCCGAGCCACACGCGCATGACGCGGAGCATCTCGCGGTACGACCCTTCGGGGTCGTTGTCGAAGTTCAGCGGGTAGATGTCCTGGTACTTCTTCGGCGGGTTCTCCGCGTACGCGATCGAGCCGTCGGGCAGCGTCGTGAAGAGCTCCGGGTGCGTCGTGACCCAGGGGTGGTCGGGCGACGCCTGGAGCGCGATGTCGATCGCGAGCTCCATGCCGTGGTCGGCGACCGCCTGGACGAACGCGCGGAAGTCCTCGACCGTGCCGAGCTCCGGGTGGATGGAGTCGTGCCCGCCGTCCTCGGAGCCGATGCCGTACGGCGAGCCCGGGTCGTGCGGGCCCGCGGTGAGCGTGTTGTTCGGGCCCTTGCGGTTGGTGCGGCCGATGGGGTGCACCGGCGGGATGTAGACGACGTCGAAGCCCATGTCGCGGATCGCGGGGAGGCGCTCGGCCGCGGTCGCGAACGTGCCGCTCGTCCAGGAGCCGTCCTCGTGCTGGACGGCGCCCTCGGAGCGGGGGAAGAACTCGTACCAGGAGCCGACGGCCGCGCGCTCGCGCTCGACCACGATCGTGCGCTCGGGCGAGAGCGTGACGAGGCTGCGGAGCGGGACGCGGTCGATGGCGGCGAGGACCTCGGGGGTCGTCGCGGCGGCGAGGCGCGCGGTCGGCGTGGCGTCGACCTCGGCGATCGCGGAGAGCGCGGCGCGGAGCACCTCCCGGTCGGCGGCGTCGCGGGCGTCGTCCGCCGCCGCGCGCTCGAGGGCCTCCGCGCCGAGGGCGAGCATCACGTCGACGTCGAGGCCCGCGGGGACCTTGATCTCCGCGTTGTGCAGCCACGTGCCGAAGTCGTCCGACCACGCGCTCACGCGCCAGGTCCAGGCGCCCTGCGTCTCGAGCTGGGCCGTCGTGATCCAGCGGTCGAGGCCGGGCTTCGAGGCGTCGAGCGTCATGCGGTGCGCGGTGACTAAGCCGGTCGGGTCGGTGAGGAGGACGTCGGCGCCGATGAGGTCGTGGCCCTCGCGGAAGATCGTCGCGCCGAAGGGCACCACGTCGTGGACGAAGCTCTTGGCGGGCCAGAGGTCGTCCTCGATCTGCGGGGTGAGCGACAGGATCGGGATGCGGCCGATGACGGGGACGTGGTCGTCGGACGCGGGCTCGGCGGCGGGGGTCGGCGGCGTCGAGGACGACGAGTCGACGGCCGGCGTCGGCTCCGCGGGCTGCGGGGGCTCGGCGGCCGAGGGCGTCGGCTCGGCGACCGGAGCCGCGTGGCGGGGCGTCGAGGGCACGGGGGCGGCCGGCTCCGGCGCGAAGGCGCCCTCCGGGGCGCGCTCGGCGGGGGCGGCGGGCAGCGGCTCGGGTGCCGCGACGCGCTTGGGCTCCGGCGCCGCGGGCGCCGGCGTCGACGGGATCACCGGCGGCTGCGGCTCCGGGGCCGCAGGGGCGTGTGCCGCCTGCGCGGGCGCCTCGGGGATCAGGGGGAGCCGGGGCTCGGGCGGCTGCTGGGCGTCCTGGAGCTTCTGGGCCTTGGCGGCCTTGCGGGCTGCACGGCCGCGCACCGGGCGGGGGAGGGGATCGGGTCCGTCCTGGGGTGTGGTCACTGTTCGACCGTAGCCCGTGCGCCGTCCGGCTGTCGCTCGCCGCGGCGGTGGCGGGCGCCGTGCGGATGCCCGACGCCCGTGCGTCACCGGCCGTGCGCCCGGCGGCCACGGGCGCTCCACGCGCGGGGCGGACCCTGGTGCCCTGCCACCCCGCGCCCGTAGGCTCGGGAGCCATCCGCGCGGGTCACCCCGCCGCCGTCCGGTCCGAGGGAGTCCCGTGAAGGCCATCCGCAGATTCACCGTCCGTGCCGTCCTCCCGGAGGAGCTGTCCGCGCTGGACGAGCTCGCCGGCAACCTCCGATGGTCGTGGTACGAGCCCACCCGCCGCGTGTTCGCGCACGTGAGCCCGGAGCTGTGGGAGGGGACGGGCCACGATCCGGTCGCGCTGCTCGGCGCGGTCGACCAGGAGCGGCTGCGCGAGCTCGCGGCCGACGAGGGCTTCGTGGCATGGGCGGAGGAGCAGCGCGCGGACCTCCGGGCGTACGTGCGCGAGCCGCGCTGGTACCAGCAGCTCGCGGGCGACGTGCCCGAGGCGGTCGGCTACTTCTCGCCCGAGTTCGGCATCGCCGCCGCGCTCCCGCAGTACTCCGGCGGCCTCGGGATCCTCGCGGGCGACCACCTCAAGAGCGCCTCCGACCTCGGCGTGCCCCTCGTGGGCGTCGGCCTCTTCTACCGCTCCGGCTACTTCCGCCAGGGGATCTCCTCCGACGGCTGGCAGCAGGAGACCTACCCCGTCTT
This sequence comes from Clavibacter michiganensis subsp. insidiosus, assembly GCF_002240565.1. Lineage (GTDB taxonomy): Bacteria > Actinomycetota > Actinomycetes > Actinomycetales > Microbacteriaceae > Clavibacter > Clavibacter insidiosus. Next base: position 2,096,682 of record NZ_MZMO01000001.1, on the reverse strand, counting down.
CGACCCGGACGGCCTGCCGCTCCAGGTGCTGCGCGACGCCGAGGGCGCGCCCGTCCACGTGTCCCTCGAGCTGCCCGCCGACCGCACGCTGCACGCGCGCATCTGGGTGGCGCGGGTGGGACGGATCCCGCTGCTCCTCCTCGACACCGACGTGCCCGAGAACGACGACGAGCTCCGGCGGGTCACTGACCGGCTCTACGGCGGCGGCGGCGAGCACCGGCTGCACCAGGAGCTGCTGCTGGGCATCGGCGGGGTGCGCGCCATCGCGGCGCACGCGCGCGTCACCGGCGCGCCCGTGCCGCGCGTCTTCCACACCAACGAGGGCCATGCGGGCTTCCTCGGCGTCGAGCGCATCTCGACGCTCATGGCCGACGGCCTCGACTTCGAGGAGGCGCTGCAGGTGGTGCGCGCGGGCACGGTCTTCACGACGCACACGCCCGTGCCCGCGGGGATCGACCGGTTCGACGTCGACCTCGTGCGACAGCACGTGACGGAGCGCCTGCTGCCGGGCGTGCCGACCGAGCGCGTGCTCGGGCTCGGCGCCGAGCTGCACGACGGCGGATCGCCCGACGTCTTCAACATGGCGCTCATGGGCCTCCGCCTGGCGCAGCGCGCGAACGGCGTCTCCCAGCTGCACGGCGAGGTCAGCCGCGGCATGTTCGCGGGGCTCTGGCCGGGCTTCGACACCGAGGAGGTGCCGATCACGAGCGTGACGAACGGCGTGCACGCGCCGACGTGGACGGATCCGATGCTCATGTCGCTCGCACGCGAGCGCCTCGGCACGTGGGACACCACGGCGGCCGACTGGTCGTCCTCGGCCGTGACCGACGGCGACCTGTGGGACGTGCGCGGCCGGATGCGCCGCCAGCTCGTGGAGGACGCGCGACGCCGCGTCGTGCGCGCCTGGCGCGAGCAGAACCCGGGCGCGGTCGAGCCGGCGTGGCTCGAGGACGTGCTCGACCCCGAGGTCCTCACGATCGGGTTCGCCCGGCGCGTGCCGACCTACAAGCGGCTGACGCTCATGCTCCACGACCGGGAGCGCCTCCGCCGGATCCTCACCGACCCGGAGCGGCCCGTGCAGATCGTGGTCGCGGGCAAGTCGCACCCGGCGGACGACGAGGGCAAGCGCCTCATCCAGGAGCTCGTGCGGTTCGCGGCCGAGCCCGGGATCCGGGGGCGGCTCGTGTTCCTGCCGGACTACGACATCGGCATGGCGCAGCTGCTCTACCCGGGCACCGACGTCTGGCTCAACAACCCGCTGCGCCCGCTCGAGGCGTGCGGTACGTCCGGCATGAAGGCGGCGCTCAACGGCGCGCTCAACCTGTCGATCCTCGACGGCTGGTGGAACGAGTACTTCGACGGCGGCAACGGCTGGGCGATCCCGTCGGCCGACCGCGCGCACGACGGCGCCGAGCGCGACGCGATGGAGGCCACGGCGCTGTACGACCTCATCGAGAACCGCATCGCGCCGCGCTTCTACGACCGCGACGGCGACGGCGTGCCCACGGGCTGGGTGCACGACATCCGGCACACGCTCCGGACGCTCTCGCCCGCGCTCAGCGCCGACCGGATGGTGCGGCAGTACGTCGAGCGGCTGTACGTGCCCGCCGGCCGGGCGCAGGCGGTCGTCGCGGCCGACGGATCCGCCCGGGCCCGCGAGCTGGCGGCCTGGCGCGGCCGCGTCGCCGCCGCGTGGCCGTCCGTGCAGGTCGCGCACGTCGAGTCCGAGGGCGTCGAGCACCAGGCCCAGGTCGGCGACGAGCTGCGGTGGCGCTCGGGGGCCTCGGCGCCGACGACGTGACGGTCGAGGTCGTGCACGGGCGCACCGGCGAGGGCGACGTGCTGACCGACGTGGTGCGGCAGGCGCTCGCGCCCGTCGGCGGATCCGGCGGGCAGCAGGAGTACGCGGGAGCGGTGTGGCTCGCGAGCGCGGGGCCGTTCGGCTACACCGTGCGCGTCGTGCCGCGGCACGAGCTGCTGGCGTCGAGCGCGGAGCCGGGGCTGGTCGCGGTCGCGGGCTGACGCGGCGGGGCGGCGCTCCGCGGGGCGCCGTCCCGCGCGCGGCCGCCCCGCGGGTCAGGCCGGCGTGGCGGAGAGCTTCGCGGCGAGCACCTCGGCGAAGCGGGCGTAGCCCCGGTCGTTCGGGTGGTTGTCCGGGCCCATCCAGCCGTACGGGTCGGAGGCGCCCTCGCCCACCATGCGCGGGATGTACGCGCCGATCTCGAAGACGTCGGCCCGGGGATCCGCCGAGGCCGCGTCGCGCAGCGCGCCGATGTAGTCGGCCCACGTCGTCCCGCGGATCGGCAGCGTGGTCCGTTCGTAGGGCGGTGTGAAGAGGATGGGCGCCTCGCTCGTGGTGCGGATCAGCTCGATGAGCACGGCCGCGTCCGAGCGCACCTCCTCGGGCGTGCGCACGACGACGTCGTTGATGAGGTGCTCGGGCATCCAGAGGTCGAGCTCGAAGCGCGGGGCCGAGCGGATCCACGTGCTCACGCCGTCCGGCCGCGCCTTCTCCGAGAGCTGCCAGAGCTGCGAGCCGGAGTTGCCGCCCTCGATGACGTGGACGCCGCGCTCCTCGTCGCCGTCGAAGAGCCAGGCGCCCTCGAGCTCGGGCTTCCCGCCGGCCCACGCCACGGTGATCGCGTGCTCGGCGGAGTCCATCTGCGGGCTCGTCCAGGTGAGGGACCCGCCGACGTCGGCGCGCACCGTCTCGGGCGCGCCGTCGTCGACCTGCACGGTGATCGCCGCGTCGAGGCCGGGCGCCCACCAGCAGACGCGCGCCGAGGTCATGCGCGCGGTGTAGGTGCCGGGACCGCCGGCTTCGGTGAGGGCGACGACGCGCCGCCCCCAGCCGTGGCGGCCGCCCGCGGTGGGCGCGCCGGCGAACGCGAAGCCCTGGTCGGCGGGAACGGTGATCTGGTGCCGGGACGCGATGTAGTCGACGCCGCCGCGCCCGCCCGACGGGTACGCGCCGCGCAGCCGGTCGCGCAGCTGGGCGGGGTAGGCGTGCTGGAGGGTGGTGGCGCCCTGGCCCTCCGTGATGCTGTCGCCGAGCACGCCGATGGTGAGGCGCCGCTCCTGCACCTGGTCGCGCAGCGCGTAGAAGCCGGCGAGCGCGTCGTCGGGGGCGTAGCTCATGGGCTCGATCGGGGGGCCGCCGGACGCGGTGACGGCGGGCGCGGGCGGATCCCCGGCGTCCGCGGTCGGGGTGGCGATGGCGCCCGTGGGCGGTACCGGGCGGGGCGTCGTGGTGCAGCCCGCGACGGCGGCGACGGCCGACAGCGCGGCCAGGCCGCCGCCCGCGACGAGCGCGCGGCGGGTGAGGGTGCGGCGCCGGTCGGTCGGACGGTCGACGGAGGGCAGGTCGGGGGAGCGGTCGCCGGGCGGGGCGGGGGACTCGTCGGTCACGTGCGGCGTCCTCTTCGGTGCTGGGCGCGGCGGTGCGCGGGGGATCGTGCGGGCGACTCCAGGAGAGCACACGAGCGCCGCGCGACGCGAACCCCGCGCGGCCCCCGTCCGGGTCGGTCGCGCGCCTCGCCGCACGGGTGGCCGGGTCAGCGGGCCAGGTAGATCCGCAGCGCCGGCCCGTCGACCTCGACCCGGTCGCCGGGCGCGTCGTCCGTCGCCACGACCTCGGGCCGCTCCCACTCGCTCGACCAGAGCAGGCGCCAGCACGCCACGCCGTCGTGCTCCGGCAGCGTCACCGTCGCGCGGGACTCCTGTCCGTGGACCACGACGAGCACGCGGCTCGGCTCCTCGGTCTCGGGGGTCGAGGTGGTGATCCACTGCAGCGTGCGCGTGCCCGTCGACTCCCAGGCCGCCTCCGTCATGGGCGCGCCGTCGGCGTCGCGCCAGGCGAGGACCGACGCGCTCGGCACGTGCGCGTCGGGCTCCGCGTAGCGCACGGGCCGGAGCGCCGGGTTCTCCCGCCGGATGCGGAGGAGGTGGCGCGTGGTCGCCTCCAGGTCCATCCGCCACGCGTCCTCGTCCCAGCGCATCCACGTGGCCGCGTTGTCGAGGCAGTAGCCGTTGTTGTTGCCGCGCTGCGTGCGGCCGCGCTCGTCGCCCATCGTGATCATGGGGATGCCCGCGGAGACGAGCAGCGTCCCGAGCAGGTTGCGCGACGTGCGCCTACGGGCCGCGAGGATCGTCGCGTCGCGCGTCGGCCCCTCCACGCCGTGGTTCCAGGAGCGGTTCGCGTCCGTGCCGTCGCGGTTCGACTCGCCGTTGCCGCTGTTGTGCTTGCGGTCGTAGCTCGTGAGGTCGGCGAGCGTGAAGCCGTCGTGCGCGGTGACGAAGGAGACGGAGGCGAGCGGGCCGCGGTCGGCGGCGAAGGTGCCGGAGGATCCCGCGAGGCAGGAGGCGAGCGCCCCCACGCCGTTCGGGGCGCGGCCGGTGCGCCGGGACTCGGCGACGTCGGTGAGCCAGAAGTCGCGCACGACGTCGCGGTAGCCGTCGTTCCATTCGCTCCAGCCGGATCCGAACCCACCCGTGCGCCAGCCGCCCATGCCCACGTCCCACGGCTCGGCGATCATGAGCAGCCCCTGGAGCGCCTCGTCCTCGACGATGGCGCGCAGCAGCGGGTGCGCCGGGTCGAAGTCCACGCGCTCGTCGCGCCCGAGGGTCACGGCGAGGTCGAAGCGGAAGCCGTCGACGCCCATCACGTCGGACCAGTGCTCGAGCGAGTCGAGCACGAGGCGCTGCGCGTCGGGCCTCGAGAGGTCGACCGTGTTGCCGCAGCCCGTCACGTCGATGGGCGTCCCGTCCGGCGCGTGCCGGTAGTACCGCGAGCCGTCGATGCCGCGGAGGCTCGTGACGGGCCCGTCGGCGCCCTCCTCGGCCGTGTGGTTGTAGACGACGTCGAGCACGACCTGGATCCCCGCGGCGTGCAGCGCGTCGACCATGCCCCGGAACTCGGCCGCGACCTCGTCGGCGCCGGCGTCCCGGGCCCGGCGCGTGGCGTAGGGCGCGTGCGGCGCGAGGTAGGCGAGCGTGTTGTAGCCCCAGTGGTTGATGCGCCCCTGCGCGCGCAGCCGCTCCTCGCTCGTGGACGCGTGCACCGGCAGCAGCTCGACCGTCGTGATCCCGAGGTCGACCAGGCGCTCCACCGTGGTCGGGTGCCCGAGGCCCGCGTACGTGCCGCGCAGCTCCTCGGGCAGCCGCTCGTCGGTCTTCGTGAAGCCGCGCACGTGCAGCTCGTAGACGACCTGGCGGTCGCGCGGCACGACGGGGCGGGCGGCGCGGCGGGCGGCGCGCTCCTCGGCGGGCACCTCGCGCGTGGCGACCGAGCGCCACGCGGCGGGGCCCACCTGCACGAGGCCGCGGGCGTAGGGGTCGAGCAGGTGGCGCGTCGGGTCGAAGGAGTCGCCGGGGGCGGGGTCGCCGTCGACGCGCACCGAGTAGGCGGTGCCGGGGACGAGCCGGGCGCTGGATCCGGTCCACACGCCGCCGTCGCCCCGCTCCATCGCGACGACCTCCACCACGCGGCGGGGATCGTCGACGTCCGAGACGGTGAGCTCCACGGCGGACGCGCCGTGGCTCACGACGCGCAGCGTGCCGCCCTGGTCGTGGAGCGTCAGCCCCAGGGGCACGGGCGGTCCGGGGCGCGGCATGCGACCTAGGGTAGGGGCATGACGGTCTACCTGGACCACGCGGCCACGACCCCCATGCGGCCGGAGGCGATCGCGGCGCTCGCCGGGGCGTTGACCCTGGTGGGGAACCCGTCCTCCATCCACTCGCACGGCCAGGAGGCCCGGCGCGTGCTGGAGGAGGCGCGCGAGGCCATCGCCCGGGCGCTCGACGCGGATCCGGTCGAGGTCGTGCTCACCTCCGGCGGCACCGAGTCGGTGAACCTCGGCATCAAGGGGCTGCACGGCGCGCGCGGCGCGGCGGATCCCCGGCGCACGCGCATCCTCGTGCCCGACGGCGAGCACCACGCCACGGTCGACACGGTCGAGTGGCTGGAGCACCGCGGCGCCCGCGTGGAGCGGCTCCCCCTCGACGCGCTCGGGCGCATCCGGGTCGACGCGGTCGCCGCCGCGCTCGCGGCGGACCCCGGATCGGTCTCCCTCCTCACGTTCCTCGCCGCGAGCAACGAGGTCGGCACGATCCAGCCCGTCGAGGAGCTCGCGGCCCTCGCCCGGGCGCACGGCGTGCCCGTGCACGTCGACGCGGTCGCGGCGCTCGGGCACATGCCGGTGCCGTTCCGGCGCTGGCGCGAGGCGGGCGTCGCGGCCGTGAGCGTCTCGGCGCACAAGGTCGGCGGGCCCGTCGGCAGCGGCGCGCTCGTGCTCGCGCGGCAGGCGACGGTGGATCCGCAGATCCACGGCGGCGGCCAGCAGCGGCAGGTGCGCTCGGGCACGCAGGACGCCGCCTCCGCGGTCGCGTTCGCCACGGCCGTGACCCTCGCCGTCGCCGAGCTGGAGTCCGAGGCGGTGCGCGTGGCACGCCTGCGCGACCGCCTCGTCGAGTCCGCGCTGCGCGACGTCCCCGGCGCGGTCCTCCGCGGCGACCCCGATCCCGCGGGCCGCCTCCCCGGCAACGCGCACCTCACCTTCGCCGGCTGCCAGGGCGACTCGCTCCTGCTCCTGCTCGACATGGCGGGCGTCTCGGTGAGCACGGGATCCGCGTGCCAGGCCGGCGTGCCCGAGGTGTCGCACGTGCTCCTCGGCATGGGCATCCCGGAGGACGAGGCCCGCGGCGCGCTCCGCTTCACGCTCGGCCGCACCACCACCGACGCCGACGTCGACGCGCTCCTCCAGGCGCTGCCCGACGCCGTCGCGCGCGCCTCCCGGGCGGGCCTCGCGGGCCGCGCGGCGCGTAGGCTCACGGGGTGAAGATCCTCGCAGCGATGAGTGGCGGAGTCGACTCCGCCGTGGCCGCCGCCCGCGCCGTGGAGGCCGGGCACGACGTGACGGGCGTGCACCTCGCGCTGAGCCGCATGCCGGGGACGCTCCGCACCGGATCCCGCGGCTGCTGCACCATCGAGGACTCGATGGACGCGCGCCGCACGGCCGACCTGCTCGGCATCCCGTTCTACGTGTGGGACTTCTCCGAGCGCTTCGCGGCCGACGTCGTCGACGACTTCGTCGCCGAGTACCAGGCCGGCCGCACCCCGAACCCCTGCATGCGCTGCAACGAGCGGATCAAGTTCGCGGCCCTCCTCGAGAAGGCGCTCGACCTGGGCTTCGACGCCGTCTGCACGGGCCACTACGCCGACGTGATCCCGGGGCCCGACGGCCAGCCCGAGCTGCACCGCGCGGCCGCGTGGGCCAAGGACCAGTCGTACGTGCTGGGCGTGCTCACGGCCGAGCAGATCGCGCACTCGTACTTCCCGCTCGGATCCACGCCCTCCAAGGCCGAGGTGCGCGCCGAGGCCCAGGCGCGCGGGATCCAGGTCGCGCAGAAGCCCGACAGCCACGACATCTGCTTCATCCCCGACGGCGACACCCGCGGTTGGCTCGCCGACCGCGTGGGCGCGGAGCCGGGCGACATCCTCGACGGCGAGGGCAACGCGATCGGCACGCACGAGGGCGCGGCGGCCTTCACGGTCGGGCAGCGCAAGGGCCTCGCGATCGGCACGCCGGCGCCCGACGGGCGGCCGCGGTTCGTGCTGGAGATCCGGCCGAAGGACAACACCGTCGTGGTCGGCCCGCAGGAGGCGCTGGCGATCCGCGAGATCGCCGGATCCTCCTACACCTGGGCCGGCACCCCTCCGACGCGGCCGGACCAGCCCTTCGACTGCGACGTGCAGATCCGCGCCCACGCCGACCCCGTGCCCGCGCGCGCGGCGGTGTCGGAGGTCGATGGGAGCATGCAGCTCGTGATCACCCCGCGTGACCCCCTCATCGGCGTCGCCCCCGGACAGACCGCCGTCGTCTACGCCGGCACGCGCGTGCTCGGCCAGGTCACCATCGACCGCGCCGTGAGCGCCGTGCCGGATGCCCGGCCGCCCATGCGCGACGCCGCCCTCGTCGGCGCGGCCGCGGGGGAGTGACGCGCGCATGAGCGACACCGCCACCGCCTCGCCCGCCGCGGATGACGCGGTCCCCGCCACCACCCCCGCCGACCTCGAGGCCGCGTCCGCCCGGGTGGACGCGCTCCGCGCCGAGATCGAGCGCCACCGCGACGAGTACTACGGGGCGGACGCGAGCACGCTCAGCGACGCCGAGTACGACGCGCTCGTGCGCGAGCTCGAGGCGCTCGAGGAGGCGTACCCCACGCTCCGCAGCCAGGACAGCCCCACGCAGACCGTCGGCGGCCGCGCGGAGACGACGCTCTTCGCGCCCGTCACGCACGCCGAGCGCATGCTCAGCCTCGACAACGTCTTCAGCGAGGAGGAGCTGGCCGAGTGGGCCGCCAAGGTCGAGCGCGACGCGGGCAGCGGCCGCGTCCGCTACCTGAGCGAGCTCAAGATCGACGGGCTCGCCATCAACCTCCGCTACGAGCACGGCGTCCTCGTCACGGCGGCCACCCGCGGAGACGGGGTCGTCGGCGAGGACGTGACGCAGAACGTCCTCACGATGGGCACCGTCCCCGAGCGGCTCGCCGGATCCGGGCACCCGCCGCTCGTCGAGGTGCGCGGCGAGATCTTCTTCCCCGTCGCCGAGTTCGACGAGCTCAACGCCCGGCAGCTGGAGGTGGGGGAGCGCGTGTTCGCGAACCCGCGCAACGCCGCCGCCGGATCCCTGCGCCAGAAGGAGGAGGGCAAGAGCCCCGCGCGCCTCGAGCTCATGCACGCGCGCATCCGCCGCCTCCGCATGCTCGTGCACGGCATCGGCGCGTGGCCCGTCCGGGAGCTCGAGCGCGACGCCCACGTGTCCGCGCAGTCCGAGGTCTACGGGCTGCTGGAGAAGTGGGGTCTGCCCATCTCCACGCACTTCCGCGTGTTCGACGACATCGCCGACGTCACGGCGTTCGTGCGACGCCACGGCGCCCACCGCGCCGAGGTCGAGCACCAGATCGACGGCGTCGTCATCAAGGTCGACGACCTGGGGCTCCACGAGGAGCTCGGCGCCACGAGCCGCGCTCCGCGCTGGGCCACGGCCTACAAGTACCCGCCCGAGGAGGTCAACACGACGCTCCTCGACATCGTCGTGAGCGTCGGCCGCACCGGCCGCGCCACGCCGTTCGCGGTCATGGAGAAGGTCGAGGTCGCCGGATCCGAGGTGCGCCAGGCCACGCTGCACAACCAGCAGGTCGTGAAGGCCAAGGGCGTGCTCATCGGCGACACGGTCGTGCTGCGCAAGGCCGGCGACGTCATCCCCGAGGTGCTCGGCCCGGTCGTCGAGCTGCGCGACGGCACCGAGCGCGAGTTCGTCATGCCCACGCTCTGCCCCGAGTGCCAGACGCCGCTGAGGCCCGCCAAGGAGGGCGACATCGACCTCCGCTGCCCGAACGCTCGCAGCTGCCCGGCGCAGGTGCGCGGTCGCGTCGAGCACGTCGCCTCGCGCGGTGCGCTCGACATCGAGGGCCTCGGCGAGGTCGCCGCCGCCGCGCTCACCCAGCCGCTCGAGCCGGAGGATCCGCCGCTCGAGACCGAGGCGGGCCTGTTCGAGCTGACGATGGCCGACCTCGTGCCCATCACCGTGGTCGTGCGCGACGCCGAGACGGGCATGGTGAAGGTCGACGAGAAGACGGGCGAGGCCAAGCGCGTCACGCCGTTCCGGCGCAAGCGCGCCCCGAAGCGCGACGGCGCCTTCGATCCCGCGGCGCCGTGGGGCGACGAGGACAGCGTCCCGTCGAAGTCCGCTGAGGTGCTGCTCGAGAACCTGGAGAAGGCGAAGACCCAGGACCTGTGGCGCATCCTCGTGGCGCTGAGCATCCGGCACGTCGGCCCGGTCGCGGCGCGCGCGCTGGCCGGCTGGTTCGGCTCGCTCGACGCGATCCGCTCCGCCAGCCGCGAGGAGCTGGCCGCGGTCGACGGCGTGGGCGGCATCATCGCCGACGCGCTCCTCGACTGGTTCGAGGTCGACTGGCACCGCGAGATCGTCGAGCGCTGGGAGAGGGCGGGCGTCGTCACGGCGGTGCCGGGCCACCCCGGTCCGGGTGCCGCGGCCGCCGCGGGCGGCGTGCTCGCCGGCCTCACGGTCGTGGCCACGGGATCGCTCGAGGGCTACACCCGCGAGGGCGCGCTCGAGGCCATCATGGCGGCGGGCGGCAAGGCCGGATCCAGCGTCAGCAAGAAGACGCACTACGTCGCGGCTGGCCCCGGCGCGGGCTCGAAGCTCGGCAAGGCGGAGGCGCTCGGCGTGCGGATCATCGACGCGGCCGAGTTCCGCCTGCTCGTGGAGGAGGGGCCCGACGCCATCGCGCTGCCGGACGCGGATCCCGCGCCGAATGCCGCTGCCGCGGAGCCCGCGCCGGACGGCGAGATCGCGGAGGCCACCACTCCGGCGCCGAAGCGCCCCCGGAAGCGGAAGACCCCGGCCGAGGCGGATCCCGCGACCGCGACCGACGCCGCGGCCGAGCCGGGAGATCCCGCGATCACCCCCTGATCGGGCCTCCCGCCCGACACCCCGCGCCGATACCATGGAGCCACGCGTCGGCGCGGGGCGCGCCGACCTCGGGCGCCGGCCCTCCCCACGCCGCTTTCTGGGGGATCTGAACCGTGACGACTCGCGTGCGCGCGCTGCTCACCGCCTCGGCCATCGCATGCGCGCTGGTCGGGGCGCTCGTGGCACCCGCGGCCCCTGCCGTCGCGGCGACGCGTCCGCCCGCGGTCCTCGCCGGGCCGGACGCGGCGGATCCGACCACGGGCGCGCACCTGCCGAGCCCCGCGCGCGTGGTCCAGCAGCTCCGTGACGAGGACGTCTCCGACCGGGCGCTCCGCGACACGGCCCCCGTCGCGCTCCTGGGCGCGCTGCCCGCGCTCGACGTGCCGGAGCTCCGCCGGCTCGCGCGCGCCATCCCCGCGACGATCCGGGATCTCATCCGCCGTCCGCCCTCCGTGTCCGGCGTCGCCGCCTGGTGGTCGGGCCTCGCGCAGGCGGAGCGCCTCGAGCTGGCGGAGGGGATCCCCGAGCTCGTGGGCAACCTGGAGGGGATCCCCGTGATCGAGCGCGACGCCGCCAACCGCCGCCTCCTCGACCAGCGCGAGCGCGAGCTGCACGCCCGGGCCGCCACGACGCCCGGGCGCGGTGCGCAGCAGGAGCTCGGGCGGGACATGGACATGCTCGTCGAGGTGCGTCGCGCGCTGGAGCCCGCGGCGGGCGGGCCCGCGCGGTCGCTGCTCACGCTCGACACGACGTGGCCGGGACGCGCCGGCGTCGTGCTGGGCGACCTCGACACGGCGGCGTACGTCTCGATCGTCGTGCCCGGCATGTTCTACTCCGTGACCGACCGCCTGGTCGACTGGACGGACGTCGCCGCGCGCCTCCAGCAGCAGCAGACGACGCTGCTCGGTGCGGGCGCGGGCGCGGGCGGCGTCGCGACCATCGCCTGGATCGGCTACCGCACGCCCGACCTCCTGGGGATCGGCTCCCTCGACCTCGCGCACGAGGGCGCGCAGTACCTCGAGGGCGCGATCCAGGGGATACAGGGCCTGCGCCGCGACGACCCGCCGTACCTCACCGTCATCGCGCACTCCTACGGGTCGACGGCGGCGCTGCTCGCGCTCTCGAGCGGCCGGGCGTCCGTCGACGCCCTGGCAATGGTCGGGTCCCCGGGCGGCGCCGTCCGCGACGCGGGCGAGCTGGACGTGCCCGCCGGGCGCGTGTTCGTGGGCGAGGCGCCGGGGGATCCGGTGATCGGGTCGTCGTACTTCGGCTCGGACCCGGGCAGCGCGTCGTTCGGCGCCGAGCACTTCGGGGTCGGCGGCACGGGTGCGGCCTCGGGCGTCTCGGCCGACGGATCCCTCGCGGGCGTCGTCGGGCACAACAGCTACTTCGACCGCGGCACGGAGTCCTTCCGCAACCTCGCGCTCATCGGCATCGACCGCCGGGCCGTGCGCGACATCCTCGCGGACGCCAGCGCCCAGTAACGGGCACCGCGGTCAGCCGCGGCTGCGCTCGGCGTACTCCAGCCGCACCTCGTCGGGGCCGGTGGCGACGAGGTGGCCGTCGTCCACCTCGAGCGACGACACCGAGGCGAGGTCCTGGAAGTAGCGCGCCTCGAGGCCCCCGTCCTCGCACGGGAGCGCGCCCGGGGCGAGCCCGCCGAGCATGCCGTCGCCGCGCGCGCCGATGCGCCCCGAGTAGTCGTTGCACGGGCCGCGTCCGCTGACCTCGCCGCCGCCGACGCGCATGGTGATGAGCGTGTCGCCGACGCCGAGGTCGCCCGCGGAGTCGGATCCGGACACCAGGTGCCAGTTCCCGCGCACGTCGCTGACGGGCGCGCACCCGGCGAGCGGCACGAGGGCCAGCGCGGCGACGGCGGCGACGGCGGCGGAGCGAGGGCCTCCGGATCGGCGGCGGGCGGGGATCCGGGCGGCGGTGGGCATGGTGGTCACGCTAATAGAATCTCCCGGTACCCCCGCACACAGTCCTTTGGAGACGCATGCCCGACACCCGGCCCGAGACCGCCGACGCGACCAGCGGGGACGAGACCCCCCAGGCGCCGACCCCCACGGAGCAGATCAGCCGGGAGCAGGTGGAGCACCTCGCCGGCCTCGCGCGCATCCGCCTGAGCGCCGAGGAGATCGACCAGCTCACGACCGAGCTCGGCCTCATCGTCGAGTCCGTCGCGAAGGTCACCGCGGTCGCGGGGCCGGACGTGCCGGCCACGAGCCACCCGATCCCGCTCGTGAACGTGTACCGGCCCGACGTGCCGGGGGAGACGCTGACCACCGCCCAGGCGCTCGCGGGCGCACCCGAGCACGACGGATCCCGCTTCAAGGTGTCGGCGATCCTCGGCGAAGAGCAGTAGGAGCACCATGACCGACGACCTCACGCGCCTCAGCGCCGCCGACCTCGCCGACCGCCTCGCCTCCCGCGAGGTCTCCAGCGTCGACGCCGTGCGCGCGCACCTCGACCGCATCGACCACGTCGACGGCGACGTCCACGCGTTCCTCCACGTCTCCGGTGAGCGCGCGCTCGGGCGCGCCGCGGAGATCGACGCGCAGCGCGCCGACGGCGCCCCGCTCGGGCCGCTCGCGGGCGTGCCCATCGCGATCAAGGACGTGCTCTGCACCATCGACATGCCGTCCACCGCGGGCTCGCGCATGCTCGAGGGCTGGACCCCGCCGTACGACGCCACCGTCGTCCAGCGCCTCCGCGCCGCCGGCCTCGTGCCGCTCGGCAAGACCAACATGGACGAGTTCGCGATGGGCTCCTCCACCGAGCACTCCGCCTTCGGCGCCACGCACAACCCGTGGGACCTCGACCGCATCCCCGGCGGCTCGGGCGGCGGATCCGCGGCCGCGGTCGCCGCGTTCGAGGCGCCCGTCGCGCTCGGCTCCGACACCGGCGGATCCATCCGCCAGCCCGCCGCCGTCACCGGATCCGTCGGCGTCAAGCCGACCTACGGCGGCGTCAGCCGCTACGGCGCGATCGCGCTCGCCTCCAGCCTCGACCAGGTCGGCCCCGTGTCCCGCACGGTGCTCGACTCGGCGCTCGTGCACGACGTCATCGGCGGGCACGACCCGCGCGACTCCACGTCGCTCCCCGACGCGTGGCCGTCGTTCGCGGACGCCGCGCGGGCCGGGCAGCGCGAGGGATCCGTGAAGGGGCTCCGCATCGGCGTCGTGAAGCAGCTCGACGGCGAGGGCTTCCAGGCCGGCGTCACGCAGCGCTTCCGCGAGGCGCTCGACCTCCTCGAGCAGGCGGGCGCCGAGATCGTCGAGGTCTCCGCCCCGAACTTCGAGCACGCCATCGCCGCGTACTACCTGATCCTCCCCGCGGAGGCGTCGAGCAACCTCGCCAAGTTCGACTCGGTGCGCTTCGGCCTCCGCGTGAACCCGCCCGGCGGCGGCACCGTCGAGGACGTCATGGCGGCGACCCGCGAGGCCGGCTTCGGCCCCGAGGTCAAGCGCCGCATCATCCTCGGCACGTACGCGCTGAGCGCCGGCTACTACGACGCGTACTACGGCAGCGCGCAGCGGGTGCGCACGCTGATCCAGCGCGACTTCGACGCCGCGTTCCAGCAGGTCGACGTGCTGGTCACCCCGTCGGCGCCCACCACGGCGTTCAAGCTCGGCGAGAAGCTCGACGACCCACTGGCGATGTACCTCAACGACCTCACCACGATCCCCGCGAACCTCGCGGGCGTCCCCGGCATCGGCCTCCCCATCGGGCTCGCGCCCGAGGACGGCCTGCCCGTCGGGATCCAGTTCATGGCGCCCGCCCGCGAGGACGCGCGCCTCTACACGGTCGGCGCCGCGCTCGAGGGGATCCTCGAGCGGCAGTGGGGCGGACCCCTGCTCGCCCAGGCACCCGAGCTCGCGCGCGCCGCGCGCCGCACCACGGACGGAGACACGCACTGATGGCCAAGGCCGAGCTGATGGACTACGACAAGGCCATCGAGATGTTCGAGCCCGTGCTCGGGTTCGAGGTGCACGTGGAGCTGAACACGCGCACGAAGATGTTCTCCGACGCCCCGAACTTCTTCGGCGGCGAGCCCAACACCAACATCACGCCGGTCGACCTGGGTCTCCCGGGCTCGCTGCCCGTGGTGAACGAGCAGGCGGTGCGCTACTCGATCAGCCTGGGCCTCGCGCTCGGCTGCGAGATCGCGCCCAGCTCGCGCTTCGCCCGGAAGAACTACTTCTACCCGGACCTCGCGAAGAACTACCAGATCAGCCAGTTCGACGAGCCCATAGCGTTCCGCGGCTCCGTCGAGGTCGAGATGCCCGACGGCCGCATCGTCACGGTGCCGATCGAGCGCGCGCACATGGAGGAGGACGCCGGGAAGCTCACGCACGTGGGCGGTGCGACGGGCCGCATCCAGGGCGCCGACCACTCGCTGGTCGACTACAACCGCGCCGGAGTGCCGCTCGTGGAGATCGTCACCGACATCATCTACGGCGCGGAGGCCGAGGCCCCCGAGCTCGCGAAGGCGTACGTGTCGACCATCCGCGACATCGTCGTGGCGCTCGGCATCTCCGACGCGAAGATGGAGCGCGGCAACCTGCGCTGCGACGCGAACATCTCGCTGAGCCCGCGCGGATCCGGGAAGCTCGGCACCCGCACGGAGACGAAGAACGTCAACTCGCTCCGCAGCGTCGAGCGCGCGATCCGCTACGAGATCCAGCGCCAGGCGGCGATCCTCGCGTCCGGCGGCACGATCACGCAGGAGACACGGCACTGGCACGAGGACACCGGCCGCACCTCGGCTGGCCGCCCGAAGAGCGACGCCGACGACTACCGCTACTTCCCGGAGCCCGACCTGCTGCCCGTGCAGCCGAGCGCCGAGCTGATCGAGGAGCTGCGGGCGGCCCTGCCCGAGGCGCCCGCGATCCGCCGCCGTCGCCTCAAGGCCGAGTGGGGCTTCACCGACCTCGAGTTCCAGGACGTCGTGAACTCCGGGCTCCTCACCGAGCTGGTGGACACGGTCGAGGCCGGGGCCGCCCCGCAGACGGCGCGCAAGTGGTGGACGGGCGAGATCGCCCGCATCGCGAACGCGCGCGGTGTGGACGCGGCGACGCTCATCAGCCCCGCGCAGGTCGCGTCCGTCATCGAGCTGGTCGAGGCCGGCACGCTGACGAACCGCCTCGCGCGCGACGTGATCGAGGGCGTCATCGACGGCGAAGGCACGGCGCAGGAGGTCGTGGACGCCCGCGGGCTCGCGGTCGTGTCCGACGACGGCCCGCTCATCGAGGCGATCGACGCGGCGCTGCAGGCGCAGCCCGACGTGCTCGCGAAGATCCGCGACGGCAAGGTGCAGGCCGCCGGCGCCGTCATCGGCGCCGTGATGAAGGCCATGCGCGGCCAGGCGGACGCGGCCCGCGTCCGCGAGCTCGTGCTCGAGCGCGCGCAGGCCTCGTGACCGCGACCCTCGTCGCCCGCGGCCTCGCCGGAGGCCACGGGCACCGCACGCTGTTCTCCGGGCTCGACCTCACGGTCGCGCCCGGGGACGTCGTCGGCCTCGTCGGCGCGAACGGCGCAGGCAAGAGCACGCTGCTGCGGCTCCTCGCGGGCGTCGACGCGCCGCAGGACGGCCGCGTGCTGCTCTCGCCCGCCGACGCGTTCATCGGCTGGCTGCCGCAGGAGCACGAGAGGATCCCGGGCGAGACGGTCGCCGGCTACGTCGCCCGCCGCACGGGCTGCGCCGAGGCCTCGGCCGAGCTGGATCGCACGGCCGTCGCGCTCGGCGAGGGACTGCCCGGCGCGGACGACGCGTACGGGACGACGCTCGACCGCTGGATGGCGAGCGGCGCGGCCGACCTCGACGAGCGCCTGCCCGTGACGCTCGCGGAGCTCGGGCTCGACCTCGATCCGGAGCTCCCCACCGCGGGCCTCTCCGGCGGCCAGGCCGCCCGAGTGGCCCTCGCGGCGCTCCTCCTCAGCCGCTTCGACGTCGTGCTCCTCGACGAGCCCACCAACGACCTCGACCTCGACGGCCTCGCGCGCCTCGAGTCCTTCGTCCGCGGCCTCCGCGGCGGCGTCGTGCTCGTGTCGCACGACCGCGAGTTCCTCGCCCGCTGCGTCACGACCGTGGTCGAGCTCGACCTCGCGCAGGACAGCGTGCGCGTCTACGAGGGCGGCTACGACGCGTTCCTCGAGGAGCGGCAGGTCGCCCGTCGTCACGCGCGCGAGGCGTACGAGCAGTTCGCCGACACCAAGGCGGACCTCGTCTCCCGCGCCCGCACGCAGCGCGAGTGGTCGTCGCAGGGCGTCCGCAACGCCATGCGGAAGTCGCCCGACAACGACAAGATCCGCCGCAAGGCCGCGGTCGAGTCCAGCGAGAAGCAGGGCCAGAAGGTCCGCCAGATGGAGAGCCGCATCGCGCGCCTGGAGGAGGTCGAGGAGCCGCGGAAGGAGTGGGAGCTCGCCTTCACCATCGGGCAGGCGCCCCGCTCGAGCGCGGTGGTCGCGACGCTGCGGGAGGCGACCGTGACGCGCGGCGGCTTCACCCTCGGTCCCGTGTCGCTCCAGGTCGACGGCGGCGACCGCATCGGGATCACGGGGCCGAACGGCGCCGGCAAGTCGACGCTGCTCGGGTTGATCCTCGGCCGCATCGCGCCCGACGCCGGCGACGCCTCGCCCGGGCGCAGCGTGCAGGTCGGCGAGATCGACCAGGCCCGTCAGTCGCTGCGCGGCGAGCTGCCCCTCGCCGAGTCCTTCGCCGAGCAGGTGCCGGATCTCTCGCCCGCCGAGGTCCGCACGCTGCTGGCGAAGTTCGGCCTGCGCGCCGACCACGTCACGCGTCCGGTCGACGGCCTCTCGCCGGGCGAGCGCACGCGCGCGGGCCTCGCGCTCCTCCAGGCGCGCGGGGTCAACCTGCTGGTGCTCGACGAGCCGACCAACCACCTCGACCTGCCCGCCATCGAGCAGCTCGAGCAGGCGCTCGACTCCTACGACGGCACGCTCCTGCTCGTCACGCACGACCGCCGCATGCTCGACGCCGTGCGCCTCGACCGGCACTGGCACGTGGACGCGGGCGTCGTCACCGAGTCCTGACGCCCACGCGGGTCGCGGCTACTGGTAGGTGACGAGGTCCGGCACGGGGGAGACCTCGCGCATGGTCTGCTCCGGCGTGAGCATCGGCGTGTCCTCGTCGATGAAGTTCTTCCAGCCCCAGGCCATCCCGGCCGGCGCGTCCGCGTGCAGGGCCCGCCAGGTCGCCTGCTTGTCGGGCTGCCCGCCCTGCCCGTCGGCATGGACGAGCATCGCGAGCTCGGGGTGGTCCATGTCGAGCGACGCGCGGTCCTGGATCATGCTGAGCCGGAACTGGTGCAGCACGAGCATCTTCTGCGGGAGACCCTTCTCGCGCACGACGCCGGCGAGCCAGTCGGTCGTGGCGTCGACCTCGGCCGCGGAGACGCTGCCGATCTGCTTGAGCGGCACCTGGTCGGGGCCCATCCGCCACTCGGGATCGAGCGCGAGGCCGACCCCCGGCTGCGCGAGCACCGACGCGTAGCGCTTCGCCTGCGTGAGGAAGTCGGTGCGGCCGGGCTGGAGGTCGATGACGACGTAGACGCCGGCGTCCCGGGCGGCGTCGATCCAGGGCTGCAGCGTCTCGACGGGGACCTCGGAGGAGTAGTCGCCGTCGGGGCCCGCGGATCCGGCGGCGACCGTGGCGATCAGCTCGAACATGGGGATCACGGGCTCGTCGGAGTACGGCTGGTACTCGGCGGCCTGCGCCTTCGCGCGCGCGACGGCGTCCGCGGGTCCCTGCTCGCCCAGCACGCCGAGCGCGCCGGTGCCGGCCGCGCCGTAGAGCGCGACGTAGCGCTTGCCCGGGAGGACGAGCTGGCCGCCTCCCGGGAGCTGGTCGCCCGTGGACGCGGTGCGGATGCGGCCCTCGAGCGAGGCGTCGTCCGCGTAGGCGGCCCCGACGGCGATGGTGCTCGTCGCGCCCGCCTCGTGCAGCGCGGCGACCGCGTCGGCCGAGGCCCGCGGATCCGGCGACGTCTCGGGCACGACCGTCACGCCGACGCCGGCGGCCCGCGCCGTCGCGACCGCGGCGAGCGAGGACGCGGCGTCGGTGGCGAGCGCGTGCGCCCCGGCGAGGGCGGCCGCGGGCGCGGTGGCGGGGAGGGCGTCGTCCCCGGATCCGGCGGTCGGGGGCGTGGGCGCGGCGTCGCCGTCGGGCGCGGGGAGCGCGGCCACGCGCGACACGGCGGCGGACGGTTCCTGGTCGGGCGCGTCCGCGATCTCGGCCCCGGTCACCCGGGCCACGTCGGCGGCGCGATCGGCCCGCACGATCGAGGTCGAGCCGGGCAGCGCGGAGGTGGCGTCGTCCCCGAGGTCGCCGACGGCGAGCACCCCCGAGGATCCCAGGCGCTGGATCTCGGACTCCGCCCCCGAGCCCTGGACGAGGAGCGGGGCGCCGAGCGCGACCGCGGCCTCGGCCGCGAGCTCCTGGGCGGCGAGGTCGCCCGCGGGCGCCAGCACGGCGACGGGCGCCTGGCGGAAGAGGCTGGCGCTCATGGCGACGGACGCGTCCGAGTCGTCGGCCTGGCCCACGACGGTGAGCGGCGCATCGGGCGCGGCGGTCACCGGACGGAGCACCTCGGGCGCCCGGTCCTCGGCGGTGCAGGCGCCGAGGCCCGCGACGAGGCCGACGGCGGCGAGGAGGGAGACGGAGGTGCGGAGGGACCGGGGGAGGCGGAGGGGGGACATCACCCGACCACGCTACGCGACCCCCGGCGGGGGCGGGCGGACGCATCGCCGCCGCGCGGAGCACGGCGGCATCCGCCGGCCGTCACCCCCGTGGGCGCCCCAGGTGTCGCCCGGTACCGTGGTCCGGTGACCGCTCTCCTGCCGCCGACCCTCCTGCCGACGACGACCGCCGGGATCCGTCCCGCCGCGACGGGCGAGGATCCGCTCCAGGGCCTCGACGGGCTCGTGGGCGCCGCGGCGCGCGTGATCGAGGCGCTGGGCGAGGCGGGCGTCGGCGCGATGACGTTCATCGAGACGGTCTTCCCGCCCATCCCGAGCGAGGTGGTGCTGCCGCTCGCGGGCTTCGTCGCGGCCACGGGCCGCATGAACCTGGTGCTCGTCATCGTCGCCAGCACGCTCGGCGCCTACCTCGGCGCCCTCCTCCTCTACTGGCTGGGCCGGAAGGCGGGGGAGGAGCGGACGATCCGCGTGCTCGCGAAGCTGCCGCTCGTGGAGCGCCACGACTTCGAGGTGGCCGCCGCGTGGTTCCACCGCCACGGCCGCTCGGCGGTGTTCTTCGGCCGCCTCGTGCCGGGCGTCCGCAGCCTGATCTCCCTGCCCGCGGGCGCGGCCGGCATGCACCTCGGCACGTTCAGCTTCTACACGATCGCCGGCAGCGGCCTCTGGAACGGCGCCCTGATCGGCCTGGGCGCGGCCCTCGGCAGCCAGTACGAGCTGATCGACCGGTACGCGCAGTACCTCGACTACGCCGTGTACGGCGTGCTCGGGCTCCTGCTCCTCCTGCTCGTCGTCCGCGCCGTGCGCCGCCGGGTCCAGCAGCGCGGATCCGCGGGCGACCGCTGACACCGGCGCGCGCCCCGCTGGCGGAGGCGATGCGCACCCTGCTCCCACGGGGCTCCCGGACCCGCGGCGTACGGTGGCCGGAGGCCGACGAGGTCGGCGACCCGCGCCGATCCGGCCCCGGTGAGAGGCACCACCATGGGATTCCTGGACAGGCTCCTGGGCCGCGACGAGCAGCCCGCCGGACGACGTGACCGTCGATCGGGCGACGCTCCGGTCGAGCGCAGCGCCGACGAGATCGCCGTCGAGCGCTACCGCTACCTCCTCCGCACCGCGCCGCCGGAGAGGATCGAGGAGGTCCACATCGAGGCGTTCCGCAAGCTCACCCCGGAGCAGCGCGAGATCCTCTTCCGCCAGCTGAGCTCGGACGCCGCCGAGGGAGACGCGCCCGTGGACGACCGCCCCGAGTCGCTCGCCCGCTCCGCCACGCGCTCCGAGATGCGCGCGCCCGGCA
Organism: Clavibacter michiganensis subsp. insidiosus; assembly: GCF_002240565.1. Taxonomy (GTDB): domain Bacteria; phylum Actinomycetota; class Actinomycetes; order Actinomycetales; family Microbacteriaceae; genus Clavibacter; species Clavibacter insidiosus. The sequence continues at coordinate 2,076,168 of NZ_MZMO01000001.1, read as the reverse complement.
CGCTGGAGCGCACGCTCGGCCCGCGCGGCGGCCTCGCGGGCGGCGGAGGCGCCGGGATGGGCATGGGCGGCGTGATCGCCGGATCCATGCTCGGCACCATCGCGGGCGTCGTGGTCGGCTCGGCCATCGCGCAGGCGCTCATCCCCGACGCGGTCGGCCAGGACCAGGCGGGCGCGGACGGTGCCGACGGGGGCGCAGACGCGGGCGGAGCGGACGCGGGTGACGTGGGCGCGGCCGACGTGGGCGGCGCCGACGCGGGAGCCGGCGACTTCGGCAGCGGCGACTTCGGGGCCGGCGACTTCGGCGGCCGCGCCGACATGGGCGGCGGCGACTTCGGCGGCGGCGACTTCTTCTAGGGCCCCGCCGCCTCCGGGCGGACGCCCGGGCCCCTACTCCGCCTCGACGATCCCCTCGCGCACCTTCCGGCGCAGCACCTTGCCGAGCAGCGACGTCGGCAGCTCGTCGAGCACCACGATCCGTCGCGGCACCTTGTAGGCGGCCAGCTCGCCGCGCAGCGTCGTCCGCGCGGCCTGCTCGTCGAGCGTCGCGCCCTCCTCGAGCACCACGGCCGCCACGACCTCCTCGTCGCCGCCGACGCGCGGGATCCCGACCACGGCGACGTCCCGCACGCCCGGGAGCTCGCGGACCGCGTCCTCGACCTCGCTCGGCGAGACGTTGAACCCGCCCGAGATGATGAGCTCCTTGATCCGGTCGGCGATGCGCACGAAGCCGTCCTCGTCGATCGTCACCACGTCGCCCGTGCGGAACCAGCCGCCCTCGAGCAGCACGGCGGCGGTCTCGTCCGGGCGGCCGTGGTAGCCGCGGAACACCTGGGGTCCGCGCACGAGCAGCTCGCCGGGCTCGCCTGCGGGCCGGTCGACGGTCGGGTCCTGGGGGTCCACGACGCGCACCTCCGTGTTGGGCAGCGGCAGGCCGACCGTGCCCGCGCGGCGCGTGTCGCCGACGGGGTTCGCCATCAGCACGGGCGAGCACTCCGACAGGCCGTAGCCCTCGACGAGCCAGCCGCCGGTTCGCTCCTCCCACGGCACGACGACCGACTCGGGGAGCGCCATCGCGCCGGAGATGGAGATCGAGATGCCTTCGAGCGAGACGCCCTGCGCCTCGGCGGCCTCGCGCAGCCGCGTGTAGATGGGCGGCACGGCGGGGAGGAAGGTCGGCGGGTGGCGGCGGATCGCCTGCAGCACGAGGTCGGGCTCGAAGCGCGGGAACAGCACGAGGCGCGAGCCCATGCTCATCGCGAAGGTGAGGCAGAGGGTCAGTCCGTAGGCGTGGAACATCGGCAGCACGGCGTAGACGACGCTCGTGCCGCGCGAGACCGTGGGCACCCACGCGCGGGACTGGGCGGCGTTCGCGCTGAGGTTCAGGTGCGTGAGCTCGGCGCCCTTGGGCGCGCCCGTCGTGCCGCTCGTGTACTGGATGACCGCGAGGTCCGTCGCCACGGGCCGCGGGTGCTCGGCGGGCAGGGGCGCGGCGGCCGAGATCCGCTCCCAGGTGGTCGTGCCCGTGACCTTCGCGGCGATCGCGGCGCGCGCCGCGCGGGCCTTCGGGACGGGCAGGCGGAGGAGCAGCCGGGTGCGGCGGGGCATCGCGCGCGTCAAGTCGACCGACACGATGCGCTCGGGCCGCACGCCGTCGGGCAGCGCCTGGATCGTGGCGACCGACCTGTCCCACGCGATCACGGTGCGGGCGCCGTGGTCCTCGAACTGGTGCTGCAGCTCGCGCGGCGTGTACAGCGGGTTGTGCTCGACGACCACCGCGCCGAGGCGCAGCACCGCGTAGAACGCGACGACGTGCTGCGGGCAGTTCGGCAGCACGATCGCGACGGGGTCCCCCGCGCGCACGCCGGCGTCGTGCAGACCCTGCGCGGCGCGCGCGATCCGCTCGCCGAGCTCCCGGTAGCTGGTCTCCGCCCCGAGGAAGTCGAGCGCCGTGCCCCCGGGGAACCGGAGCACGGACTGGTCGACGATGTCGACGAGCGATCCCTGCGGCAGGTCGATCTCGTGCGGGACGTCGGGCGCGTAGCTGGCCAGCCAGGGCCGCTCGGTGGGGGTGGTCACCCCTCCCACCCTAGGCCGCGGGCGCGTCGTCTCCGGTGACGCGGAGGCGACGGCCTGGGGAGGCGGGTGGCGCGGGGATCAGCGGCGGCCCGCGTGCCGTCCCTCGGCCAGGTACGCGAGCCGGCGAAGCGTCTCCACGTTGCGCGCGTGCAGGAGCAGGTCCATCACCGGCGCCGGCACGAGCCGCCCCGGTCCGCGCACGGCCACCTCGGTCATGCGCACCTCGCAGCCGTCGGGGAGCGTCCGCACCTCGAGGGTCACGCGCGCCTCGCCGAGCGGCCAGCCCTTCGGCTGCATGACCATCCGGCGCGGGGCGTCCCACTCGAGGATCGTGGTGGCGTCGTCGATGAGGACGGGCCAGGAGCCGAAGGAGTGGTGCAGCTGCGCGCCGACCGCGGGCCACGCGTCGTCGACGGCCCGCATCCGGGACGCGCCCACGACCCAGGAGGGGAACAGCCAGCCGTCGGCCACCACCTCGGCGACGTCGGACGGGGAGCAGGTCATGCGGCGGCGGGTGACGGACATGCCTCCAGTCTGCGGCGCCCGTCCAGGCGCGCGTAATCGGCCGGCGGGGCTCGACGCCCGCCGGGGCGCCCTGCTACAGCGAGAGGTCGGGCCCGCGGTCGATCCCGAACTCGTGCCGCAGCGCGCTCCGGGCGGCCTGGTAGCCGGCCATGCCGTGCACGCCGGGTCCGGGACTCGCCGAGCTCGACGCGAGGTAGACGCCGGCGGCGGGCGTGCGCCACGGATCCGGCGAGAGCACGGGACGCGCGAGCAGCTGCCACACGCTCGCGGCGCCGGCCGCGATGTCGCCGCCGATGTAGTTCGGGTCGTGCTCCTCCATGCCGACGGCGTCGATGCTGGACGAGGCGAGGATCAGGTCGCGGAAGCCCGGGGCGAAGCGCTCGATCTGCCGCGTGATCGCCTCGGTCTGGTCGACCGTGGACCCCGCGGGTACGTGCGTGTACGCCCAGAGCACGTGCTTCCCCGCGGGCGCGCGGCCGGGGTCGTCGATCGAGGGCTGCGCCACGAGCACGTAGGGGTCGTCGCTGTGGCGCCCGGCGGCCACGTCGCGCTCGGCCCGCTGGATCTCGGCCCGCGTGCCGCCCACGTGCAGCGTCCCCGCCTTCCGGAGCTCGGGATCCGTCCACGGCACGGGCCCGGAGAGCGCGAAGTCGACCTTGGAGGCGGCGTTGCCGTAGCGGAAGCGGCGCAGGGCGCGGAGGTAGCGCGCGGGCAGGCGGTCGCTCGCGATGCGCGAGAGGGCCCGGGCGCTCGTGTCGAGGAGCACGGCGCGGGCGGGCGGCAGCTCGCGGAGCCTCCGGACCTCGGATCCCGTGATCACCTCGCCGCCGTGCGCCCGCAGGTCGTCGACCATCGCGTCGACGATGGACTGGCTGCCGCCGATCGGCACCGGCCAGCCGCGCGCGTGGGCGTAGGCGCCGAGGGAGAGCGCGGCCGCGGCGGTGGAGACGCTCGGCATGGTCTGGATCGCGTGGGCGGCGACCCCGGTGAGCATGGCGGGCGCGACGTCGCCGCGGAACCGCGCGTTCCAGGCGGGCGAGCCCTGCTCGAGGGCGCGGAGGCCGAGGCGGATCGCGGTCGGCGGATGCCGCGGCACCTGCAGCAGCGGGCCGTTGGTGAACTGGGCGACGCGGTCCGCGGTCGCGGCGAGCGGCCCCATGAGCTGCTTCCACGCCCGGCCGTCCACGCCGAGCGCGTCGGCCGTGCGGTCGATGTCGCGGTACGCGATGCCCGAGACGCCGCCGTCCAGCGGGTGCCCGTAGGAGATCTCGGGGACGACGAGCTCGATGCGCCGGTCGAGCTGGAACGCGCGGAAGAACCCGGACGCGAGCGCCATCGGGTGCACGGCGGAGCAGATGTCGTGGTGGAAGCCGGGGAGCGTGAGCTCGGCCGTGCGGCTCCCGCCGCCGATCGTGTCGGCCCCCTCGTGCACCTCGACCCGGAGGCCCGCACGGGCCATCGTCACGGCCGCGGCCAGCCCGTTCGGCCCCGAGCCGACCACGATCGCGTCGATGTCACCCATGCGTCGAGGCTATCGGCGACGCAGGGCGGCGGTGCCGGCGACGACGCCGGAGAGGAGCGCGCCCGCGCCGAGGGCGACGGCCTTCGCGCGGTTGCGGACGATCCAGACCTGCGGGCTCATCATGCGCGCCCGGTCGCTGAAGATGCCGCGCGCGCCGTGGTCGCCCGCGGTCGGCGTGTAGAGGTTGGTCGTCAGCATGGGCTGCGTCTTGTCCTCCGCCTGCTGGCCGGTGTAGCCGGTCTTCGCGAGGTAGCCGTCGAGCCAGTTCGCGACGAAGCGGTTGCCGAGCACCGTCATGACGGTGGGCTCGCCGACCCAGTTGCGGCGCTTCGGCTTCTCGGCGACCGCGGCGATGGCCCGCGCGCCCACCTCGGGCTCGAAGATCGGCGGCACGGGCTGCGGGTGGTGCGGCAGCTGCGACTTGACCCAGTTGAACTGGATCGTGTTGAGCGCCGGCATGTCGACCGTGGAGATCTCCACGGCGCTCGTGTTGTGGATCAGCTCGGTCGTCACCGACTCGGTGAAGCCCTGCACCGCGTGCTTGGCGGCGCAGTACGCGGCCTGCAGCGGGATCCCGCGGTGGGCGAGCGCCGAGCCGACCTGGATCACATGGCCCCGGTCGCGCGGCACCATGCGGCTGAGCGCGGCGCGCGTGCCGTTGACGAAGCCGAAGTAGTTGACGGCCGTGGCGCGCTCGAAGTCGGCCGGGTCGGTGGTGAGGAACTCGCCGAAGACGCCGACCATGGCGTCGTTGACCCACAGGTCGATGGGGCCGAGCTCGTCCTCGACGCGGTCGGCGGCGGCCTCGACGGCCAGGCGGTCGGCGACGTCGGTGGAGATGCCGAGGCCGCGGCGCCCGCGCGCCTCGATGTCGGCGACGGCACCCGCGAGCCCGTCCTCGCCGCGCGCGAGGACGGCGACGTCCCAGCCGCGGTCGGCGAGCTCCCGTACGGTCGCGCGGCCCAGTCCGGCCGATCCTCCGGTGACGACGGCGATGCCTCGAGTCATGTGGCTCCTTCGATGGTTGGTGCACGAAACGTGCTCTCCCACCGTAGGACCGTCCCGCCCGCCGACCCCGCCCGGGGCGCGTCCTGCCAGGCGGCGGTCAGCCTTCGCGCTGCAGGTCCTCGCGCACCTGGCGGCGCAGCACCTTCCCGATGAGCGAGGTGGGGAGCGCGTCCACCCGCACGACGCGGCGGGGGACCTTGTACGCCGTGAGGTGGGCGCGGCAGTAGGCGCGGATCGCGGCCTCGTCGAGCGCGGCGCCCGGATCCAGCACGACCGCGGCCGTGACGTCCTCGCCGCCGTCCACCGACGGCAGCCCGACCACGGCGACGCCCTGGATGCCCGGCGCGCCGCGCACGACGTCCTCGACCTCGCTCGGGGAGACGTTGAAGCCGCCCGTGATGATGAGCTCCTTCATCCGGTCGACGATGGTCGTGAAGCCGTCGGCGTCGACGCGGACGATGTCGCCCGTGCGGAACCAGCCGCCGTCGAGGAGCGCCGCGCGCGTCTCGTCGGGGCGGCGCCAGTACCCCTGGAACACCTGCGGGCCGCGGATGAGCAGCTCGCCCTCCTCGCCCGGCGCGCGGTCGGCCGTCGGGTCCTCGGGATCCACGACCCGCACCTCGGTGCTCGGGAACGGCACGCCCACGGTGCCCGGCCGCCGCGACGGGCCGATGGGGTTTCCGAGCGCGACGGGCGACGTCTCGGTGAGCCCGTAGCCCTCGACGAGGTAGCCGCCCGTGAGGCCCTCCCACAGCTCGACGGTGGAGACCGGCAGGTTCATGGCGCCGGAGATCGCGAACCGGACACCCGTGAGGTCGACCCGCTTCTCCTTCGCCCCGCGCGCGAGCCGCTCGTAGATGGGCGGCACGGCGGGCAGGAACGTCGGCGGGTGCTTCCGCGCGGCGGCGAGCACGAGGTCCACGTCGAACTTCGGGAACAGCACGAGGCGCGCCCCGATCGCCATGGCGAACGTGAGGCAGAGCGTGAGGCCGTAGGCGTGGAACATCGGCAGCACGCCGTAGACCGTCTCGCCGCCGTCGGCGAGGCCGGGCACCCAGGCGCGGCCCTGCATGGCGTTCGCGTGCAGGTTGCGATGGGTGAGGATCGCGCCCTTGGGGCTCGCGGTCGTGCCGCTCGTGTACTGGAGGATCGCCGTGTCGTCGAGCTCGGGCCGGGGGCGGGAGGCGGCGATGCGGCGGTGGTCGACGAGCTCCTCCCACGTGACGGTGCTCGTCACGGGCGTCGTGATCGCGGCCCGGGCGCGGCGGGCGGCGGGCACCGGCAGGCGGAGCTTGAGGCGCGTGGCGAGCGGCATCGCGGCGGGCAGGTCGACCGAGACGATCGTGTCGACGGGCACGTCGCGCGGCATGTCCTGGATCGTGCCGACGACCGTGTTCCAGGCGATGGCGACGCGGGCGCCGTGGTCCTCGAACTGGTGCCGGAGCTCGCGGGGCGTGTAGAGCGGGTTGTGCTCGACGACGATCGCGCCGAGCCGGAGCACCGCGTAGAACGCGATGACGTGCTGCGGGCAGTTCGGCAGCACGAGGGCGACGCGGTCGCCCTTCCGGACGCCGAGGCGGCGCAGGCCCTCGGCCGCGCGGCTGATCTGGTCGCCCAGCTCGCGGTAGGTCGTCTCGCGGCCGAAGAACTCGAGCGCCACGGCCTTGGCATGCCGCTGGATGGAGCGCTCGACCATGTCCACCAGGGATCCGATGACGGGCGGGATGTCGGCCGACACCCCGTCCGCGTAGCTGCGTACCCAGGGGCGGTCGGCGTCGTTGCTCATGTCCCCACCATAGGGAATGCGCCCGGGGAGATCCCGGGCGCATCGGCCGTGCATCGGTCGTGGGCTAGGCCGGGTAGACGACCCCGGTGAGCTGCTCGGACGCGTCCCAGAGGCGGCGGGCGAGCTCGGGGTCCTTCGACCACGGGCTCGAGGCGGCCAGGTGCGGCATGCCCGTCATCCCGCCGGGGCCCGCGGGCCCGTAGTAGTCGCCCGGGTGCACGCCGAGGCCGGTCGCGGCCTGGATCTGCGGGAGCGCGCCCACGCGCACGTCCTGGCCCATCGCGGCCGGGCCGAACTTCGCGGCCAGGTCGCTCATGACGCCCTGCGGCCCGGATCCCGGACCGTTCTTCGCGAGGTTGGTGGACGTGATCCCGGGGTGCGCGGCGACCGCCGTGAGGCCCCAGCCCCGCTCCTCGGAGAGCGCCTGCAGGCGGCGCATGAACAGGAGGTTCGCGAGCTTGGCCTGGCCGTAGGCCGCCCAGGGGCTGTAGCGCCGCTCGGACTGGAGGTCGCCGAACGCGATGCGGCCCATCCAGTGCGCGAGGCTCGAGACGACGACCACGCGGGGCGCGTCGGCCGCCCGGAGCGCGGGCAGGAGCAGGCCGGTCAGCGCGAAGTGGCCGAGGTGGTTGGTGCCGAGCTGGATCTCGAACCCGTCGGCCGTCTCGCGCCGGTCCGGCGGGGCCATGACGCCGGCGTTGTCGACGAGGATGTCGACCGGCCCGCGCTCGATCTCGCGGTCGGCGAAGGCGCGCACCGAGGCGAGGTCGGCGAGGTCGAGGGATCCGACCTCCACGTGGACGCCGGGGTGGCGGTCGCGGATGGTGCCGGCCGCGTCCTCGCCGCGCTCCGGATCGCGCGAGGTGAGGACGACGGAGGCGCCGGCTGCGGCGAGCCGGCGCGCGGTCTCGAGGCCGAGGCCGCTGTTGCCGCCGGTGACGACGGCGCGCTTCCCGTCGAGCGGGCTGATGATGATGTCGGTGGGACGGGGCACGCGGACTCCTCTTGCGGGTGGGATCCCCACGCTAGCGAGGTCGGCCGGGCGTCGCCCGTGCGGGTCGGCCGGGGCCGCGCGCCGGACGGCCTCCTCGGGCCGCCGATGGGAGGATCGGGGCATGTGGATGAGACGCGGCCGGGACGGATCCGAGGGCGAGCGGGGGAGCGACGCGACGCACGCGATCGGGGTCGGGGCCGTGGTCGTGATCCTCGGCGGGGCCGCCGCGACGGGCGATCCCGCGCTCGACGGCGAGCCCGTCGGACTCGTGGTCGCCTCCGCGTCCGACGGACTGCGCAGCGTCAGCCCCGTGCCCACGGCCCGCGGCCGCGCCTGGGTCGTGGAGCTCGGATCGGACGACGACGGCACGGCCGGTCGTCGGGTCGTCGTGCCGCAGAGCGCGCTGCGCCTCGTGGACGACGCCGACGGGACGGTCCCCGCGCTGCCCGCCGACGACCTCCCGCCGCGCGCGTGAGCGGCGCCGTGCCGGGACCGGACGCGGCAGCCGCGGGCCTCGTGGATCCCGTCGACCTCGCCGCCGAGCTGATCCGCATCGACTCGACCAACCCCGACCTCGTGCCGGGCGCCGCGGGGGAGCGAGCGGTCGCCGCCCACGTCGCCGCGTGGCTCCGCGCCCGCGGCTTCGACGTGCGCGTGCTCGAGGAGGCCCCCGGCCGCCCGACCGTCCTCGCGACCGCGCGCGGCACGGGCGGCGGCCGCGCGATCCTCCTCGACGGGCACCTCGACACCGTGCCGCCCGGGGACCCGGAGCGCGGCGGGCTGGAACCCCGGATCGACGGCGGCCGGCTGTTCGGCCGCGGCGCCTTCGACATGAAGGCGGGCCTCGCCGCGATGATGGTCGCCGCCGACCGCGCCCGCCGGATCGGCGCGCGCGGCGACGTCGTGCTCGCGCTCGTCGCCGACGAGGAGTTCGGCAGCATCGGCACGGAGGAGGCCCTCCGGGCGCTGGCCGGCGACGGCACGCGCATCGACGGCGCCGTGATCTCCGAGCCCAGCCAGTCCGAGGCGATCGTCGCCCACCGCGGCTTCGGCTGGTACGAGATCCGGCTGCGCGGGCGCGCGGCGCACGGCTCGATGCCGGAGCAGGGCGTCGACGCGATCGCGCACGCCGGGCTCGTGCTGCGCGAGCTCGACGCGCTGGCCGACCGCCTCGCCGCGGGACCCCGCCACCCGCTCCTCGGGACGGGCGCGGTGCGCGTCTCCCGGATCCACGGCGGCTCGGACGCGGCCACGGTCGCCGACTCCTGCGTCCTCACGATCGAGCGCCGCTTCCTCCCCGGCCAGTCGACGGCGGACGTGGAGGCCGAGCTGCGCGCCGCCCTCGAGGCGGTCGCCGCCCGCACGCCCGGGATGGACGTCGAGCTCGTCGTCCTCGTCGCGCGCGCGGCCTTCGAGGCCGACGTCGACGGCCCGCTCGCCCGGGCCGTGCTCGACAGCGGCGCGCGCGTCACGGGATCGCCCATCCCGCACCGCGGCGAGCCGTTCTGGACCGACGCCGGGCTCGTGCACGAGGCCGGGATCCCGTGCATCCTGCTGGGCGTCACGGGCGGCGGCGCGCACGCAGCCGAGGAGTGGGCCGAGGTCGACTCGATCCGGCGGCTCGCCGACGTGCTCGAGGGGGCGATCCTCGACTTCTGCGGCAGCGCCGGGGCGACGCCGGAGGGCTGAGCGTCAGTCGCGCGTCGCCGACCGGTGCAGCTCCACGTCGAGCCGTCCCGCGTCCGCTGTCGCGGTCATCCACGTGAAGTCCGGCTGGCGGCGGCGGTCGGTGGGCGAGCCGGGATTGAGGAGGCGCAGGCCCGAGGGCGTCACGGTGTCCCACGGGATGTGGCTGTGGCCGAAGACGAGCACGTCGGTCTCCGGGAACGCCGCGTCCATCCGCCGCTCGCGGCTCGTCGACGCTCCGGTCTCGTGCGTGACGGCGAAGCGGATCCCCTCGATCACCGCGCGCGCCGTCTCCGACAGCCGCGCCCGCAGCCCCGCGGGGTCGTTGTTGCCCCAGCACGCGAGGAGCCGGGCGGAGCGCGCCGCGAGCGCGTCGAGCGCGGGCTCGTCGACCCAGTCGCCCGCGTGCACCACGACGTCGGCGGCGTCGACCGCCCGCCACAGCGCCCGCGGCAGGTCCTTCGCGCGCTTCGGGAGATGGGTGTCGCTGAGGAGCACGAGCGATGCGGTCATCCGGGCAACGGTACGCGGGCGCCGCGCCCGGGACCGGCCGGCCGGCTCCCGTACCCTCGATGCGTGACCCCCGCCACCCGCGACCTCGTCCCCGCCGACCTCGCGTGGATGGTGCCGCTGAACAACTCCGCCGTGCCCGCGGTCCCGCCCATGGACGCCGCGTCGCTCGGCGAGGTGCTCCGCCACGCCGACCTCGCGATCGCCGTCGCCGACGCGGATGCGCCGGACGCGACGCCGGTCGGCATGCTCCTCGCGATGCAGCCCGGCGGCGCCTACGACAGCTCGAACTACCGCTGGTTCGGGGAGCACGGGGTCGACGGCCTCTACGTCGACCGGATCGTGGTCGGCGACGGGCAGCGCGGGCGCCGGCTCGGCCAGGTCCTCTACGCCCGCGTCTTCGCCGAGGCCCGCCGCACGGGGCGCGCGGCCGTCACGTGCGAGGTCAACACGCTCCCGCCGAACCCCGGGTCGCTCGCCTTCCACGGCCGGCTCGGCTTCCTCCGCCTCGCCGAGGTCGTCGACGACGACGGGCTGCACGCGGTCGCGATGCTGTCCGCTCCCGTCGATCCGGATCCGTCCGCCCCGTCCGCGCGCCGATCCCCCGCGCCATGATGGACGGGACCCCGCACCACCCGCTCCTCGAGGAGGCGCCCATGACCGGCATCACCCGCGGCTTCGTCGGCCGCCCGCGCAAGGGCCCGGCCGACCGGCTCCCGCCCGGCCAGTACGACACCCAGGGCGGCTGGCCCGTCCTCACCGCCGAGGCCGTGCCGAACCTGCCCGAGTCGCGCTGGTCGATCGCCGTCGACGGCCTCGTCGAGGGCCCCACGACGTGGGACTGGGACGAGGCCCACGCGCTGCCCCGGTCCGAGTACGCGGGCGACATCCACTGCGTCACCACCTGGACCCGGCTCGACACGCGCTTCGCGGGCGTCAGCGTCGACACGCTGCTCGACGCCGCGGGCCCGCTCCCGGAGGCGCGCTTCGTCCTCGCGACCTCGCACTCCGGGTACACGACCAACCTGCCGCTCGAGGACCTCCGCGGCGGCCGCGCGTGGATCGCGTGGGAGGCGGACGGCCGCCCGCTCACGCCCGACCACGGCGGACCCGCGCGCCTCCTCGTGCCGCACCTCTACTTCTGGAAGAGCGCGAAGTGGATCGCCCGCCTCACGCTCCTCGACCGCGACCAGCAGGGCTTCTGGGAGCGCAACGGCTACCACGACCGCGGCGACCCGTGGCGCGAGCAGCGCTACCAGGGCGACCGCTGAGCGCGCTGACGCCCGCGCCCGGATCCGGGCCCGCGCGCGAGCCCGCCGTCCCCGCGTCCGTCGGCGGCGAGTGGCGGACGGCGACCATCACGGCGCTCGAGCACCCGACGCCGACGACCGTCCTGCTGCGCTTCGACGTGCCCGGCCGGATCCCGCACCTGCCCGGCCAGCACTGCGTCGTCCGGCTGCGCGCGGAGGACGGGTACACGGCCCAGCGTTCGTACTCGATCCTGTCCGCGCCGCACGAGGAGGGCGTCGAGCTGCTGATGGAGCGCTACGAGGACGGCGAGGTGAGCGGCTTCTTCGCCGACGTCGCCCGGGTCGGCGACGAGATCGAGATGCGCCTGCCCATCGGCGGCTTCTTCGTCTGGGACGGCGCGACGCCGGCGGTCGCGCTCGGCGGCGGCACGGGGGCGGTGCCCTTGGTGGCGATGGTCCGCCACGCGCGGCACCTCGGCGTGCCGCACCTCGTCCGCGTGGCCGTCTCGGGGCGCACCGCGGCGGACGTCCCGTGCCGCGCGGAGCTCGAGGCCGCGGGCGCGCTCATCGTGACGACCCGCGAGCGGCACGGCGCGCGCGGGTTCGGTCGCCTCCGAACCGACGAGGTCGCGGGGCTCGCCGCGGGCGCCGGGGTCGCGCTCGTGTGCGGATCCACCGCGTTCGCGGGCGGGGCGACGCGCCTGCTGCTCGACGCCGGAGTCGATCGCGACGCGATCCGCATCGAGCAGTTCGGCCCGTCGGGGGAGTGCCGCCGCCGCCGTCGGGCCACACTGGGGCGGACGGCGACGGAGCCGCGGGGAGCGGGTGCCTGATGGAGCGATCGGTCGTGCTGCTGCGCGGGATCAACGTCGGGCGTTCCAAGCAGGTCCCCATGGCCGAGCTCGCGGCGGCGCTGGAGGGCCTCGGCTACGTGCGCGTGCGCACGCACCTCCGGAGCGGGAACGCCGTCGTCGACCACGAGCGCGCGAGCGGCCGCGGTGCGGCGGTGGCGATCGAGGACGCGGTCCGGCTCGCCACGGGCGTGACCGCGGACGTCCACGTCGTCCCGGCCGACGACTTCCGGCGCATCGCCGCGGGCATCCCGTTCGGCGTCGCCGCCGACGACCCCTCCCGTCTCCTCGTCTCGTTCCTCGACCGCCCGCTGGATCCGCTGCCCGCGCCGCCGCCCGCCGTCGACATCGCGCCCGACCTCGTCGCGGTCGCCCGCGACGCGGTCTACTCCTGGCACCCCGACGGCGTCTCCGCGTCCCGCGTGCCCCCCGCGTTCTGGCGCGGGCTCGGCGCCTCCGTCACCGCCAGGAACGTCCGCACGGTGTCCGCCCTCGTCGCGCTCCTCGACTCCTGACGCCGCCGCCCGCGCCCCGCGTCCCCCGCACGGGGGTGACGTCCGGAGGCCGTCGCGCCCCCGTTCCGGGTCAGGGGCGCTGCGGCCTCCTCTCGGCGCGGGAGGGGGGATAGGTTCGTGGACGTGAGCAGATTCGCGGACCGCTGGAAGTCCCACATCCTGGAGACGTTCTCCGCGGACTCCGAGGGGCGACCCCAGTGGATCCAGGACCTGGAGGACGGCGAGGACGCCGGCTGGTTCGGCCCCGGCTCCGCGGTCTGGGCCGTGCACGGCGGCATGCCGACGCTCGTGGCGGGGATCCGCGCCCTCCTCATGCAGACGCTGCACCCGGGCGCCATGGCCGGCGTGCACGACTGGTCGCGCTACCGCGAGGACCCGCTCGGCCGGCTCGCCGGCACCGTGCGCTGGGTCATCACCACCTCGTTCGGCGACCGGGACACCGCGGTCGACGTCAGCCGACGCGTCCGCGGCTACCACCGCAAGGTGCAGGGCACGTTCGTCGACGGCCGCGGCGTCGAGCGCCCCTACAGCGCCAACGACCCGGACCTCCTCGCCTGGGTGCACATGGTCTTCACGGACGCGTTCCTCAGCACGCACATGCAGTGGGGGCCGCCGATCCCGGGCGGGCCCGACCTGTACGTGGCCGAGTGGGCGAAGGCGGGCGAGCTCATGGGCGTCGAGGCGCCGCCGCGCTCGCACGCCGAGCTGCACGCGCAGATCGACGCGTTCCACGACCAGGGCCTCCTCCGCGCCGACGAGCGCACGCGCGAGACGATCTCGTTCCTCCGAGAGCCGCCGCTGCGGCCCTCCATGCTGCCGGCCTACCGCGTGCTCTTCGCGGGAGCCGTCGCGTCGCTCGAGCCGCGGTACCGCGAGCTCCTCGGGCTCGACCGGGCGTCGTTCGGCCCCTTCCCGCTGGCGGCGCTCGCCTCGACGCGCGTGATGCTCGGCGTCGCCGGGCGCGTGATGGGCGACCAGTCCACGAGCCACGAGGCCGCGCTCAAGCGCATCGCGCGGCTGGACGCCCGGTCGGCCGGGTCGTCGACCGGACCCGCGCAGGAGCCCTGCCCGGGACTCGGCGACGACGCCGGGCACCGCGCCCAGCCCGCGGCCTGATCCCGCGCATCCCGCGGGTCCGGCGGCGCCCGCCGGAGGGGCCGATGTCGGCGGCCCGGGCTAGCGTGGATACGACATGAGCAGGCAGGACGGATCGACCCGGCGCACGTCCGACGCGAGCGCGGACGACTCCGAGGCGACCATCCTCCACATCGACATGGACGCGTTCTTCGCCGCCGTCGAGCTGCTCGAGCGGCCGGAGCTGCGCGGCACCCCCGTCATCGTCGGCGGGTCATCGGGGCGCGGCGTCGTCACGAGCGCCACCTACGAGGCCCGGCGCTTCGGCGTCCGCTCGGCCATGCCCATGGCCCAGGCGCTGCGCCTCTGCCCGCAGGCCACCGTCATCGGCGGCCACATGGAGAAGTACGCGCACTGGTCGCGCGTGGTGATGGGCATCTTCCGCGACATCACCCCGCTCGTGGAGCCGCTCAGCATCGACGAGGCGTTCCTCGACGTGGCGGGCGCCCGCGGGCTGTTCGGCCCGCCCGCCGAGATCGGCGCGATGATCCGCCGCCGCGTGCACGCCGAGACCGGCCTCACCTGCTCGGTCGGCGCGGCCTCCACCAAGTTCGTCGCCAAGCTCGCGAGCACGCGCTGCAAGCCCGACGGCCTGTTGGTCATCCCCGCCGCCGAGACGCTGCCGTTCCTGCACGGGCTGCCGGTCGGCGCGCTCTGGGGCGTGGGGAAGACGACCGAGGAGGCGCTCCTCCGGCGCGGCCTCCGCACGGTCGCCGACATCGCGGACACGCCGCTGCCCACGCTGCAGTCGATGCTCGGCGGGTCCGCGGGCGCCCGGCTGCACGACCTCTCCTGGGGCCGCGACCCCCGGCGCGTCAGCACGCACCGCGAGGAGAAGAGCATGGGGCACGAGAACACGTTCCACGACGACGTGACGGATCCCGAGATCGTGCGCCGCGAGCTCCTCGGCCAGGCCACGCGCGTCGCCGAGCGTCTCCGGCGCGCGGGCCTCACCGCCCGCACCGTGTCGCTCAAGCTCCGCTACTCCGACTTCCGCACCATCACGCGCTCGCGCACGCTGTCGGATCCCACCGACGTCGCGCGCCGCATCTACGACGAGATCCGCGACGTCTACGAGCAGGTCGCCCGGCCGGGCGACCGGATCCGGCTCGTGGGCGTGCGCGCCGAGCAGCTCGACGACGCCGACAACCGCGCCGTCGCGCTGTGGGACGCGGACGAGGGCTGGCGCGAGGCCGAGCGCACGGTCGACCAGGCGGCGGAGCGGTTCGGCCGTGGCGCCATCGGGCCGGCGTCGCTCCTGCGGAAGCCGGGGGCGAAGCGGGCGACGGTGTCGGATCCGCGCACGGAGGCCGCCTCCCGCGGTACCCTCCCCGCACACCCGCCCGACTGACGAGGACCACCATGACCGATCCCGCCGCGCCCGCCCCCGATGACCACGTCCCGGCAGGGGAGGAGGCAGCAGCCCCGGTCGCGCCGCCCGCCGCATCGGCACCGGCACCGCCCGTCGCGCCGGCATCCCCTGTCACGCCGTTCGGGCCACCTTCGGCGTCCGTCGCCGCCCCCTACGGCCTCGCGCCCGCCCCCGTCCCGCCCTCCCCGGCCGCGGTCGCGTGGGGCCAGCCGGTCTACGCGGCCGCGCCGCCCAAGGGCCTGAGCCTCACGTCGATGATCCTGGGCCTCGTCTCGGTCCTCTTCTTCTGGACCTTCCTCTGCCCGCTCATCGGGCTGGTCTTCGGCATCATCGGCATCCGCAAGGAGCCCGCCGGGCGCGGCTTCGCCATCACGGGCCTCATCCTCAACGGCCTGCTGCTGCTCATCCCCGTCGCGTTCGTGCTCTCGATCGTCGTGGCGGGCGGCACGCTCTTCGGGATCGCGGCCACCACCCCGCGCTGACTGCCGCCGACGCCTCCGGCACCCGGTCGCGGCAGAGGCGGTCGGGCGGGCGGTGCGGGACGGCTAGGGCCGGCCCATGCCGCGGTAGCGCCAGCCGGCGGCGCGCCACGCGACGGGGTCGAGGCAGTTGCGGCCGTCGACGATCACGGGCGTCGTCACGATGGCCTTGAGCTCGGACGGGTCGATGGCCCGGTACTGCTTCCACTCGGTGAGCAGCATGACGGCGTCGGCGTCGCGCGCCGCCTCCTGCCAGGTGTCGACGTAGGTGAGCTCCGGGAAGCGGCGGCGCGAGTTCTCGTTGGCGTACGGATCCGTCGCGAGCACGCGCGCGCCCTGCAGCTGCAGCTGCGCGGAGATGCTGAGCGCGGGGGAGTCGCGCACGTCGTCCGACTCGGGCTTGAAGGCGAGGCCCAGCACGGCGATGTTGCGGCCGAGCAGGGATCCGCCGCACACCTCGCGCGCCACGTCGACCGCGCGCACGCGACGGCGCATGTTGATGGAGTCGACCTCGCGGAGGAACGTGAGCGCCTGGTCGGCGCCGAGCTCGCCCGCGCGCGCCATGAACGCGCGGATGTCCTTGGGGAGGCAGCCGCCGCCGAAGCCGATGCCGGCGTTGAGGAAGCGGCGGCCGATGCGGTCGTCGTAGCCGATGGCGTCCGCCAGCTGCGTGACGTCGGCGCCGGTGGCCTCGCACACCTCCGCCATGGCGTTGATGAAGGAGATCTTGGTCGCGAGGAACGCGTTCGCGGACACCTTCACGAGCTCGGCGGTCTCGTAGTCGGTCGTGACCCGGGCGGTGCCGGTGCCCAGCGCGGCGGCGTAGACCTCGTCGAGGGCGGCGCGCGCGGCCTCCCCGGCGTCGCCGGCTGGCAGGCCGTAGACGAAGCGGTCGGGCGTGAGCGTGTCCTCGACCGCGAAGCCCTCGCGCAGGAACTCCGGGTTCCACATCAGCGTCGCGCCGGGGACGCGCCCCGCGATGCGCTCCGCGAGGCGGCGCGCGGTGCCGACGGGGACGGTGGACTTGCCGGCGACCACGTCGCCGGGCGCCAGGTGGGGGATCAGCGCGTCGACCGCGGCGTCGACGTACGTCATGTCGGCGGCGTTCTCGCCGCGCTTCTGCGGCGTGCCGACGGCGATGAAGTGCACGCGGGACCCGGCGGCCTCGGCCGTGTCGGTGGTGAAGCGGAGGCGGCCGGTCGCGAGCTGCTCGGTGAGCAGGTCCGGCAGGCCCGGCTCGAAGAAGGGGGCCACGCCCTGCTGCAGGGAGGCGATCTTCGCGGCGTCCACGTCGACCGCGACCACGTCGTGCCCGAGGCGGCTCATGCACGCCGCGTGGACCGTGCCGAGGTAGCCGCAGCCGATGACGGAGATGCGCACGGGGGAGTCCTTCGCGTCGGGGGAGGGCCGCCGAGGGGGCGCCGGACGACGGTCGAGCGGGTCGCCGGGCGGCGGCGTGGGCACCGTACCACGGGCATGTGACGTGCCAGGGGCGGGGCCCGGCGCGCGCTCGCGCGCCGCGTCGGACCCCGCCCGGGGCGCCGTGGATCAGGCCAGCAGGGCCTCCGCCGAGTCGGCCACCGGGCCGAGGATCGCGGCCGAGCGCGCGGGCAGCACGACCTCGTCGTCGCCCAGGGCGACGCCCGGGGCCGTGGCGAGCAGCAGCGCGGGACGCTCGCCCACGACGGGCACGCGCCGCTCCTCGTCGGACAGGTTGACGACGATGGACAGCTCGCCGCGGTCCATCACGAGGAGTCGCGCCTCCTCGTGCACCTCGACCTCCACCTCGGCGAACCGGGGGTCGGTGAGATCGGGGTGGGCGCGGCGCAGGCGGATCAGCTCGCCGTACAGCGCGAACAGGCGGGCGTGCTGCGAGTCCGCGGCCTCGGAGCCGTAGAGCTCCGACCAGTCGAGCTTCGAGTCCTGGAACGTCGAGAGGTCCTGCGGGTTCGGCACGACCGACTCGTCCCAGCCCATCTTCGCGAACTCCGCGATGCGGCCCTTCGCGGTCGCCTCGCCGAGGTCGTGCTCCGGGTGCGACGTGAAGAACTGCCACGGCGTGGTCGCGCCCCACTCCTCGCCCATGAAGAGCATCGGGGTGAAGGGCGACGTCAGCGTGAGGACCGCGGCCAGCGCGAGCCCGCCCTCGTCGAGCGTCGCCGTGAGGCGGTCGCCCGTGGCGCGGTTGCCGATCTGGTCGTGGTTCTGGTTCGCGACCACGAGGCGGTGCGCGGGGATCCGCTCGGTGTCGATCGGACGCCCGTGGACGCGGCCGCGGAACGACGACCACGTGCCGTCGTGGAAGAAGCCGCGCGTGATCACCTTGGCGAGCGCCCCGAGCGACGCGAAGTCCTCGTAGTAGCCGGTCGTCTCGCCCGTGAGCGCGACGTGGACGGCGTGGTGGAAGTCGTCGCTCCACTGCGCGTCGAGCCCGTAGCCGTGCGCCTCGCGCGAGGTGATGAGCTTCGGGTCGTTGAGGTCCGACTCCGCGATGAGCGTGAGCGGCCGGCCGACGTGCGCGGACAGGACGTCCACCTGCACCGCGAGCTCCTCGAGGAGGTGCGTCGCGGTCGAGTCGACGAGCGCGTGCACCGCGTCGAGGCGCAGCGCGTCGACGTGGTAGTCGCCGAGCCACATCAGCGCGTTGTCGATGATGTACTCGCGGACGGGGCCGGAGCCCTCGCCGTCGAGGTTGAGGCTGGATCCCCACGTGTTGGCCGAGGCCTCGTGCAGGTACGGCCCGAACTCCGGCAGGTAGTTGCCCGACGGCCCGAGGTGGTTGTAGACGACGTCCTGCACGACGCCGAGGCCGCGCGCGTGGCACGCGTCGACGAAGCGCTGGTACGCCGCGGGACCGCCGTAGGTCTCCTGCACGGTGTACCAGAGGACGCCGTCGTAGCCCCAGTTGTGCGTGCCGTTGAAGCCGTTGACCGGCAGCACCTCCACGAGGTCCACGCCGAGCCCCACGAGGTGGTCGAGCCGGTCGATGGCGGAATCGAGCGTGCCGTCGGGCGTGAAGGTGCCGATGTGCATCTCGTAGATCACGGCGCCGGCGAGCTGGCGGCCGGTCCACGCCTGGTCGGTCCACGCGAACGACGACGGGTCGTAGGTGCGCGAGCGGCCGTGGACGCCCTCGGGCTGGCGGCGCGAGCGCGGGTCGGGCAGCGGGGTGTCGGCGTCGTCCACGAGGTAGCCGTAGTCGAGGTCGCCGGAGGGGAGGGCCTCGGCGCGGTCGGCGTCGAGGGTCCACCAGCCGTCGCCGACGGGCGAGAGCGGCAGGCGCTCGTCGCCCACGGAGAGGGCGAGGGTGCGGGCCTCGGGGGCCCAGATGTCGAAGCGGTCGTCGGTCATGCTCGGCTCCCGGGGGTGAGGTCGGCGGCGGTGGATGCGGGCGCGAGGATCGCGACCGGGTAGTCGGCGAGGAGCGCCGCCACGGACACGCGCCCGCCGTCGAGGCAACGGCCGCTCACGTGGTCGACGAGCTCGCCCTCGGGCAGCGCGATGGAGGTGGATCCCCACCCGCCGCCGGTCTCGAGCCCGACGGGCAGGCGGGTCGCGACGGTGATCGCCCCGCCGCGGTCGAACGCGATCACGTGGGCCGCGGCGTCGCCGGTCGCGCGCACGGGCTCGTAGCCCGTGAACAGCTCCGGGTGCTCGCGACGGAGGCGGAGAGCCCGCGCCGTGACGAGGAGCTTGGCGGCCCCGGTCTCGTCGATGGCGGGCTCGGCGCCCGTGAGCACGGCGTCGAGGGCGGCGCGGCGCATGCCGAAGTCGACCTCGCGGCGGTTGTCGGGATCCACGAGGCTCGTCTCCCACAGCTCGCTGCCCTGGTAGACGTCGGGCATGCCGGGGGCCGTGAGCTGGATGGCCTTGGCCGCGAGGGAGTTCGACCAGCCGGGTCCGGAGAGCCGGTCGTAGAGCCCGGCGACGATCGTGCGGGCGCGCGGGTCGTCGAAGGCCGCGTCGACGAGCGCGTGCATGCGCTCCTCGAAGGCCTCGTCGGGCGCGGTCCACGTGGTCGAGTCGCCGGCCTCGCGCGACGCCTTCTCGGCGTACGCGTGCAGGCGCTCGCGCGACGCGGGCCAGGTGCCGACGAGCGTCTGCCACAGCAGGTTCTCGAACGGGCCGTCGCCCGTGGGGGCGACCTCGCGGAGCTGGCCGAGCGCGTCGCGCCAGGCCTCGGGCGTCTCGGACAGCACGTCGATGCGGGCGCGCACGTCCTCGCCGCGCTTGGTGTCGTGCGTGGAGAGCGTCGTCATCGCGTGGGGCGCGACGCGGTTCCGCTCCTGCTGGCGCGCGTGGAAGTCGTCGACGTCGATCGCGAAGATCGACGGGTCGGCGCCGACCTCGTTGAGCGAGACGAGGCGCGAGTACCGGTAGAACGCGGTGTCCTCGACGCCCTTGGCCATGACCATGCCGCTCGTCTGCTGGAAGCGCTGGGCGACGAGCGTGGTCGGGTCGGAGAGCTGGGGCATGAGCGCGTCGATGGTGGCGACGAGGTCCGGGCGGCTGATGCGTGCGGCCGCGGCGGCCTCCTCGAGGTGGTGGAGCCCGCCGGGTAGGTAGCTGCGGTAGACGGGGAAGGTCGCGAGCAGCTCGGCGAGCGCGTCGGCGGCGTCCGCGGGCGCGTCCTCGACGAGGCGCTCGAGGCGGAGGACCTCGCTGCGGAGGATCCCGTCGGCGATGCCGCGCTTGGTGCCGCGGATCATGTCGGCCCAGCTCGTGAGCTCGCCCTGCGGCAGGCCGCGGAGCGACGCCTCGAGGTGGTCGAGCTCGACCTGGCCGTCGGGGTCGACGAGCACGCGGTCGATCTCCGCGAGCGCGTCGTAGCCCGTGGTGCCGGCGGTGGCCCAGTCGGTGGGCAGCGTCTCGCCGGGCTCGAGGATCTTCTCGACGAGCACGTACGCGCCGCCGGTGATCCGCGCGAGGTCGTCGAGGTACCCCTTCGGGTCGAGCAGGCCGTCCGGGTGGTCGACCCGGAGGCCGTCGGCGAGGCCCTCGCGGAACCAGCGCGAGATCTCGGCGTGCGACTCCTCGAAGACGCGCGGCAGCTCGACGCGGATGCCCGCAAGCGTGTTCACCGCGAAGAAGCGGCGGTAGTTGAGCTCGGCGTCGGCGCGGCGCCAGTCGATCAGCTCGTAGGACTGGCGCTCGTGCACCGTGCGGGCGTCCGCGTCGTCCTCGGCCGTGCCGGGCGCGACGGGGAACCGCTGGTCGTAGTAGCGGAGCTCCACGGTGCCGTCGTCGCCGCGCACGAGCTTCAGCTCGTCGAGCTCCGACTCGCCGTCGCCGAGCACGGGGATCCGCACCTTGCCCCGCCCGAAGTCCCAGTCCACGTCGAACGCGTCGGCGTACCGGCTCGCGGTGCCGTGCGTCAGCAGGTCCCACCACCAGAGGCTCTCCACGGGCGTCGCGACGCCGACGTGGTTGGGGACGATGTCCACCAGCACGCCGAGGCCCAGCTCGTGGGCGCGGTCCGCGACGGCCTTCATGCCCGCCGCGCCGCCGCGCGCCGGGTCGACCTGCGCGTGGTCGACGACGTCGTAGCCGTGGTCGGATCCGGGCTCGGCCGCGAGGATCGGGCTGAGGTACACCCAGTCCGCGCCGAGGTCCTTCACGTACGGCAGCTGCTCGGCCACGGCGGCGAGGTCGAACGATTCCCGCACCTGGAACCGGTAGGTGGAGATGGGGGTTCTCAACTGATGTCGCTCCTTGGGTCTGCGGCGGGCCGGTCGGCCTGCGCGTGGGTGAGGACGGCGAGGCTCGCCGCGACCGAGTGGTCGGGTTCCACCTCGGGCTCGGTGTAGGCGCGCAGCACCACGAGCGCCTTGGCCGCCACGTCCACGACGCTACTCGCGCGGAGGGCCGTCGAGTCGGCTCCGACGCCCGCGGTGTCGATCACGGTCTCCCACGCGTCCGCGTACTCGTCCGACGGGAGCGTGAAGGACACCGGCTCGTCGTGCGCGTTGAAGTAGAGGAGGAAGTGCGTGTCGTAGATGTCCTCGCCGCGGCGGTCGCGCCCGCGGATCCCGTTGCCGTTGAGGAACATGCCGATGGCGCGGAGGCCGGACTCCCAGTCGTCGTCGACCATCGGGGTCGCGTCCGCGTCGAGCCACACGATGTCGGGGAGCGGCTCGCCCTCGCCGCGGCGCACCGGCCGGCCGTCGAAGAAGCGCCCGCGACGGAAGGTCGGGTGCTCCTTGCGGAGCCGCACGACGGACGCGGTGAACTCGACGAGCGGCTGGTCGGCCTGGTCCCAGTGCACCCAGCTGATCTCGTTGTCCTGCGCGTACGTGTTGTTGTTGCCCTGCTGCGTGCGGCCGAGCTCGTCGCCGTGGAGGATCATCGGCACGCCCTGCGACAGGATCATGGTGGCGAGCATGTTGCGCTGCTGGCGGCCGCGGAGCGTGAGGATCGCCGGGTCGTCCGTCGGCCCCTCCACGCCCATGTTCCACGAGCGGTTGTGGCTCTCGCCGTCCTGGTTGTCCTCGCCGTTCGCCTCGTTGTGCTTCTCGTTGTAAGAGACGAGGTCGGCGATGGTGAAGCCGTCGTGCGCGGTGATGAAGTTGATCGACGCGACCGGTCGGCGCCCCGAGTGCTCGTAGAGGTCCGCCGATCCCGTGATGCGCGCCGCGAACTCGCCGAGCGAGGAGGCCTCGCCGCGCCAGAAGTCGCGCACGGTGTCGCGGTACTTGCCGTTCCACTCGGTCCACTGCGGCGGGAAGTTGCCCACCTGGTAGCCGCCGGGGCCCACGTCCCACGGCTCGGCGATGAGCTTGACCTGCGACACCACCGGATCCTGCTGCACGAGCTCGAAGAACGTGGCGAGCTTGTCGACGTCGTAGAACTCGCGCGCGAGGGCCGACGCCAGATCGAACCGGAAGCCGTCGACGTGCATCTCGGTGACCCAGTACCGCAGGGAGTCCATGATCAGCTGCAGCGCGTGCGGGTGGCGCACGTTGAGCGAGTTCCCCGTGCCCGTGTAGTCCATGTAGTAGGTCGGGTCGTCCTCCATGAGCCGGTAGTAGGCCTGGTTGTCGATGCCCTTGAAGGAGAGCGTCGGGCCGAGGTGGTTGCCCTCGGCCGTGTGGTTGTAGACCACGTCGAGGATGACCTCGATGCCGGCGGCGTGCAGCGCCCGCACCATGGACTTGAACTCCTGCACCTGCTGGCCGAGCTCGCCCGTGGACGAGTAGGCGTTGTGCGGCGCGAAGAACCCGATGGTGTTGTAGCCCCAGTAGTTCCGGAGGCCCTTCTCGAGCAGCGTGTTGTCCTGCACGAACTGGTGCACGGGCATGAGCTCGATGGCGGTGACGCCCAGCTTCTGCAGGTGGTCGATGACGGCGGGGTGCGCGATGCCGGCGTACGTGCCGCGCAGCTCCTCGGGGACCCGCGGGTTGAGCTGCGTGAGCCCCTTCACGTGCGCCTCGTAGACGACGGTCTCGCTGTAGGGCGTCCGGGGGAGGCGGTCGCCGTCCCAGTCGAAGAACGGGTTGACCACGACGCCGAGCATCATGTGCGGGCCCGAGTCCTCGTCGTTGCGGCTGGCCGGGTCGCCGAACTCGTAGGCGAACAGCGACGGGTGCCAGTCGAACTCGCCGCAGGTGGCCTTCGCGTAGGGATCCAGCAGCAGCTTCGCGGGGTTCGACCGGTGGCCGGCCTCGGGCTCGTACGGCGCGGTGACGCGGTAGCCGTAGCGCTGCCCCGGCTGCACGTGCGGGAGGTAGCAGTGCCAGACGTGCGCGTCGACCTCGGTCACGTCCACGCGGGTCTCGGTGCCGTCCTCCTCGATGAGGCACAGCTGCACCGACTCCGCGACCTCGCTGAAGAGCGCGAAGTTCGTGCCGCTCCCGTCGAAGGTCGCGCCGAGCGGGTAGGGGTTTCCGGGCCAGGTCTTCAAGTGGTCCTCCAGTTGGGTCGACTCGTCCGCCGGCGGTGCGCAGGCGTGCGCGCGGGGTCCGTCGGGGGCGGGGCAGGCGGTGGATCCGCGTGGGCCGCAACGGCTGGAGGCCGGATGCGACGCAGCGACGCACCAGGGGCGAGGGTACCGTGACGGCCCGGATCGGCCCGCATCCTCCGGGCCCCGCGGGGTACGGTGGGACGCATGACCAACCTCGTCGCACAGCTCGCAGAGAACGTGAAGAACGCCGGAGTGGGGACAATCTACGGCGACCCCCTCGACATCGACGGCTCGACCATCGTGCCGGTGGCATTCGCCTGGTACGGCTTCGGCGGGGGCAGCGACCTCCCCGACTCCGACGGCAACGTCGCGGGCGGCGGCGGGGGCGGCGGCGGCGCCTGCCCCATCGGCGCGTACATCGCCACCGACGGCGAGGTGCGGTTCCAGCCCAACGTCATCGCGCTGCTCGCGGTGGCCACGCCCGTCATCTGGATCTCCGGCAAGGTCCTCGTCAAGCTCATCAAGACGCTGAAGTAGCGCGGCTCGCACCACCACCGCGGAGCGCGGGTGCCCTCGGGCATCTGCGCTCCCGTGCGTCCGGGACCCCGTCGTCCCGCGCGCGTCGCCCGCGCGCTATGCTCACCGTGAACACGGGAGTCCGGTGAGCCGGGCTGAGAGGAAGACACCCAGTCTTCGACCGTCATACCTGATCTGGATCATGCCAGCGCAGGGAGGCTTCCATCTCGCACCCGTGCCCTCTTCCACTCATCCGAAGGGCACGTCGAATGACCGCATCACCCTCGTCCACCGCATCCGCCGCGAGCGTCGACACCGGCGCCCGCACGCCCCGCTCGGGCCTCCGCGCCCGCTGGCGGGTCATCGACATCGTCGTCGCGAGCGTCCTCGGCGTCGCGTCCGGCCTCGTCTTCGTCATCTGGAACACGGCGTCCGTGCCCGTCGGCAGCTTCTTCGAGCCGCTGCTCCCCGGCCTGCAGGCGCTCGCGGGCGGCGGCTGGCTGTTCGCCGGCGTCCTCACCGGCATCGTGATCCGCAAGCCCGGCGCCGCCCTCTACGGCGAGCTGCTGGCCGCGTTCGTCTCGATGCTCGTGGGCAACGTCTGGGGCGTCGGCACGCTGCTCTCCGGCCTCACGCAGGGCCTCGGCGCGGAGCTCGTGCTCCTCGTCTTCCTGTACGCGAACTGGCGCGCCTACGTCGCCGTGCTCGCGGGCATGGGCGCGGGGCTCGGCATGGCCGTCACCGACCTCATCACCTACTACCCGGGGTCCACACCGCTATTCGCGACGATCTACACGGTCGCGGCCCTCCTCGCGGGCGCGGTCATCGCGGGGCTGCTCTCGTGGCTCGTCGCCCGGGCGCTCGCCCGCACCGGCGCGCTGTCGCGCTTCGCCTCGGGCCGCGACACCGCGGCCCGCGTCTGACCGTGCGGCGGCCGGGCCGTCGCCCGTCGTCGATCGACGCCGCGCGCGTGCCGCTCGCCGGGCCGGAGGCGACGGCCGAGCGGGCGGGCGGCGCGTCCGTCCGGGCCGAGGGCTGGGGCTGGCGGCACGCCGGCCGGAGCGCCTGGGCGGTCCGCGACGTCGACCTCGTGATCGAGCCGGGCGAGCGCGTGCTGCTGCTCGGCGCGTCCGGCGCGGGGAAGACCACGCTCATGCACGCGCTCGCGGGCGTCCTCGGCGGCGACGACGAGGGGGAGACCCGCGGCACCCTCCTCGTCGACGGGGAGGATCCGGCCGCCCGCCGCGGCCGCGCGGGCCTCGTGCTGCAGGACCCGGACGCGCAGGTGATCCTGTCCCGCGTCGGCGACGACGTCGCGTTCGGCTGCGAGAACCTCGGCGTCCCGCGCGACGAGATCTGGGTGCGCGTGCGCGACGCCCTCGACGCGGTCGGGCTCGACGTCGCCCTCGACCGCTCCACGACCGCGCTCTCCGGCGGCCAGAAGCAGCGCCTCGCCCTCGCCGGGGTGCTCGCGATGCGGCCCGGGCTCCTGCTGCTCGACGAGCCGACCGCGAACCTCGACCCCGACGGCGTCGGCGAGGTGCGGCGCGCCGTCGAGTCCGTGGTCGAGGTGAGCGGCGCCACCCTCGTCGTCATCGAGCACCGGGTCGCCGTCTGGCAGGACCTCGTCGACCGGGTCGTCGTGCTCGCGGCCGACGGGGGGGTCCTCGCCGACGGGGCACCCGACGACGTGCTCCGCGACCAGGGCGCGTCCCTCGCGGCCGCGGGCGTCTGGGTGCCGGGCCGGGAGCCGGCCGCGCCGATGCGCGATCGAGCCGCACCCGCGGCGCTCCTCTGCGCGGACGGCCTCGTCGTGGGGCGGGGCGGGGCGCGCGGCACCGCGGTGGCGCACGGAGACGGCGTCGCGCTCGCCTCGGGACGCGTCACCGCCCTCACCGGGCCGAACGGCGGCGGCAAGAGCACGCTCGCGCTGACGCTGGGCGGCCTGCTGCCCGCGCTGTCGGGCCGGGTCGTCGCGGAGGCCGTCCTCGCGGACGGCCTGGGCGCGGATCCGGCCGCCTGGCGCTCGCGCGAGCTCGCCGCCCGCATCGGCACTGTCTTCCAGGACCCGGAGCACCAGTTCCTCGCCGGCACCGTGCGCGCCGAGCTCGAGGTCGGCCCGCGGGCCGTGGGCACGGATCCCGCCGACGCGGCCCGCCGGGTCAACGAGCTGCTCGTCCGCCTGCGCCTCGACGGCCTCGCGCAGGCGAACCCGTTCACCCTCTCCGGCGGCGAGAAGCGGCGCCTCTCCGTGGCGACCGCCCTCGCGACCGCGCCGCGCCTCCTCGTCCTCGACGAGCCGACGTTCGGGCAGGACGCCCGCACCTGGGCCGAGCTCGTGGCGCTCCTCGCCGACCTCGCCGACCGGGAGGGCGTCGGCGTGCTCGCCGTCACCCACGACGCGGACCTCGTCCGGGCGCTCGCGGACGACGTCCTCCGCCTCGACGCCGTCCCGGGCTCCGCCGCCCGCCTGGAGGTCGTGCGATGAGCGCCGCCCCCTCGGTCGTCATCCCTGCAGCCCGCGCCACCGGCCTCGCCGCCGTCAACCCCGTGGCCCGCCTCGCGGCCGCCCTCGTGCTGACGCTCGTCCTCGTGCTGAGCCTCGACGTGGTCTCCGCGGGCGCGGCGCTGCTGCTCGAGCTGCTGCTCCTGCCGTTCGCGGGCCTCCGTCCGCGCGCGTTCCTCCTGCGCAGCATCCCCATCTGGGTCGCGGCGCCCAGCGCCGGCCTCACGATCCTGCTCTACGGACGCACGTCGGGCGACGTCTACGCCCAGTTCCTGCTCGTCGTCGTCAGTGAGGGGTCGGTGCTGCTCGCGGTCGCGACCACGCTGCGCGTGCTGGCCATCGGCGTCGCGTCGCTCGTCCTCTTCTCGAACGTGGATCCCACGGACCTCGCCGACGGGCTCGCCCAGGTCGGGCGACTGCCGTCCCGCTTCGTCCTCGGGGCGCTCGCGGGCGTGCGGCTCGTGGGCCTGCTCCTCGACGACTGGCGCTCGCTCGAGCTGGCCCGTCGCGCGCGCGGCGTCGCCGACCGCGGCCGGATCCGCCGGTTCGCCGGTCAGGCCTTCGCGCTCCTCGTTCTGTCGATCCGGCGCGGCAGCAAGCTGGCGACCGCGATGGAGGCCCGCGGCTTCGGCGGCGCGACCGCGCGCACGTGGGCCCGCCCCAGCGTGGTCGGCCGACGCGAGGCGATCGTCGTATCCGTCGCGGTGCTCGTCGCCGTCTCCTCCGTGGCGGCTGCCGTCGCGGCCGGGACATGGAACTTCGTTGCGGCGTGATCCGGGGGAGCGGCGCCCGGCGCTGATCCTCGTCGACGGCCCGTCCGGCTCCGGCAAGTCGACCCTCGCCGACGTCCTGGTCCGCGACGGCGACGCTGCCGCGCACCTGGCGCCGGGCGCGCAGCTCCTCCGGCTCGACGACGTCTACCCCGGCTGGGACGGCCTCGAAGCGGCGTCCCGGCACCTCGAGCACCACGTCGTCGACGAGATGCGCCCGGGCGGACGACCGCGGTGGCGCCGCTGGGACTGGACCGCCGACGCGCCCGCGGAGTGGCACGACCTGGATCCGGCGCGTCCGCTCGTCGTCGAGGGCTGCGGATCCCTGACCCGCGCCGCCGCGCTCCGCGCCACGCACCGCATCTGGGTGGAGGCCGACGACGCCGTGCGCCGAGCCCGCGCCATCGCCCGCGACGGCGAGTCCTTCGCGGTCGAGTGGGAGCGCTGGGACGCGCAGTGGCGGGCGCACGTGTCCCGGGAGGATCCGCGGGCCCTGGCCGACGTCGTCGTCCGCACGGACGCCGTGGCGGCGGCCGGGTAGCCTGAGGCCATGACCGATTCCGCACCGTCCGACGTCCGCTACCTCGCCGTCTTCGCCGACGGCCCCCTCGAGGGCACCACCGAGACCCGCGTCCTCGTCGACGGCCAGCACGACGAGACCATCAGCACCATGTCGGCCGTGGAGGGCAAGGAGTCGCTCTTCCAGTACCGCGCCGGCGAGGTCTCGGAGGTCGCGGGCGAGCAGCGCGTCACCTACTCGTACGTGGCCGACGGCAGCGACGACGTCCTCGGCGAGGGCGACGACGAGTCCCTCGAGCTCTGATCCCCGGCACCCCCGGCGCCTGAGCGCCCCTCCGCACGACCCCGGCCCGCGACGCGGCTGCCGGGGTCGTCGTGCGTCCGGGCTCGGTCGGCGCCTGCCGTCGTCCCGTTGTGCCGGCCGGGCGTCGTCGGCTCAGGCCCAGCCGAGCTCGTGCAGCCGGTCGTCGTCGATGCCGTGGAAGTGCGCGATCTCGTGCACGAGCGTGACGTGGACGAGGTCCCGCAGCGCGTCCATGTCCTCGGCCTCGTGCAGGTGCGGCTCGCGGTAGACGACGATGCGGTCCGGCATCTCGCCGAACCCGTACTGCCCGCGCTCGGTCATCGCGACGCCGTCGTAGAGCCCGAGCAGGCCGAGCGACCCGTCCTCGGGTCGGTCCTCGACGACGAACACGACGTTGTCAAGGCCGTCCACCATCTCGTCCGGCAGCTCGTCGAGCTCGTCGATCACCAGCTTCTCGAAGTCGTCGGGATCGCAACGCAGCATCCGACCACCATCCCACACGCGCGTGCGGGCGAGCCCGCGCTGCGCGTCGGCGGAGCGCCGGACGGCCGGCCACCGCGGGGGAGACGACGGAAGGGCCGGGACCCTCTCGGATCCCGGCCCTTCCCGGTGGGGTGGACGACGGGGCTCGAACCCGCGACTTCCGGCTCCACAAGCCAGCGCTCTGCCAACTGAGCTACGCCCACCATGCGGCCGATCCCGCTCTCGCGGGCGGCCATGACGAGGATACTACAGCCGCGGGGCCCACGCGGACGTGACGTCCGCGGCGATGGCCTGCACGTCGTCGGTCGCGGGCCCGGGCGCCGGCACGAACGCCGCACGGCGGTAGTACTCGAGCTCGCGGATCGACTCGAGGATGTCGGCGAGGGCGCGGTGGCCGCCGTTCTTCGCGGGGGAGTTGAAGTAGATCCGGGGGAACCACTCCTTGGCGAGCACCTTGATGGAGGAGACGTCGACGCTGCGGTAGTGCAGGTGCGCGTCCACGCGGGGCATGTACTTCGCGAGGAAGGCGCGGTCGGTGCCGATGGTGTTGCCCGCGATGGGGGCCTTGCCGCCGTTCGGCACGTGCTGCAGCAGGTACTCCAGCACCGCGAACTCGGCGTCGGCGAGGCTGACGCCCCCGGGGATCTCCTCGAGTAGCCCCGAGGAGCGGTGCATGTCGGTGACGAACTCGCCCATGTTGGCCAGCGCCGCGGGGTCGGGGTTGATGACGATCGTGAAGCCGTCGTCGACGGGCACGAGGTCGAAGTCGGTGACGACCACCGCGACCTCCACCAGCTCGTCGATCGCGAGGTCGAGCCCCGTCATCTCGCAGTCGATCCACACCAGCCGGTCCGCGTTGTTGCCCATCCTCCGATCCTATCGGCGGGCCCGGGCCGCCCCGATGCGCCGCCTACCATGGGGGAGTGATCACCCTCCTCGCCGTCCTCCTCCTCGTCAACGGCGTCTGGAACGTCGTCGTGTGGCCGCAGTTCCTCAAGCGCGTGGCGAAGGATCCCCGAGCCCGCGCCGCCGACGGTTCGCGCACCGCGTTCTTCACCGTCCACCTCGTGCTGGTATCGGTGTCGCTGCTCCTCGCCCTCGTCTCGATCATCGCCGCCGTCGCGGCGTTCGCCTCCTGATCCCCGGAGAGGGCGCGCCCGCGGGCGTCGACGTGCCCGAGGGATCCGAGGGCGTGCGCGTCCTCATGTTCTCCTCGCTGTTCTGCGTCCCGTGCCAGGCCACCCGGCGGACGCTGCAGGAGGTGCAGCGGCTCCTGCCCTGGCTCCCGATGGAGGAGCTCGACGTCGCGGCGCACCCGGAGCTGGCGGAGGAGGAGCGCATCCGATCGACGCCGACGATCCTCGTGCGCGCGGGGGACCGCGAGGTGCTCCGCGCGGAGGGCGTGCCGACCGCGCCCCAGGTGCTGCAGGCGGTCGTGCGCGTCATGGACGGGACGGCCCCCGCCGCTCCCGGCGGTGCCTCGGAGCGCCCGGATCCCGCGTAGTACCCTCGTGATGACCCCCTGTAGCTCAATGGATAGAGCATCGGCCTTCTAATCCGACGGTTGCGCGTTCGAGTCGCGCCGGGGGGACCGACTGTCGGAAGCGCGGGATCGGCCGTAGATTTGGGCG
This sequence comes from Clavibacter michiganensis subsp. insidiosus, assembly GCF_002240565.1. Lineage (GTDB taxonomy): Bacteria > Actinomycetota > Actinomycetes > Actinomycetales > Microbacteriaceae > Clavibacter > Clavibacter insidiosus. The sequence continues at coordinate 2,045,829 of NZ_MZMO01000001.1, read as the reverse complement.
CATGCGCGACATCCAGTCACAGATCATCGCCGCCCTCGAGGTGCGCCCGACCATCGATCCCGCCGACGAGGTCCGGAAGCGCGTCGACTTCCTCAAGGCCTACCTCCGGTCCACCGGCGCAGAGGGCTTCGTCCTCGGCGTGAGCGGCGGCCAGGACTCGTCTCTCGCCGGGCGCCTCGCCCAGCTCGCGATCGAGGAGCTCGCGGGCGAGGGGCTCCTCGCCGAGTTCATCGCCGTGCGCCTGCCGTACGGGGTGCAGGCCGATGAGGAGGACGCGCAGCTGGCGCTCTCCTTCATCCAGCCCAAGTCGAGCGTCGTCTTCGACATCAAGCGCGCGGTCGACGGCTTCCAGGCGGAGTACGCCGACGCGGTCGGCCACGCGATGACGGACTTCACCAAGGGCAACGTCAAGGCGCGCTCGCGCATGGTCGCCCAGTACGCGCTGGCCGGGCAGGCCCGCCTGCTGGTGATCGGCACCGACCACGCGGCCGAGGCCGTCACGGGGTTCTTCACGAAGTACGGCGACGGCGGCGCGGACGTGCTCCCGCTCACGGGTCTCAGCAAGCGCCAGGGCCGGGCCCTCCTCGAGCACCTCGGAGCGCCGGAGCGGCTGTACCTCAAGGCCCCCACGGCCGATCTCCTCGACGACACCCCCGGCCAGACGGACGAGGCGAACCTCGGCCTCACCTACGCCGACATCGACGACTTCCTCGAGGGCCGCGACGTCGCCGACGAGGTGGCCGAGGCGATCGAGGCCCGCTACGAGAGCACGGAGCACAAGCGGCGCGTGCCCGCCAGCATGTTCGACGACTGGTGGAAGTGATCCGCCTCTGACCCGACGCGACGACGCCCCGCACCTCGACCGAGATGCGGGGCGTCGTCATGTGACGGCGAGGAGGGTCAGCGCCGCTCGGAGTCCGCGGCGCGCGAGTTCGCGGCCGACGACGAGGGGACGGGCGGGCTGTACTGCTCTTCGGGGGACTCGACGCGGCGCTCGGCGACGGGCTGGTCGTCGGATCCGCTGCGCCACGGCACCGGGACGGGGGCGACGGCGCTCGCGTCATCCGGGCGAGCCGGCGTCCTGGTCGCGGCGGCCGTGTCGGCGACGGGCTGGTCGTCCTCGAACTGCCAGCGCGAGATGTCGCCCTGGAAGATCTTGCGGGCGCGGCCGGGGTGGTGCTGCCACTCGACCATGCGGTCGCGGAACTCGGCGAGCTGCGCGTCGAACTGGAAGCCGAAGCTGCCGCTGCCGCGCTTGAACTCGGTGATCTCGTGCGCGGCCCAGGTGGCGGCGGTGGCCGCGCCCTTGACCGGCAGGAGGCGGATGCGGATGTCGGCCTCGCCCGCGGCGCGGTCCGCGAGGACGCGCTCCTGCGCCGTGAGGCCGTCCCACACGGAGGCCTGGCGGGCCGCGTCGACGAGCACGCCGATGGCGGCGGCCTTCACCTCGCGGTCGTGCCGGGTGAGGATCCGCTGCGTGGCGCTGCGCGCGATGGCGGCGGCGAGCACGCCGGCCACCACGATGGCGACGAAGGGGACGACGACGCCGGAGAGGAGCTGCGTGCCCCGCTCGGACGCGAGGGCATCGAGGAGATCATTCCACCACTGCATGCGGCGACCGTACCCCGGCGCCCGGGCCCGATCCGGGAGGCCGGGCGGGCGCGTCGCCGCACCCGCTCACCGGTGGCCGCCGGTCAGAACCGCAGGCAGTCGACCGCGTCCTGCAGCTCCCAGAAGTCACCGAGCGGCACGAACCCCTGCGCGTCCCGGCGCAGGCGCTTCGCGCGGAACCGCTCGCCCTGCGGCTCGTGCATGCGCTCCACGTAGCCGAGCACGGCGCCGTCCGGCCGGGTGACGCGCAGGAGCCCGTCGTGCAGCTCGCGCACCTGGGCGGCCGAGCGCGACAGGGGGGTGTAGGTGATGCTGGGCATGGTGTCCTCCGTCCGCGTGCCGCCGGCCCGGCGGTGTCTCGATGTCCCCGAAGCTACGGGGGACCACCGACATCGCGACCGGCAGGAATGGGCGGCGTCCGGTGACGGTTCCCTCCCATGTCGACCACCGCGGACCTCGCGCGCGTCGACGGGAAGTAGGTTCATCTCTCATGCAGACATTCATCCTCGCCGGCGGCTGCTTCTGGTGCCTCGATGCGGTCTACCGCACGCTCGACGGCGTCCAGGACGTCATCTCCGGATACATCGGCGGCCACACCGCCCACCCCTCCTACGACGCCGTGTGCACGGGCGCGACCGGGCACGCCGAGGCGGTGAAGGTGTTCTTCGACGAGGAGGTCATCCCCGCGGACGTCATCCTCGACGTGTTCTTCACGCTGCACGACCCGCGCCAGCTCAACCGCCAGGGCGCCGACGTCGGCACCCAGTATCGCTCCGCCATGTTCCCCGCGGACGCCGAGCAGGAGCAGCTGTTCCGCGACGCGATCTCGCGCGCCGGCGAGCTGTGGGACGGCACCGTCGTCACCACGATCGAGCCGGTCGGCACCTGGTACGACGCGGAGGACTACCACCAGGACTTCTTCGCCAAGAACCCCGGCCAGGGCTACTGCAACGCCGTCGCCGTGCCCAAGGTGAACAAGGTGCGGAAGTCCTTCGCGCAGTACGTGCGCGCCGCCTGATCCGCCTCTCCCTCGACGCCCCGCGACCTGTACGGCCGCGGGGCGTCGGCGTACCATCGGCACGTCCGGGCGACGGAGCCCGGGGAGGAGAGACGACGACGATGTCGATGACCACCAGCACGAGCACCACCGGCGTCCCGCGCACCGCGGGCAAGACCTGGGTGGCCTTCGGGGCCACGGGGGCGCTCGCCTCCATCCACTCGCACGACGACGGCTACGAGGTGCGGTCGCTGCACCGCGGCGTCGTCTCCGGCACCTACCCCACCCTGGAGATCGCGAAGGCGGCGCTCCGCGCGGGTCGGGACGAGGACCTCCGCTTCACTGAGCACTGAGTCCGGGCCGTCCCTCCCCAGGCGCGCGCGCCGTGCGCCGTGCGCGGGATGCGCTCGGCCCCGTCGCGCAGCGCGTCCTCCGGGACACCCTCGGTCGCGGCCGCCGGGCCGCGGGAGGAGGGGCGATGGGCGCACAGGGCGAGGGACACGGCGACGGGACGCGGGGGAGCGGGACGCACGTCGCGTTGCGCGGCACGGTCGCGCGGCGGCCGCGATCCATCCGCACCGTCGAGGGATGGGAGGTCGCCAGCGTCCTCGTCGGTCCCGTGGGCCCGGGGCATCCGCGCGGCCCGGAGGGCGACGGGATCCTCGTCGTGTGCACGGGCGCCGGCGCCCATGGCGACGTGGCGAGTCTCGTCATCGGGGAGGAGGTCATCGTCCTGGGCGAGCTCGTTCCCCGTCGGGCGGCCCGGTCGGAGCACGACGCGGTGGAGCTCGTGGGGCACGCCGTGCTCGCGCGACGCGGCATCGCGCGCGTCGGCCCCACGGCGGCGGAGCCTAGGATCGCACCATGAGCGGATCCCCCCGGTGGCTCGAGCCGGATCAGCAGCGCGCCTGGCGGACGGTCATCGTCGCGCTGAACCACGTGAGCGAGCGCATCGAGCGGGAGCTCCTCCGCGACGCGGGCATGCCGCACGCCTACTACATGATCCTCGTCCGGCTGTCGGAGGCCGAGGGCGGGGCGCTCCCCATGAGCGTCCTCGCCCGGGCGCTCCAGGCCTCGGCGAGCCGCACCTCCCACGCCGTCACCCGCCTCGAGCAGCTGGGGTGGGTCCGCCGCTCGCGGTCGCCGCATGACGGCAGGAGCCTCCTCGCGGAGCTCACCGACGAGGGCCGGGCGACCCTCGTCGCGGCCGCCCCCGGCCACGCCGAGGAGGTGCTCCGCACGGTGTTCGACCCGCTGAGCGCCGAGCAGACCGCGCAGCTCGAGGCCATCGCGCGGGATATCCTCACCAGCATGAGCGCATCCTCCCTCGACGACGGCCGGGGGAGCGCCCGCGGCGACGACCTCGCCATCCCCCCGGCATCCGATCGCGACGCCGAGGCGGCCTGCCCCGACGAGTCCGCCGCGTGATCCGCGCCCTCCTGGCGCCGGTCCTCCTCGCTGCGCTGCTCCTGTCGGCCTGCACGCAGTCGCCCGCCGCGCCGGAGCCGACCCCGACCGCCGTCACGGACAGCGCCGATCCCGGCGCCGCGCCCGCCGCGCCCGCCACACCCACCATCGCGCCCGTCGACCCGACGGGGACAGCCGAGGCAAACCTGCCCGCATTCGAGGCCATGGCGGGAGCGGTCGTCGCCGCGGATCCCAACGCGCAGGGCCGGTCGCTCGTGGACGCGCTCGTCGGCGCCGGCTTCCCGAAGGACCGCATGGAGGTCACCGCCGACGCGACGCCGCTCGGCAACTCGGTCGACTCGATCCTCGTCGCCGTGCGCATGGCGGACGCCTGCCTCATCGGGCAGCGGGCCCAGGACGGCTTCACCGCGCACGTCGAGCCGGCGCTCTCCTCCGGCCGCTGCCTGGTCGGCCAGACGCGCGCCATCGACTGGTGACGACGGTGCCGGCGCCTCCGCGCGCGGCATCCGGCGGCCGCGGCACTGAATAGACTCGTGACCATGGCTGAATACATCTACTCGATGGTCCGCGCCCGGAAGTCGGTCGGCGACAAGCTGATCCTCGACGACGTCACCATGTCGTTCATCCCCGGCGCGAAGATCGGCGTCGTCGGCCCGAACGGCGCGGGCAAGTCGACGATCCTCAAGATCATGGCGGGCCTCGACACCCCCAGCAACGGCGAGGCGAAGCTGTCGCCCGGGTACTCGGTCGGCATCCTCATGCAGGAGCCGGAGCTCGACGAGTCGAAGACCGTGCTCGAGAACGTCCAGGAGGGCGTCGGCCCGCTGAAGGCGCAGGTCGACCGCTACAACGAGATCGCCGCGGCCATGGCGGAGCCCGACGCCGACTTCGACACCCTGCTCGCCGAGATGGGCACGCTGCAGGAGGCCATCGACGCCGCCGACGGCTGGGAGCTCGACTCGCAGCTCGAGCAGGCGATGGACGCGCTGCGCACCCCGCCGGGCGACGCCTCGGTCGCGAACCTCTCGGGCGGCGAGAAGCGCCGCGTCGCGCTCTGCAAGCTGCTGCTCCAGAAGCCGGACCTGCTGCTCCTCGACGAGCCCACCAACCACCTCGACGCCGAGAGCGTGCTCTGGCTCGAGCAGCACCTGTCCAAGTACCCGGGCGCCGTCCTCGCCGTGACCCACGACCGGTACTTCCTCGACCACGTGGCCGAGTGGATCGCCGAGGTCGACCGCGGGCGCCTCTACCCCTACGAGGGCAACTACTCGACCTACCTCGAGAAGAAGCAGGAGCGCCTGAGCGTCCAGGGCAAGAAGGACGCCAAGCTCTCCAAGCGCCTCGCCGAGGAGCTCGACTGGGTGCGCAGCAACGCCAAGGGCCGCCAGGCGAAGTCCAAGGCGCGCCTCGCCCGCTACGAGGAGATGGTGACCGAGGCGGAGCGCACGAGGAAGCTGGACTTCGAGGAGATCCAGATCCCCGTCGGCCCGCGGCTCGGCTCGCAGGTCATCGACGCGAAGAAGCTGCACAAGCAGTTCGGCGAGCGGGTCCTCATCGACGACCTCTCCTTCACGCTCCCGCGCAACGGCATCGTCGGCGTCATCGGTCCGAACGGCGTCGGCAAGACCACGCTGTTCAAGACCATCGTCGGCTTCGAGCCGCTCGACTCGGGGGAGCTCAAGGTCGGCGACACCGTCGACATCTCCTACGTCGACCAGAGCCGCGGAGGCATCGACCCGGAGAAGTCGCTGTTCGAGGTCGTCTCGGACGGCCAGGACTACATCCAGGTCGGCAAGCAGGAGGTGCCCGCGCGCGCCTACGTCTCCACGTTCGGCTTCAAGGGCCCCGACCAGCAGAAGAAGGCCGGCATCCTCTCGGGTGGCGAGCGCAACCGCCTGAACCTCGCGCTCACGCTCAAGCAGGGCGGGAACCTGCTGCTGCTCGACGAGCCCACCAACGACCTGGACGTCGAGACGCTCGGCAGCCTCGAGAACGCGCTGCTCGAGTTCCCCGGCTGCGCCGTGGTCATCACCCACGATCGGTGGTTCCTCGACCGGATCGCGACACACATCCTGTCCTACGAGGGCACGGAGGAGGACCCCGCGAACTGGTACTGGTTCGAGGGGAACTTCGAGGCGTACGAGCAGAACAAGATCGAGCGCCTGGGCGCGGACGCCGCGAAGCCGCACCGCTCCGCGTACCGCAAGCTCACCCGGGACTGATCCCGTGACCCGAGTCCACGTCCCGATCCACCTCAGGTGGGCGGACCTCGACGCCTACGACCACGTGAACAACGTGGAGGTCCTGCGGCTCCTGGAGGAGGCGCGGGTCCGCGCCTTCTGGCGGGGCGAGGACGACGGCGTGGACGCGGGTCTCGCGCTCATCGACGCGTCCGCGGGCGCGTCGACCATGACCCTGATCGCGCGGCAGGAGGTCGAGTACCTGCTGCCCATCTCCTACGGGAGGCGTCCGCTCGACGTGCAGGTGTGGCTGGGGCGGCTCGGCGGGTCCAGCTTCGAGGCGTGCTACGAGCTGCGGTCACCCGCGGGCGTCGAGCCGGCGGCGCTCTACGCGCGCGCCTCCACGACGATCGTGCTCGTCGACGCCGCCACGGGGCGCCCGCGGCGGATCACCGAGGACGAGCGCGCCGCCTGGGCGGAGTACGTGGAGGAGCCGGTCGCGTTCAGCCGCCGCGGCTGAGCCGGCCGGTCAGGCGCGGTCCGCGAGCGGGACCCGGACCATGCCCTCCTGCGCCACGCTCGCGAGCAGCACGCCGTCGCGCGAGTAGATGCGGCCGAGGGAGAGGCCGCGGCCGCCCTGGGCGCTCGTCGACTCCTGCACGTAGAGCATCCACTCGTCCGCGCGCCCGAAGCGGTGGAACCACATCGCGTGATCGAGGCTCGCGGCCTTCATGCCGGGCGTCGCCCAGGAGAGGCCGTGCCTGCGGTAGATGGACTCGAGGATCGAGTAGTCGCTCGCGTAGGCGAGGGAGGCGAGGTGCACGGCCGGGTCGTCGGGGAGGCGGCCGATGGCGCGGATCCACACGGCCTGGTGCGCGACGCGCTCCGGGGCGGCGCCGAAGTAGACCGGCTGCTCGACGTGGCGCATGTCGAAGGGGCGGTCGTTGGCCCAGTGCGCGGCGACGGGGTGGTCGATGCGCGACAGCACGTCGCGCGCGCTCGGCAGCCACTCCGGCTCGGGGATCCCCTCGGGCATGGGCGCCTGGTGCTCGAGGCCCTCGTCCGCGTCCTGGAACGACGCGATCATGGAGAGGATCGGCCGGCCGTCCTGATACGCCTGCGTGCGGCGGGTCGAGAACGAGCGCCCGTCGTGGATGCGGTCGACCGAGAACGTGATGGGCTTCGTGACGTCGCCGGGGCGGAGGAAGTAGCCGTGCATGCTGTGCGGGCGGCGGTCGGCGTCCGTGGTGCGCATGGCGGCGACGAGGGACTGCGCGAGGACCTGGCCGCCGAAGACGCGGCCCATCGGCATCCACTGCGACGGCCCGGTGGAGATGTCCTCGCTCGTGCGCGCACCCGTGTCGGTGAGGTCGAGGGCGGTGAGGAGCCCGGCGAGCGGGCCGTCGTCCGGGATGTCGGATGCGTGGTCGGTCATGGGTCCTCCGCCTGGCGGGTCCGGCCTCGGGCGGCCGGGCGCCCGGCGGATCGCACGGGCGCATCCAGTAGCTTAGACACGCCATGACGCCCTCCTTCGCCCTCCGGGACGCCTTCGCCCTGGGCGATCTGCAGACCTTCCTCGGGCGCTCCGCCCGCGTCGACGACGGGGCCGTGCGCCTCATCGGATCCGGCGGAGTGCTCGCCGTGTACACCTCGGTGGTGCAGCCGGCCGGCCTCCTCGACCGGTCGCCCACCGTGCTCGGCCTCCGCACGTTCGCGGCCGAGACGCAGGGGCCCGTGGACAGCGTGGTGCCGATCCGCGCCCTCCTCGACCGGCTGGCGCGCCTCGAGGGGCCGGCGACCGGATCCCCGGGCGAGCCCGTCGGCGTGCTCGTGCCGCCGGACACCGCCAACGCGCCGTGGGCCGGGATCTCCCCGCCGCGCGCCGGATGGGAGCGGGCGGCGGACGTCCCCGCGTCGTCCCTCCGCGCCGCGGCGCGCGCCGGGATCGACGAGGTCGCGGCCGCCGTGCCGTCGGGCATCGGCGAGCAGATCGTGACGCGCGTGCGCGGCGAGGTGTGGGGCCGTGCCGTGGAGGGCGCGCCCGAGGTGGTGGCCGGAGGTGCCTTCGCGGCCTACAGCCTCGGGTTCCTCGGGCCGGACCCCGCTCCCGACGCGGCGCCGGACGACGCGGAGGCACCCGTCGCGGTGTTCCGCGCCGGGCCGTGGACGCGCCTCACCACGGCACGCGGCCACGTGCTCGTGCGGCGCCTCTAGGGCTCCCGTCCGCGTCGACGTCGGCGCTCAGGACGCGTCGACGCCTCCGCTCAGGACTCGTCGAACGTGTTGACCATCGCGTGCGCGGCCCGCTCGAGGTAGTCCCAGAGCTGCGCCTCGTGCATCGGCGGCAGGTCGAGCGAGTCGACGGCCACGCGCATGTGCGCGAGCCAGCGATCGCGCGCGTCCGGGTTGACGCGGAACGGCATGTGCCGCATCCGCAGCCGCGGGTGGCCTCGCTCGTCGCTGTAGGTCGTGGGACCGCCCCAGTACTGCTCGAGGAACCCGGTGAGGCGCTGGATCGCGCCCTCGAGGTCCTCCTCCGGGTACATCGCGACGAGCACGGGATCGTCGGCCACGCCCCGGTAGAACTCGCGGACCAGCTTCTCGAAGGTGGGGCGGCCGCCGACGTCGTCGTAGAACGAGCTCGCGAGCAGGTCGGCCATCAGGACTCCTCGGGCGGCGTAGCAGGCTTCCGCGGCTGGCGCGGCGCGCGCGGCGGCTTCGCGGGAGCGGCGGCCTCGGATCCCGCACCCGTGTCGGTCGTCCCCTCGGGCGACGGCGCGGTCGCGGGGTCCTCGGGGAGGACGGTCCAGGTCGCGGTGACCTCGTCCTCGTCCGGGTCCGCGTCCCGGGCGGGTGCCGGGTCCTGCGCGGGGATCATCCGCGTCGCGCGCGGGTCGGGGCGGGAGCCGGCGGCGCCGCGGACGACGGGGGAGACGGAGCCGGCGGCCGGGGATCCGGGCTGCCGCTGCGCGACCTTCCGGGCGGCGCGCTTGCGGGGAGCCGGCTGCTCGGGCTGCTGCACGGGCGTCGACGCGGTGCGCGGCGGGTGCGCGCCGCCCACGCTCGCCGCGCTGTCGAAGCCGGTGAGCACGACGGCGGTGAGCGACGGCAGGGTGACGCCCATCGCGTCGAGGCTCGCCTTGAGCCGGCCCCGGAGCTCGCGGGAGACGTCGTCGCGCGCGTTGCTGCGGGTCTTGACGACCACGCGGATCACGACGGCCGACTCCGAGATCGACTCGATGCCCCACAGCTCGGGCTTCTCGACGATGCGCGAGCGCCACTTCGGGGTGGACGCGAGCTCCGTGGCGGTCGCGAGCATGCGCTCCTGCACGGCCTGCACGTCGGTGTCGTAGGGGACGGCGAGGTCGATGACGACGCGCGCCCAGCCCTGCGACATGTTGCCGACGCGGAGGATCTCGCCGTTGCGCACGAACCAGAGCGTGCCGTTGACGTCGCGGAGGGTCGTGATGCGGATGCCGACGGTCTCGACGACGCCCGTCGCGGGCCCCACGTCGACGACGTCGCCCACGCCGAGCTGGTCCTCCACGACCATGAACAGGCCGTTGAGGATGTCCTTGACGATGTTCTGCGCGCCGAAGCCGAGGCCGGCGCCGAGTGCGGCGGTGAGGAGGGCGAGGGAGCTGGTGACGTCGGGCGCGACGACCGAGAGCACGCTCGCGATGACGATCACGACGATGACGACAGTGGTGATGTTGCTCAGCACGCTGCCGAGGGTCCGGGTGCGCTGCACGACGCGGACGGCCGTGAGCGGCGATGCCTGGATCGACTGCGTGTCGTCGACGTTCTGCCGCTTCTTGACGCCCGAGACGATGCGGTCGACGGTCTGCCGTATGACGACGAGGAGGATCAGGCGGAGCAGGAGTCCGCCGGCGATGTAGGAGACGACTTTGATGAGGTCCCCCCACGTGGAGAAGAACGAGCCGTCGCCGCAGCACACCATGCTCAGGTCCATCGCGACGCGCTTCCGACGGGGGTGAGGAGAGGGGAGGTCATCCGGCCGAGTGTACCGGCGGCCTCCCCGGCCGGCCCTGGGTCCGTCCGCAGGTCGGGCGGGAGGGACGACGAGGGGGACGGCCGCCTGCGCGACCGTCCCCCTCGGGTGGGGCGATGGTGCCTACTCGGCGTCCTTCGCCTGCGCCCGCAGCGCGCGCTCCACGCCCGACAGCAGCTCGCTGACGAGGCGGCGGAGCGCCGGCGGCTCGGGGTTCGCGTCGAGCCAGGCGACGGTCGCGTCGCGCAGCTCCGCGTCGGCGAGCGGCGACGGGTAGAAGCCGCCGATGAGCGCCGCGGCGATCGCGTAGCTCCGCGACTCCCACACGCCCTGCAGGGCGTCGAAGTACGCGCCGACGTACGGGCGCAGCAGCTCGGTGTCGGCGGCGCGGCGGAAGCCGAGGCCCGTGGTGCGCACGATCGTGTTCGGCTCGGTGTCGGCCTCCCACACGGACGCCCACGCGGCCTGCTTGCCCTCCGCGGTGGGGAGCGCCGCGCGGGCCTGGGCGGCGGACTGAACGCCCGTCGCCGTGCGGTCGGCGGCGAGGGCCGCATCGACCTCGGCCGTGTCGGCGCGACCGCCCGCGACGAGCGCGGTCAGGAGCTCCCAGCGGAGGTCCGCGTCGATCTCGACGCCCTCGAGCGTCTCGGTGCCGTCGAGCAGCGCCTGCACGTGGTCCAGCTGGGCCGGCTCGGCCGCGACCTGCGCGAAGGTGCGCAGGAACTGGAACTGGTTGTCGGATCCGGGCGCCGCCTGCGCCGTGAGCGCCCACAGCTCGGAGGCGACCGTCGCGAGCAGCTCGTCGCGGTGGTCGGGCGCCGAGTACGTGGTGGCGGCGACGGTCAGCTGCGCGAGCGCGTAGCGGAGGGCCGTCGACTCGTCCTCGGTGGCGACGTTGTCGAGCACGAGGCGCACGTAGTCGCGGGCGCGGATCTCGCCGTCGCGCGTCGCGTCCCACACCGAGGCGAAGACGAGCGAGCGGGCGAGCGAGTCCTCGAACGCGGCGAGGTGGCGCATTGCGACCTCGAGCGACGCGGGATCCAGGCGGACCTTGGCGTAGGTGAGGTCGTCGTCGTTGAGCAGCACGAGCGCGGGGCGCTGGCGGCCGACGAGCTCGGCGACCTCGGTGCGGTCGCCGTCGACGTCGAGCTCGAAGCGCTCGGTGCGGACCAGCTTCGCGTCGCGCAGCTCGTAGAAGCCGATCGCGAGGCGGTGCGGGCGGAGCGTCGGGTAGTCCTCCGCGGCCTCCTGCAGCACGGAGAACGACGTGATGACGCCGTCCTCGTCGGTCGCGATCTCGGGACGGAGCGTGTTCACGCCCGAGGTCTTCAGCCACAGGTCGGTCCAGCGCGCGAGGTCGCGGCCGCTCGTGCCCTCGAGCTCACGGGTGAAGTCGCGGAGCGTCGAGTTGCCGAACGCGTGGCGCTGGAAGTAGGCGGCCACGCCCGCGAGGAACTCGTCCTGGCCGACGTAGGCGACGAGCTGGCGGAGCACCGAGGCGCCCTTGGCGTACGTGATGCCGTCGAAGTTGACCTGCACGTCCTCCAGGTCGTTGATGGTCGCGTAGACGGGGTGCGTGCTCGGCAGCTGGTCCTGGTTGTAGGCCCAGGACTTCTCGCCGGCGTTGAACGTCGTCCAGGCGCCGGTCCACTCGGTGCCCTCGGCCGTGGCCAGGGTCGAGATGTAGGTCGCGAAGGACTCGTTGAGCCACAGGTCGTCCCACCACTTCATGGTGACGAGGTCGCCGAACCACATGTGCGCGAGCTCGTGCAGGATCGTCGTGACCCGGCGCTCCTTCACCGCGTCGGTGACCTTCGAGCGGAAGACGTAGCTCTCCACGAACGTGACGGCGCCCGCGTTCTCCATCGCGCCCGCGTTGAACTCGGGGACGAAGAGCTGGTCGTACTTGGGGAACGGGTACGGGTACGCGAAGCGCTCCTCGTAGAACGCGAAGCCCTCGCGGGTCTTCTCGAACACGTAGTCGGCGTCGAGGTGCTCCATGAGCGAATTGCGGGCGAAGACGCCGAGCGGGATCGTGCGGCCGTCACTCGAGGTCAGCTCGCTGCGGACGACGCCGTAGGGGCCCGCGATGAGCGCCGTGATGTAGCTCGACATGCGGAGCGTGGGCTCGAAGGTCCACGTGGACGCGCCGTCGGCGGCGGCCGTCGGCTCGGGCGTGGGGGAGTTGGAGACGACCTCCCAGTGCGACGGCGCGGTGACGGTGAAGCGGAAGACCGCCTTGAGGTCGGGCTGCTCGAACACCGCGAACATGCGGCGGGAGTCCGGGACCTCGAACTGGGAATAGAGGTAGACCTCGTCGTCGACGGGATCCACGAAGCGGTGCAGGCCCTCGCCCGTGTTCGTGTACATGGCGTCGGCGACGACCGTGAGCTCGTTCTCCTGAGCGAGGTCGTCGAGTCGGATGCGGACGCCGTCGCTGACGTCGGCCGGCTCGAGCTCGCGGCCGTTCAGGGTCACGGCGTGCACCGTGCGGGTGATCGCGTCGATGAACGTGGACGCGCCGGCGGTGGCGGTGAAGCGCACGGTCGTGGTGGACCCGAACACCTCCGCGCCCCGGGTGAGGTCGAGCGTGACGTCGTACTCGGACACGGCCAGCAGCGCGGCGCGCTCCTCGGCCTCGACGCGGGTGAGGTTCTCTCCTGGCATGCTGCTCCTGCTCGTCCGTGAGGTGGGTGGGCCGTGCGTGCGGACGCGCCTCGCGCGACGATGCACCGGGCGGTCGGGACCACGGGTGCGCGGGCGGAGCGGCGCCGCTTTCGGAGCCGATCCTATTGCGTCGGCTGACCTAGGCTTGCGGCATGTCCGACGTTCAGAGCAGCCCCCGCATCACCGCCGTCGAGTTCTGGTTCGACCCGTCCTGCCCCTGGGCGTGGATGACCTCCCGCTGGGTCGACGAGGTCGCCCGCCACCGCGACCTCGACATCACCTGGCGCGTCATGAGCCTCGCCGTCCTCAACGAGGACAAGGCCGACGACCCGAACTTCGCTGCCTTCCTCCCGCGCGCCCTCCGGTTCACGCGGCTCGTCGCCGCGGTCGAGGCCGAGCACGGCGCCGAGCACGTCAAGCCGCTGTACGACGCGCTGGGCACGCGGATCCACCTCCGCGACCAGAAGGACGCCGACGTCGTCATCCCCGAGGTGCTCGCCGAGCTCGGCCTCCCCGCTGGGCTCGCCGAGACGAGCCGCACCGACCGCTACGACGAGCTCATGCGCGCCAGCCACTTCGACGGGATCGAGCGCGTCGGCCAGGACGTCGGCACGCCGGTCATCGCGGTCGACGGCGTCGCCTTCTTCGGCCCCGTCATCTCGCCCGCGCCGAAGGGCGACGAGGCCGTGAGGCTGTGGGACGGCGTCGTCGCCGTCGCCGCCTAGCCGGGCTTCTTCGAGATCAAGCGCTCGCGCACCGTCGGCCCCATCTTCGACTGACCCTTTCCCGTCGCGCGCGCGGCGGCCGGGCGCTCACGGGCGTCCGGCCGCGGCGCGCCCGGCATCGCCCGCGCCGCGGGCACGACGCCGCGACGTGCGGCAGGAGGAGTGCATCGATGCGCATCCACATCGCGACCGACCACGCGGGCCTCGACTTCTCGAGGTACCTCACGGACCACCTGACCGACGCCGGGCACGACGTCGTCGACCACGGGCCCACGTCGTACGACGCGCTCGACGACTACCCGTCGTTCTGCATCCGCGCCGCGCATGCCGTCGTCGCCGACCAGCGCGAGGGCACGACCGCCCTCGGCGTGGTGTTCGGCGGGTCGGGCAACGGCGAGCAGATCGCCGCGAACAAGGTCGAGGGCGCGCGCGCGGCGCTCGTCTGGAACCTGTCGACCGCCGTGCTCGCGCGCCAGCACAACGACGCCAACGTGATCTCCATCGGCGCCCGCCAGCACACCGTCGAGGAGGCCACGGCCTTCATCGACGCCTTCATCGCGGAGCCGTTCTCCGCGGAGGAGCGGCACGCGCGCCGCATTGCGCAGCTCGCCGAGTACGAGACGACGGGGGCCATCGCCGGTCACCCCGTCACCGACTAGGCCGCCGTGCCCGAGGGGCATTCGATCCATCGGATCGCGAAGCAGTTCGAGGCGCACTTCGTCGGGGACGTCGTGCAGGCGTCCTCCCCGCAGGGGCGCTTCGCGGAGGGCGCGGCCGTCCTCGACGGCCGCCGGCTCCTCGCCGCGAAGGCGGTGGGCAAGCAGATGTTCCTCGAGTTCGACGGCGACGTCTGGCTGCGGGTCCACCTCGGCCTCTACGGCGCGTGGGACTTCGCGGGCGACGTGTCGACGCTGAACCGCATGGGTCAGAACGGCATGCGCGGCGACGTGCCCGTCGACGATCGCGTCGACGACGCCCCGGTCGACTCCGACGCGGAGGACTCGCTCGCGAGCATCGGCGCTCCTCGGCGGGCACGCCTGCGCATGGCCGAGCAGGAGAAGGTGCACGACCCGTTCTCCGCCGACGCCTGGCCGCCCGAGCCCGTCGGACAGGTGCGCGTCCGTCTCCTCACCGAGCACGCCGTGGCGGATCTGCGTGGGCCCACCGCGTGCGTCGTCGCCGACCCCGAGGAGGTGCAGCAGGCCATCGACAAGCTGGGACCGGATCCCCTCGTCGACGGCGGCAAGCGCTCCGAGGACCGGTTCACGGCGACCGTGCGCAAGAAGCCCACGGCGATCGGCCTGCTGCTGATGGACCAGGCGGTCGTGAGCGGGATCGGCAACGTGTACCGGGCCGAGCTGCTGTTCCGGGCACGGCAGAACCCGCACACGCCGGGACGCGACGTCCCCGAGGACGTCGTGCGTGGGCTCTGGAAGGATTGGTCGAAGCTGCTCCGCAAGGGCGTCGAGGTCGGCCAGATGATGACCATGGACGGCCTGCGCGGGAAGAGGCTCGACGCGGCGCTGCGCAACCGCGCGGACCGGCACTGGGTCTACCACCGCGAGGGGCTGCCGTGCCGGGTCTGCGGCACCCACATCGTGATGGAGGAGGCCGCCGGCCGGAAGCTGTACTGGTGCCCGTATTGCCAGGCGTGACGCGCGTCGGGGGCTGACCGGGCCCCTCGAGACGAAGGGGCCCGGATCCGATCGGATCCGGGCCCCTCGACCGTCGCGGCGGGTGCGGCGGGCGGCGCTACTCGCTGATGTGGGCGAAGAGGAACCAGCGGTCCTTCTCGAGCCCGCGGGCGATCTCGATGGCGACGTCCTGGCTGTTGACGTCGATGTCCCCGAGCTCCTGCACGGCGCGGTTGACGAGCTCCATGGTCGCGTCGATCTGCGCGATGACCTCGGCGATGGTGGCGCTCGACGGACGGAAGCCGGGCGTGAGCGCCGCGGTGGTGGTGGATGCGGCGACCGTCTCGATGCGGGCGTCGATCGGCAGGCCGAGGGCGACGACGCGCTCGGCGGCGGTGTCGGCCCAGTCCTGGGCGTGGGAGACGAGCACGTCGAGGAACTCGTGGACGCCGATGAAGTTGACGCCGCGGACGTGCCAGTGCGCCTGCTTGCCGTTGACGGCGAGCGCCTGGAGGTTGACGGCGACGGGGCTGAGGAACTGCGCGACGCCGGCGGCGACGTCGGCCGATGCGGAGCTGGTGGGGACGTGGACGGTGTCGGTCATGGGTTCTCTCCTCGAGCGGCTGGATGGGTCTGCGGGCTGCGGACGATGCCGCCAATCTGACGCATCCCTCCGCCGGCCGCAAGCAAGCTGAGGCATGGCTTACCGGGTCGCGGCCGGGATCGCCGACCGGCTCCCTCCCCGGCGCTCGGCCCCCTCACCGGAGCGCGGACACCCGGGCCGCCACCCCCTTCACGTCGCGGATGCGCCGCTCGTAGCGGGCCGCGACGGCGATGAGGACGACGCCCCCGATGCCCGCCCACGCCCACCAGGGGACGGTCGACGAGGCCGCGCGGATCCAGGGCCAGAGCTGGGCGACCGCGTGCACGACCAGGACGCCCGCGCCGATGAGGAACGGGGCCCGGAGCTTCAGGCGCGTCCCGACCAGCAGCGTCGCCAGCGCGAGGACGCCGAGGCCGACGATGCGCCAGGCCGGACTGGGGCCGAGATCCGCGAGCAACGGCGGGACGAGCAGGACGAGGAGCCCGGGGGCGAGGTGGCGCATGCTGCCGGCGGACGCGTCGCGGACGAGGCGTCGGGCGCCGACCACGAGGAGCGCCGCGGCGATGGGCACCGTGACGGTCTCCACCGGATCCGCCGCACCGGTCGCGACCAGGGCCGCGGCGACCAGCCCGCCGACGACGAGCGCCGCGAGCGCGAGGACGCGGTCCTGCAGCGGGGGAGCGACGAGGAGCCGGCTCTCCGCCGTCTCCGTCTCCGTCTCCGTCTCCGTCTCCGTCTCCGTCTCCGTCTCCGTCTCCGTCTCCGTCTCCGTCTCCGTCTCCGTCTCCGTCTCCGTGGCCGTCGTCACGTGCGCCGACGAGCAGACGACGTGGAGAGCGGCGACCAGGCCCACGAGGAGGGCGGCTCGGGGTCCGGCGTCGTGCATCCCCTCGTCATGGGCGCGGAGGATCCCCGCGGTGCCCGCACCTCCTGCCCCCACCAGCGCGACCAGCACGGTGGCTCGGGTCGCCGCTCGGAGCAGGGCATCCGCGGGGGCACGGACGCCGGCGTGCGCGCTCGACGCCGGCGGTCGGTCCGGGACCCGCTGGGCCGGGGGGATCGTCCCCCGTCGCGTGTCCGTGCCGGTGCCGGGGATCTCCTCCGGGCGTGCGGGCAGGAGGCCCACGGCGAGCACGAGGACCACGGCGGCCGCGAGTGTCCAGATGTCCGTGCGACCGAAGGAGGCCGCCTCGTCGCCGACCAGCTGGGCGACGGCCCTCCCGAGGCCGACGAGCGCGACCGTGAGCGCGGACGCCGCCGCTGCCGCCCCCACGAGGGGTCGCGTCGGTGACGCCGGGCCGACGCCACGGAGGGCGGCCGCGCAGAGGAGCAGGACGACGGCGGCCGCGATCCCGAGGACGAGCGCCCGGACGGGCGTCCCCGTCCAGGACGCGACGGCCGTCGGCAGCGCCGCCAGGAGGAGGGCGCCGAGGAGGACGGTCGCCGCCCCGGACGCGCGTCCCGGGACCGACGACGCGTCGCGGCGGTGGCCGGGGAACCCCCGGTGGAGGAGCGCGGCCACCACGAGCATCACGCCGGCCGGGGGGAGGACGTAGGGCTCCACGGCGTCGACACGGCCGCGTCCGAGCGCCACCCACAGGGCGGCGGAGCCGAGCACGAGGGCGATCCAGCCCACGTGGCGCCGCGCGCGCGACCCCGGCGGCGTCGAGGCGACGAGCACGGCGACGGCGGAGAGGAGCAGGGCCACGGGGAGGCCCGCGGCGTCGGTGGCCGCGCCGACCGCGACGGTCCCGGCCACGAGGACGCCCGTCGCCAGGTCAGCGGAATGCCGGAGGAGCCCGGCCTCCGGCATGGAGGGGCCGACGGGCACGGTGACCGGGTTCCGGAGCCGGTCGGCGGAACCCACCGCCGCGACGAGCACCGCGACGATCGCCGGAACGGCCACGGCGGCGGCATCGACGGACGCGTGCCCGCCGCGCCAGGCGAGGAACGCCACCACCGCGGCGCCGAGCAGCGCCACCGCGGCGGAGGCGGCGAGCACATGCCGGTGCACCGATCGGAGCACGAGGAGCGCACCGGCTCCCGCCACGAGGGCGACGCTCGTGACGAGCGGACGGACGACGCCCTCGCCGGAGCCGACCGACGCGGACAGGACGACGGCGACGAGCGCGGTGGTGGCCGCCCACGCGGATCCGGCGAGCCGAGCGTCCGCCGGGCTCCGGGCGCCGCGCAGGACGAGCACGCCGACCCCGACGAGCAGCGCCGCGGTGATCGTCAGCTGGAGGTCGACGGCCGGCTCGCGGCCGGCATCGCCGGCGGCGAGCCGCAGCGCGCGCGTGCCGCCGACGACCAGGAGCCCGATGCCCCCGCCGATGACGACGGCGCGCAGCAGCGGGCGGACGGGGGATGCCGCGTGGCGCAGCGCGGCAGCGCCGCCCAGGGCGAGGGCCGCGCAGATCCCCGTCAGGAGGTAGGGCCGGAGCACGTCGTCGGGACGACCGACGGCGGCGAGGGGGAGGACGGCCGTGAGGATGCCCGCGAGGGTGAGCGCCGTGACACCGCGGCGCACCCGGGGCCCGAAGGACGACGCCATCCCTCCTCCGTCGGCGCGCACCGCGGCACGGTGCATCAGCGCGGCGAGGAGGAGCAGCTCGCCCGCCACCGGCAGCCAGTACGCCTCGGACGAGGTGGTCCCGACGGCGAGCAGTCGCGACCACGGCGCCGCGATCCCGAGGCCGAGAGCCGTCCACCCCCAGGCGCGGCGGGCGCTGCGGGACAGGAGCAGCCCGTCGTGGGCGATGGACATGGCGAGCGCCGTCGCCGCGAGCAGGAGCAGCGGGATCCACAGGCGTCCGCGTCCCTCGAGGGTGGGATCGACGGAGACGGCGACCACCAGCGAGCCGATCGCCACCGCGGTCGTGCCCACGTCGAGGGCGACGCGCAGCGCGCGCGACGCGTGCCGATGGGCGAGCAGGGCGGCTGTGGCCACGACGACGGCGACCGCGGCGGAGACCACGCCGTGGGGCGTGGCACCGCGCTCGACCAGGGCACCGGCGGTTAGGACGGCGAGCAGCAGCGTCGGGGCCACGAGGGCGGCGGTCGTGAGCCGCCATCTGCGCAGCGCGGTCGTCCCCGGCGCGCGGGGGACTGCGGCCTCCGGATCGGCGCGGAGCGCGCGCTCGGGCAGGGCGACGCGTCGTGCACCGCCGACGGTCCACGCCACGAGACCGGCGACCAGGGTCACCTGCGCCGCGATGGACCAGGCCGGGGATCCGGTGAGCGCACCCCCGATGCGGTCCGCTCCGACGATCGCGACGGGGAGGGCCGTGAGGCACGCGGGGAGCAGGGCCGTCGCGAGCAGCGCGCGCCTCCGCACGCCCGGGCGCCCGGGCAGCACGCCGACGATGAGGATCGTCAGACCGGATGCCAGCAGGACGAGCACCACGGGGTCCGCGGCCGCGTCGAGCGCGCTCGACGCGGCCGCGTCGCCGATGACGCGCGCGGTGGTGAGGGACGGGGCCAGGGCGCCCGCGACGACGAGGCCCGCGAGCGCGGCTCCCGCGGTGGCGAGGCGCGCGGTGATGTCCGTGCGCCCGGTCCGCGACCCGACGACGAGGAGCAGCACGACGACCGGGGCGGCGGTCCACCACGTGCTCGTGCTCGCCCAGGAGGCGGCCCCGGCGAGGGCGCCCGCCACGAGGGACAGCGCCGTGAGCGGGGCAGCCGGGATCGCGGCGGGACCGGCCGCCCGGCGGGAGGAGAGGCGCCACGCGAGAGCTCCGGCGGAGGCGACGAGGTACGCGGCGACGACGACGGCCACCGGACCGAGGGCCGGGATCGCGGCGATCAGCACCGCGGCACCGGTCCACGCGAGGAGGTCCCTGCGTTCCCGGGAGCGTCGGCCCGCGACGGCGGCGACCGCTGCGAGGAGCCAGACGGCGACGAGTCCGAGCGCCGCGGCGCGGACGTCCCCGGACAGGCCGGCGACGTCGCTGGTCCGGGCGAGGACTCCCACCGCGTCGTCGAGCGGACCGTGTTCCCAGGCGGGCAGCCCGACGACCAGGGCCGCGGTGATCCCGCCGAGGCCGGCGATCGCGGCGGGGAGGCTGGCGACCGCGGCCACGACCAGGGCGGCGAGGGCGGCGACGCGTGCCGTGCCGGCCATGGCGGCGTCGGGCAGCCGGCGCGCGGCCACGTCGAGCACGGCGGCCGCGAGCGCCGCCGCCACGAGCTGCGCGCAGAACGTGAGCAGCGCGGGCCCGCCCGTGAGCGCCGTCACGGGCAGTGCAGCGGCGGCTCCCACGCCCGCGACGACGGCGGCCAGGATGCGCAGCGGATCCGCCGGATGACCGGCCGCGTCGGGCGCCGCGTCCGGTACGGCGCCGTCGTCGATCGACGGCAGGGGGGGCGTCGGCGCAGGCCTCGGGCACGGCGGTGTCGGGATCCGCGTCATCGCCGCGGAGCTCGCCGACGCGGTCGGCGGGGGACATGGCACGCGCGAGCGCCCAGGCGTGCGCGCCGCTGGCGACGGCCGCGACGAGGAGGGGGAGCGCCGGGACCGCGTCGGGGTCGATCGCGGCGGCGGCGCCCGCGAGCAGGGCGGCGGCGGCGGCGCCGACGCCCACGACCCGGAGGATCCGGCGCTCGAGCGGGTCGGGCAGGGTGACCGCGCGGGAACGGGGCGCCGCATGGACGAGGGCCACGGCGGAGGCGGCCGCCAGGGCGAGCGCCGTGCGGGTTCCGGCGTCCGAGGAGGGCACGGCCCCGACCAGGAGGCCGGCCCCGACGGAGAGCCCCGCCCATCCGGCGATGCCGGTGGTGCGGATCCGCAGCAGCGGCCGGAGCGCGAGGAGCGCCGCGGAGACGACCAGCGTCCCGACGCCGAAGTGGACGAACGGGTCGTTCGAGGCCGCTCCCGCCAGGTCGTAGGAGCGCACGGCCCAGACATCGAGGTGCAGCAGCACGACGCCCACGACGCCGACGGCCTCGGCGGTGCCCGGCAGCCGGCGCCGGGCGAGGACCGCCGCCGCCGCGAGCGCGGCCAGGGTGACGGCCGCGGTGATCGCCGCCCGCACGACCAGCCCGTAGGTGACGAAGGCGTAGACGACGTAGAAGACGGCCGCGACCGAGAGCAGCACGACGCCGATGGCGAGCAGCACGGCCGGGACGCTGATGCGGCGACGGGGCGCCGCGGGTGCGGGAGGGACGGGATTCGGGATCCGGGTGGTCGCCTGCTGCGGTCGGGGTGCGTCCGGCGCGGGCGCGGGCGGCGCGGGCGCGGGCGGCGCGACGACCGCGTCCGTCGCCGCCTCGGAGGTGACGGTCGTCGCCGTCTCCAGCGCGTCCGGGAGCGCGGGCACATGCTCGGGCGCCGTGGCAGGGACGGGAGATGCGATCACCGTGGCCGCACGGGTCCGCGCCGCCGCCTCGCTCCACCGCCGCATGGCCTCGAGCAGCCGCTCCCGCTCGGTGATCGCGTCGACCACGCGACGCGACGCGCCGAGGAGGGCGGCGGCCTCGGGCGCGCGGACGTCGAGCCCGCACCGAGCGCAGACGAACGTGCCCAGCGGCGCGAAGCAGGCCGGGCAGAGCTCCGTGCGCAGGAGGTCGAGGGGCCGTGCGGCCCAGGACTGCGCCCCGATCCCCGATGCCCGTGCGTCGTCCTCGACCAGGCAGCCCCCCGAGCTCGCCCGTTGCGGAAGCTCCCAGGCTATCCACGGACCAGGACGCTATCGGTCCGACGGGCGGCGCACGACGGGTCGCCCCCAACGGGGGAGGGACGACGTGACTACCGGGCTGTGGAGGACGAGACGGGGAGGGCGGAATGACCGCGATGGAGGGGATGACGGGAATCGAACCCGCGTGATCAGTTTGGAAGACTGAGGCTCTACCATTGAGCTACATCCCCGCGACGCCGGAGCCACCGCCCCCGAGGGGCCGTGCGCCGGATGCGCGGGATCCAGCGTAGCGCAGGCTCCCGTCGCCGGTGACCAGCGGCGGGCACGAGTCGGATAGGCTGTGCCACGGTCGGATCGGCTTCCGCGCGCCTGCACGAAGAGGGGCACGGCGCCCGCCTCGACCGAGGGAATGCGTGGCAGCCGGGGCGTAGCGTAGTGGCTAGCGCGTCCGCTTTGGGAGCGGAAGACCGCAGGTTCGAGTCCTGTCGCCCCGACCACATCCCCGACGACGAAATGCCGTCTCAGCCGAGGCGCGTACCGCGATTACAGGAGAACTCCACACGTGAAGACCACGGTCGAAAAGCTGAGCCCCACGCGCGTCAAGCTCGCGATCTCTGCCACCCCCGAAGACCTGAAGCCGCACATCGACCACGCATACGGCCACATCGCCGAGCAGGTCGCTATCCCCGGCTTCCGCAAGGGCAAGGTGCCGCCGCCCATCATCGACCAGCGCGTCGGCCGCGAGGCCGTGCTGGAGCACGCCGTCAACGACGGCATGGACGGCTTCTACCAGGCCGCCGTCAAGGAGACGGACATCCGTCCCCTCGGCCGCCCCGAGGCCGACGTCAAGGAGTGGCCCGGCAAGGACCTCACCGGCGACCTCCTCCTCGAGATCGAGGTCGACGTCCGCCCCGACTTCGACCTGCCCGCGTACGAGGGCCTCGAGCTCACCGTGGACTCGGTCGAGGTCACCGACGACGAGGTCGGCACCGAGCTCGACAGCCTGCGCAGCCGCTTCGGCACGCTGATCACGGTCGACCGCCCCGCGAAGGCGGGCGACTTCGTCCAGATCGACCTCACCGCCACCATCGCCGGCAACGCCGTCGACACCGCGAGCGGCATCTCCTACGAGCTCGGCTCGGGTGACCTCATCGACGGCATCGACGAGGCCCTCGAGTCCCTCACCGCCGGCGAGAGCACCACGTTCGAGTCGAAGCTGCTCGGCGGCGACAACGAGGGCGAGACCGCGGAGATCGCCGTCACCGTCCAGTCCGTCAAGGAGCGCGAGCTGCCCGAGGCCGACGACGACTTCGCGCAGATCGCCAGCGAGTTCGACACCATCGACGAGCTGCGCGCGGACCTCAAGGTCCAGGTCGGCAAGTCCAAGGTCTTCGGCCAGGTCACCCAGGCCCGCGACCAGATCGTCGACAAGCTCCTCGAGGGCGTCGAGATCCCCGTCCCCGAGAAGCTCGTCGAGGACGAGGTGCACCGCCACCTCGAGAACGAGAACCGCCTCGAGGACGACGTGCACCGCGCCGAGGTCAAGGAGTCCAGCGAGAAGGCCTTCCGCCAGCAGCTGCTGCTCGACGTCATCGCCGAGAAGGAGGAGCTGAAGGTCAGCCAGGACGAGCTGACCCAGTACCTCATCCAGGGCGCGCAGCAGTACAACATGGAGCCGAACGAGTTCGTCCAGGTGCTGCAGCAGAACAACCAGATCCCCGCCATGGTCGGCGAGGTCGCGCGCAACAAGGCCCTCGCGGTCGTGCTCGACAAGGCCAAGGTCGTGGACGCCGACGGCAAGGTCGTCGACGTGACCGAGTTCACGCAGCCCGTCGTGCGCGACGCGGACGCGCTGTCCGAGGAGGCCGCCGACGCGGACGCCGAGGCCGTCACCGCGGACGCCCCCGCCGAGGAGGCCTCGGGCACCGTCGCCGAGGAGGCGCCCGCCGAGAAGCCGAAGAAGAAGGCGCCCGCGAAGAAGAAGGCCGCCGAGAAGGCCGCCGACTCCGAGTAGCAGCCACCGCCGCCCGTCTCGACGGGCAGCGACACGAGGGCCCGGGGAGCATCAGCTCCCCGGGCCCTCGCGCGTGCGGCGGCTGCGCTCTCCGCCCGCGGCGGCTGCGCTCTCCGCCCGCGGCGAACACGGGCGTCGGGGCGGATCCGCTCCGATAGATTCATGACTCGAAGCGACGAATGAATGGGAGCTCGAACAATGGCCGAACCGACACTGGTACCCGGTGTTTTTGACCGACTGCTGAAGGACCGCATCATCTGGCTCGGATCCGAGGTCCGCGACGACAACGCGAACGAGATCTGCGCGAAGATCCTGCTGCTGGCGGCGGAGGACACCGAGAAGGACATCTTCCTCTACATCAACTCGCCCGGCGGTTCCGTCACGGCGGGAATGGCCATCTACGACACCATGCAGTTCGTCCCCAACGACATCGTCACCGTCGGCATCGGAATGGCCGCCTCCATGGGCCAGCTGCTCCTCACGAGCGGCACGAAGGGCAAGCGGTACATCACGCCCAACGCCCGCGTGCTCCTGCACCAGCCGAGCGGTGGCTTCGGCGGCACCTCGAGCGACATCCAGACGCAGGCCCAGCTCATCCTCGCGATGAAGCACCGGCTCGCCGAGATCACCGCGGGCCAGACCGGCAAGACCGTCGAGCAGATCAACGAGGACGGCGACCGCGACCGCTGGTTCACCGCCCAGGAGGCCCTCGAGTACGGCTTCGTCGACCACATCCGCGAATCCGCGACCGACGTCGTCGGCGGCGGCGGCACCGAGACCTCCTAGAGCCCGCGACAGAAGAGACAGGCAGAGAAGAAGAACATGGAATTCCCCACCTTCGGCGGCGCCCGCGGCGCCGGCTCCACCGCCACGAGCCCGTCGTCGCGGTACATCCTCCCCAGCTTCGAGGAGCGCACGGCCTACGGCTACAAGCGCCAGGACCCGTACGCGAAGCTCTTCGAGGACCGCATCATCTTCCTCGGCGTGCAGGTCGACGACGCGTCGGCCGACGACGTCATGGCCCAGCTGCTCGTGCTCGAGTCGATGGACCCCGACCGCGACATAGTCATGTACATCAACTCGCCCGGCGGCTCGTTCACGGCCATGACCGCCATCTACGACACGATGCAGTACGTCTCGCCGCAGATCCAGACGGTGTGCCTCGGTCAGGCGGCCTCGGCCGCCGCCGTGCTGCTCGCGGGCGGTGCGCCCGGCAAGCGCCTCGCGCTCCCGAACGCCCGCGTGCTCATCCACCAGCCCGCCACGGGCGAGTCCAGCGGCGGCCAGGCCTCCGACATCGAGATCCAGGCCGCGGAGATCATGCGCATGCGCTCCTGGCTCGAGGACACGCTCGCGAAGCACACCAAGCGCGACCGCGACCAGATCAACCGCGACATCGAGCGCGACAAGATCCTCGGCGCGGACGAGGCGCTGGAGTACGGCCTCATCGACCAGGTGCTCACCTCGCGCAAGAACCTGACGGCGGCGATCCCCGCCCGCTAGGCCCGCACGGACGAAGGGGCGGTCGGCTGATGCCGATCGCCCCTTCCGCGTGCCGGGTGGATCAGGCGGCGGGCTCCCGCAGCTCGCCCCGCTCGATCGCCTCCCGCTCGAGCTCCCGCACGATCGGCAGCACCTGCGTGCCGAACTGCTCGATGTCCTCGAGGTAGTGCAGGAATCCGAGGAGCAGCAGGTCGACCCCGCGCTTGCGGTACTCGATCATGCGGCGCGCGATCTGCTCCGGCGTGCCGATGAGGCCCGTGCGGAAGCCGTCGTTGTACTGCACGAGGTCGCGGAAGGTGGAGTCCGACCACATGCCCTTGCCGTCCCCGGTGGACGCGCCCGCCTGCTTGACCGCCTGGCGGAAGCCCTCGACGGCGTCGGGGTTCGCCTTCGCGATGATCTCCTCGAGCACGTCCTGCGCCTCCTGCTCGGTGTCGCGCGCGATGACGAAGCCGTTGAGGCCGAACCTGACCCGCTCGGTGCGGCCGACGGCGCGCGCCGAGGCGAGCACGTCGGCACGCTGCTCCTCGAAGCCCGCGAAGTCCTTGCCGTTGGAGAAGTACCAGTCGGTGACGCGGCCTCCCATCTCGCGGGCGTCCGTGCTGTTGCCGCCCATGAAGATCTCCGGGTGCGCGCGGCCGGGCACGTCGACGGGCGGCGGCTTGAGCGTGAAGTCGTGGATCCGGTAGAAGTCGCCCAGGTGCGTAAAGTCCTTCTCCGTCCAGAGGCCGCGGAGCACGCGGATGAACTCCTCGGTGCGGCGGTAGCGCTCCCCGTGCTCGAGCCACGGCTCGCCGAACCCGACGAACTCGTCCTTCAGCCACCCGGACACGACGTTCACGGCGGCGCGCCCGTGCGACATGTGGTCGGCCGTGATGATCCACTTGGCCAGCACTCCCGGATGCCAGAGCCCCGGGTGCACGGCCGCGATCACCTTGAGCCGCTCCGTGGCGAGCAGGAGGCCGAGCGAGAACGACGTCGACTCGTGCTGCTGGTCGGCGCCGTAGGACGCGGCGTACCGCACCTGGCTCAGTGCGTAGTCGAAGCCGTTGCGCTCGGCGAGCTGCGCCACGCGGACGTTGAAGTCGAAGTCGAAGTGGGTGCGCTGCTCGATGTCGCTCGTCACGAGGCCGCCCGAGACGTTCGGGACCCAGTAGGCGAAGGACAGCGCGTCGGGGGATGCGGCAGGGGTGTCGTCTGTCATGCGGACATGGTGGGCGACGCAGCCGGGAGCGTTCCCTCGTGTTGCGCAGTGTGACGGCGGAGTGTCGCACATCGGGTCCTCCGACGGGCCGCGCCCCCAGGGGTCCGGAAGATGTCGGGCGCTCGGGTTAGGCTCGTTCCACATCGCACGGTTTCCGGGGAGGAATTCATGGCACGCATCGGCGAGAGCGCGGATCTGCTCAAGTGCTCCTTCTGCGGGAAGAGCCAGAAGCAGGTCCAGCAGCTGATCGCGGGACCGGGCGTCTACATCTGCGACGAGTGCGTGGAGCTCTGCAACGAGATCATCGAGGAGCGCCTGGCCGAGGCCAGCGAGGAGACCACCGGCGAGTTCGACCTCCCGAAGCCGAAGGAGATCTTCGGCTTCCTCGACGAGTACGTCATCGGGCAGGAGGCCGCCAAGCGCGCGCTGTCCGTCGCGGTCTACAACCACTACAAGCGCGTCCGAGCCGTCAGCACGATCGGGCCGGCGGAGACCGTGGGCGACGAGATCGAGATCGCCAAGAGCAACATCCTCCTCATCGGGCCCACCGGCTGCGGCAAGACCTACCTGGCGCAGACGCTGGCGAAGCGGCTGAACGTGCCCTTCGCGGTCGCGGACGCGACCGCCCTCACCGAGGCGGGCTACGTCGGCGAGGACGTGGAGAACATCCTCCTCAAGCTCATCCAGGCCGCGGACTACGACGTGAAGCGCGCCGAGACCGGGATCATCTACATCGACGAGGTCGACAAGATCGCCCGCAAGGCGGAGAACCCGAGCATCACGCGCGACGTGTCGGGCGAGGGCGTGCAGCAGGCGCTGCTGAAGATCCTCGAGGGCACGGTCGCCTCGGTCCCGCCGCAGGGCGGACGCAAGCACCCGCACCAGGAGTTCATCCAGGTCGACACGACCAACGTGCTGTTCATCGTCGCGGGCGCCTTCGCCGGGCTCGAGGACATCATCAGCCAGCGCGCGGGCAAGAAGGGCATCGGCTTCGGCGCCCCGCTGCACCGCAAGGACGTCAACGCCGACGTGTTCGGCGAGGTGCTGCCGGAGGACCTGCACAAGTTCGGGCTCATCCCCGAGTTCATCGGGCGCCTCCCCGTCGTCACGACGGTGACGCAGCTCGACCAGCGCGCGCTCATGGAGATCCTCACCAAGCCGCGCAACGCGCTCGTCCGCCAGTACCAGCGCATGTTCGAGCTCGACGGCGTGGAGCTGGAGTTCGAGCAGGGCGCCCTCGAGTCGATCGCCGACCTGGCCGTCCTCCGGCAGACGGGCGCCCGGGGCCTGCGCGCCATCCTCGAGGAGGTGCTCGGGCCGATCATGTTCGACATCCCCTCGGACGACGAGGTGGGTCGTGTGGTCATCACCCGCGAGTCGGTCGTGCAGAACGCCGCGCCCACCATCGTGCCGCGCGCGTCGATGCTCCGCGCGGAGAAGTCCGCCTGATCGAGCCCCTCGCCGGGAGATGACGAGAGCGCCGCACCCCGTGAGGGGCGCGGCGCTCTCGTCGTGCGGGGCGGGGTCAGTCGGCGAGGCCCCGGCGCGCGAGCAGCGGCTCGATCACCGCGTCGCGGCCGCGGAAGTCGCGGTAGGCCTCCAGCGGGTCCTTCGAGCCGCCGACGCCGAGGAGCCGCGCGCGGAACCGGTCGCCGTTCTCGCGCGTGAGGCCGCCGTTCTCGTGGAACCACCTGACGGTGTCGGCGTCGAGCACCTCGCTCCAGATGTAGGAGTAGTAGCCGGCGTCGTAGCCGCCCGCGAAGGTGTGCTGGAAGTAGCTCGACGCGTAGCGGGGGAGGACGGCCGGGACGTCGAGCCCCACGGCGGCGAGGGCCTCGGCCTGGAACACGTCGACGTCCTCCACGTCGTCGTCGACGCCGATCCGGTGCCACGCCTGGTCGAGGAGCGCGGCACCCAGGTACTCGCTCGTGAGGAAGCCCTCGTTGAACGCGGAGGAGGCCTGCACGGCGGCGACGAGGTCGTCGGGCATGGGCTCACCCGTCTCGTGGTGCACGGCGTAGGAGGCGAGGATCTCGGGCCACAGCATCCACATCTCGTTCACCTGGCTGGGGAACTCGACGAAGTCGCGGAACACGCTCGTACCGGCGAAGCGCGGGTAGGTCACGCGGGCGAAGAGGCCGTGCAGCGCGTGGCCGAACTCGTGGAAGAGCGTGTTCGTCTCGTCGTAGCTGAGGAGCGTGGGCTGGCCGGCGGGCGGCTTCGGGACGTTGAGGTTGTTCAGCACGACCGTGGGCGTGTCGAGGAGGGCGCTCTGCGAGATGAGCGGGTTCATCCACGCGCCACCGCGCTTCGAGTCGCGCGTGTGCAGGTCGAGGACGTACAGGCCGACGGGCGAGCCGTCCTCGTCGCGCACCTCGAAGACGCGCGCGTCCGGGTGGTACGCGACGATGTCGTCGCGCTCGGCGAAGGTGACGCCGTAGAGCGCGGTCGCGGCACGGAACACGCCGTCATGGAGGACGCGCTCCGCCTCGAGGTAGGGGCGCATGCGCTCGGTGTCGACGTCGTAGCGCTCCGTGCGCACCTTCTCGCTGTAGAACGCCCAGTCCCAGGCGGCGAGCTCGAACGTCGGCTCGCCGCGCTCCTCCTGCGTGCGGTCGATCACGCGCTGCAGCTCGACGGCCTCGGCGCGGGCGTTGCGGGCCGCGGCCGGGGCGAGGCGGCCGAGCATGTCGGCGACGGCCTCGGGAGTGCGGGCC
This sequence comes from Clavibacter michiganensis subsp. insidiosus, assembly GCF_002240565.1. GTDB lineage: Bacteria > Actinomycetota > Actinomycetes > Actinomycetales > Microbacteriaceae > Clavibacter > Clavibacter insidiosus. The sequence continues at coordinate 2,016,894 of NZ_MZMO01000001.1, read as the reverse complement.
GTCTGGTCGGCGGTGACCGCGGCGGCGTGGGTCGGGAAGCCGAGGAGGGCGGCGCGCTCGGCGCGGAGGCGGGTGATCTCGAGCACCAGCGGACGGTTGTCGTGCTCGTTGTCCCGTGCGCCGCGGGCGAGCGACGCGTCCATGATCCGCTGGCGGAGGCCCCGGTCCGCCAGCTGCGACAGGTACGGGTGGCCGGTCGGCAGCACCAGCGTGATGAGGTGCTTCCTGTCGAGGCCTCGGTCGGTGGCGGCCTGCGCGGCGGCCGCGATGGCGCCCGCGCCCAGGCCGTCGAGCTCGGCCGGATCGTCGACGACGACCGCGAGGTCGTTGGTGTCCTCGAGCAGGTTCGACTCGAAGCGCGTGGTGAGCACCGACAGGCGGCGGTTGAGGTCGCGGAGGCGGTCCTTCGCGTCGTCGTCGAGGCCCGCGCCCGCGATCGTGAACTCGGCCAGGTAGCGCTCGACGAGGTAGACGGACTCCGCGTCGAGGCCCGACTCGTGGCGCGCGTCGTGGACGGCGCGGATGCGGGCGTAGAGCGCGGAGTCGAGGCGGATCGCGTCCTCGTGCGCGGCGAGCTCGGGGGCGATCTCCGCCTCGAGCTCGCGCGTGAAGGGGGAGCTGTCGGACGAGGTGAGGGTGAAGAAGACGTGGCCGACGCGGTCGAGGATCCGGCCGGACCGCTCGAGCGCGACGAGCGTGTTCTCGAACGTCGGGGGCTCGGTCGACTCCGCGATGGCGCGGACCTCCGCCAGGTGCTCGGCGATGCCCGCCTCGAACGCGGGGCGGAAGTGCTCCTCGCGGATGTCGGCGAAGGGCGGCATGCCGGAGGGGAGGGAGCTCGGTTCGAGGAAGGGGTTCGCGGGCGTCGTCATGTTCCGAGCCTAGGTGTACCCGGCCATGACGTTGGTGACACTTCGGGGCGTGTGAGGAGGCCTCCTGGCTTGATGGAGCTGTCTAGTTCTGCCACTGCCAGGAGGCCTCGATGTCCCACGCTAATGCTCGTCTGACGGTTCACGGGAGGGTTCTCCTCGTGCGGCGGGTGGTCGAGGATCGTCGGCGGGTCTCGCATGTCGCGCGCGAACTCGGTGTGTCGCGTCAGTGCGCGCATCGGTGGGTGAATCGGTTCCGGTCCGAGGGTTTCGAAGGCTTGTCGGACCGGTCCTCGAGGCCGAGACGGGTGCCGACGAGGACGAGCCCGGAACGAGAACGAGCCGTCGTGGAAGCGAGGACCCGATTGCGATCAGGTCCTGCCCGGTTGGCGCCGGTGACCGGTGTTCCAGCCCGCACGATCTCCCGCGTCCTGCGGCGGCACGGGGCACCGCCGTTGGCATGGTTGGACCCCGTCACCGGGGCCGTGATCCGGGCATCCCGGTCGACGGCAAACCGGTACGAGCATGAGCATCCCGGCGACCTGATCCACGTCGACGTGAAGAAGCTCGGCCGGATCCCGGACGGCGGCGGCTGGCGGGCGCATGGCCGCAGCGAACAGGTTCGTGGTCGTGGGATCGGGTTCGATTACGTCCACGCCGTGGTCGATGACCACACCCGCCTCGCCTACGCGGAGATCCACCCGGACGAGAAGGGCGTGACCGCGGCAGGGTTCCTGACCCGGGCCGCGGCGTACTTCGCCGAGCACGGCATCACCCGCATCGAACGGGTCCTGACGGACAACGCGTTCGCCTACCGGCACTCGGCCGCGTTCCAGAACGCGGTCACGCAGCTCGGTGCGAGGCAGAAGTTCATCCGCCCGCACTGCCCCTGGCAGAACGGCAAGGTCGAACGCTTCAACCGCACCCTCGCGACCGAGTGGGCCTACCGGCAACCCTTCACCAGCAACCAAGCCAGAACCGACGCCCTTGATCCGTGGATCCAGCACTACAACACTGAACGAATCCACTCGAGCCACGGGCTGACGCCCGCGGCCCGAGTGTCACCAACGTGATGACTCAGTACACCTAGGCCGGGCGGCGACCTAGGCTCGGAGGGTGAAGATCGAGCGATACACCCACGGCCACCACGAGAGCGTGCTCCGCGTGCACAGCGCGCGCACCGTCCGGAACTCCGCCGCCTACCTGGAACCGCACCTGCGCCCGGGCTTGGACGTGCTGGACGTCGGCAGCGGTCCAGGCACCATCACGGTCGAGCTCGCCGACCTCGTCGCGCCGGGGCGCGTGGTCGGCCTCGACATGTCCGAGGACGTCGTGCGGCAGGCCGCCGAGCTCGCGGAGTCGCGCGGCACGGCGAACGTCGAGTTCGTCACGGGATCCGTGTACGGGCTGCCCTATGCGGACGCGTCGTTCGACGTCGTCCACGCGCACCAGGTGCTGCAGCACGTCGGCGATCCCGTCCGCGCGCTGGCGGAGATGCGCCGCGTCACGCGTCCCGGCGGGCTCGTGGCGGCGCGCGACGTCATCTACTCGAAGGTGGCGCTGTTCCCCGAGTCGGACGGGCTGCGGCTCTGGGCGGACGTGTACCTGCCGGTCCACCGGGCGAACGGCGGCGAGCCCGACGCGGGATCCCGGCTGAAGGCCTGGGCGCGGGAGGCGGGCTTCACGGAGATCGCGTCGAGCGCGTCCGTCTGGTGCTTCTCCTCGGATGACGAGCGGGCCTGGTGGGGCGGCGCGTGGGCCGACCGCGCGGTCGCGTCGGCGTTCGCCGGGCAGGCCCGCGATGGCGGGTTCGCGACGGACGACGACCTGCGGGCCATCCGCGCCGGCTGGCAGGAGTGGGCCGCGGACGACGACGGCTTCCTCGCGATGCCGCACGGCGAGATCCTCGCCCGGCGCTGACGCGGCGTGCGGTCAGTCGTCGAAGGGGTCGTCCGTCGACTCGCCGGGGATCGTGATGGTCGCCGCGTCCTCGACCGGGTCGTAGCGGATCACGGTGCCGTCGTCGAGCTCGACGACGGGCTTCCGCTCGAGCCACGTGAGCGTCCAGCGCCACTGCGAGGTGTCGGTCTCGAGGCCGACGACGTCGGACTCGACCGTCTTCACGGCGAGGAGGACGACCTCGGGCAGGTCCGCCGGGGCTACGCCGCCGACGGGCCAGCGCGTGCCGAGCTGCATCAGACGTCCTGCTCGTAGGTGACCCACGTGGTGCGGCGGGCGACCCGGTCGTAGAGGCGTTGCGCGTCCGCGTTGTCCTCGGCGGTGATCCAGCGGAGCATGCTCGCGCCGTCCCGGCGCGCGACCTCGGCGGCCGCGGCGATGAGCTGCTCGCCCACGCCCTGGCGGCACGAGATCTCCCGCACGTACAGGTCGTCGACGAGGAGGCCGTCGGTGCCGCGGGCCAGGCGCGAGAAGCGGTGGAAGTGCGCGAGGCCGACGAGGGCGCCCTCGTGAGCGTCGTCGACGGCGACGAGCGCGGAGCTCGCGTGCGCGTCGTCGATGAGGTGGCTCCAGGCCAGCACGGCGGCCTCGTCCGTGAGCTCGGTGCCGTAGAACTCGGCGTAGCCCGCGAACAGGTCGAACCAGGGGAAGAAGTCGCCGTCGCGGACGGGACGGATCGAGATGGTCATGCGCGGTTCTCCTCGGGCTGCTCGACGGGGGCGAGCGTGATGCGGGTGACGGCGGGGCCGTCCCCCTCGGTGAAGGTCAGGTCGGTGATGCGGCCCACGGCGCGGAGGTCCCGCGCCACGAGCTCGAGCGAGCGGATGTCCTCGGGCGACGCGGAGACGACCGCCTCGGCGACGGGCGTCTTCTGCGAGGCCTTGGCGTCGGTCTTGGCGCGGCGGATGCCCACGAGCGCGCGGCCGGCGAGGGCCAGCAGCCGCGGGTCGGGCGCGCCGCCGGTGGCCGGGGCATCGGGCGTCGGCGCGGTCGGCCACGCGGAGGTGTGGATCGAGCCGTCGTGCGACCAGCTCCACGCCTCCTCCGCCGCGAACGGCACGAAGGGCGCGAACAGGCGCAGCAGGACGTCGAGTGCCTCGCGGAGCGCCGCGACCGCGGATCCCCGGTCGGCCGGGTCGGCGTCGGCCGAGTAGGCGCGGTCCTTGACGAGCTCGAGGTAGTCGTCGCAGAAGGTCCAGAAGAAGCTCTCCGTGACCTCCAGCGCGCGGGCGTGGTCGTACTCCTCGAGCGCGGTGCTCGCCGTCTCGACGACCTCGGCGAGGGCGGCGAGCATGCCGACGTCGATGGCGTGGGTGGCGCGGGCGCCCTCGGGCGCCTCGAACGAGAGGATGAACTTCGCGGCGTTGAGCACCTTGATCGCGAGCCGGCGGCCGATCTTGATCTGCGTCGGGTTCTGCGGGTCCATCGCGGCGTCGACGCCGAGGCGGGCGGAGGCGGCCCAGTAGCGCACCGCGTCGGAGCCGAACTGCTCGAGCGTGGCCGCGGGGGTCACGACGTTGCCCTTGGACTTCGACATCTTCTTGCGGTCGGGGTCGAGGATCCAGCCGGAGATCGCGGCCGTCGTCCACGGCGCCGTCCCGTGCTCCAGCTCTGCGCGGAGGACCGTGGAGAAGAGCCACGTGCGGATGATGTCCTGGCCCTGCGGGCGCATCGAGAACGGGAAGACGAGGTCGAACAGCTCCGGGTCGCGCTCCCAGCCGCCCGCGAGCTGCGGGGTGAGCGAGGAGGTGGCCCAGGTGTCCATGACGTCGAGCTCGCCCTGGAAGCCGCCGGGCATGCCGCGCTGGTCCTCGGTGTAGCCGGGCGCGGGATCCGAGGACGGGTCCACGGGCAGCTGGTCCTCGGTGGGCGTGATGGCCTTCTCGAACTCCGGGTTGCCGTCGGCGTCGAGCGGGTACCAGACGGGCAGCGGGACGCCGAAGAAGCGCTGGCGGGAGACGAGCCAGTCGCCGTTGAGGCCGCCGACCCAGTTCTCATAGCGCACGCGCATGAAGTCGGGCACGAAGCCGATCTCGCGGCCGCGGCCGATGAGGCCCTGTCGCAGCTCCTCGTCCCGGCCGCCGTTGCGGATGTACCACTGGCGGGTGGAGACGATCTCGAGGGGCTTGTCGCCCTTCTCGTAGAACTTCACGGGGTGGGTGATCTTGCGTGGCTCGCCGATGAGCTCGCCGGACTCCGTGAGGAGCTCGACCATCGCCGCCTTCGCGGAGAAGACGGTCTTGCCGACGAGGGCGGCGTAGGCCTCGCGGCCGGCCTCCGACGTGATCGCCGCGGGCGCCTCGGAGACGATGCGGCCGTCGAAGCCGACGATCGCGCGGTTCTCCAGCTGCAGCTCGCGCCACCAGACGACGTCGTTGAGGTCGCCGAAGGTGCAGACCATGGCGATGCCGGATCCCTTGTCGGGCTGCGCGAGGTGGTGGGCGAGCACGGGCACCTCGACGCCGAAGACGGGCGTCGTGACCGTGGTGCCGAACAGGCCCTGGTAGCGCTCGTCGTCGGGATGCGCGACGAGGGCGACGCACGCCGCGAGGAGCTCGGGGCGCGTGGTGTCGATGATCACGTCGTCGCCGTCGGGGCGGTGGAACGCGAGGCGATGGTAGGCGCTCGGCTGCTCGCGGTCCTCGAGCTCGGCCTGCGCGACCGCGGTGCGGAAGGTGACGTCCCAGAGGGTGGGGGCGTCGGCCTGGTACGCCTCGCCGCGGGCGAGGTTGCGGAGGAACGCGCGCTGCGAGGCCACCTGCGCCTCGGCGCCGATGGTGCGGTAGCTCTGGCGCCAGTCGACGCTCAGGCCGAGCGTGCGGAAGAGGTCCTCGAACTGCTTCTCGTCCTCCTCGGTGAGGCGCTCGCACAGCTCGATGAAGTTGCGGCGGGAGATGGGCTGCTGGTCGCCCGGCTTCGACGTGCCGCCGGTCTCGGAGGGCCGGAAATCCGGGTCGTAGGGGAGCGTCGGGTCGCAGCGGACGCCGTAGAAGTTCTGGACGCGGCGCTCGGTGGGGAGTCCGTTGTCGTCCCAGCCCAGCGGGTAGAAGACGCTCTCGCCGCGCATGCGACGGTAGCGGGCGACGACGTCGGTGTGCGTGTAGCTGAAGACGTGGCCGATGTGCAGGGATCCGCTCGCCGTGGGCGGCGGGGTGTCGATGGAGAAGACGGTGCCGGCGGCGGCCTCGTCGCGGCGGAAGTCGTACGTGCCGTCGGCCTGCCAGCGGCCGCCCCACTTCGCCTCGAGGCCCTCGAGGGCCGGCTTGTCGGGGACCCGGGTGACCGGTGCGGCCGTGCCCTGCGCGGTGTCCGGACGTCGTTCGTCTGCCATGCGTGCTCCGGTTCCCTCAGTGTGGACGGCACCGTGTCGATGGTGAGGTGCCTTCTGTGCGGGATCCACGCTACCGGATGGGGGCGCGGAGGCCGGATGCGGGGGGGGGGGGGGGGGGCGGCGACGACCCGCGCATCCGGCCTCCCGGCTAGGCGGGCGCGGGCGCCGCGGTCTCCCGGAAGGCCCGGCGCATCCGGTCGAGTCGGGCCGTCAGCTCCGCGGGCACGCGGCCGCCGAAGCGCGCGAAGTGCGCGTCCACGGCGTCGAGCTCCTCGAGCCAGAGCGCCGGATCCAGCGCGAGCAGCTGCTCGAGCGCCCCGTCGGCGAGGTCGAGCCCCTCGACGTCGAGGTCCTCCGGCAGGGGCAGGCCGCCCACCGGGGTCGGTACGACGGGCACGCGATCCTCGACGCGCCGCACGATCCACTCGAGCACGCGCGCGTTCTCGCCGAAGCCCGGCCAGAGGAACGAGCCGTCCTCGCCCTTGCGGAACCAGTTGACCTGGAAGACGCGCGGCGCGCCGGCGCCGAGGCCTCGTCCGACCTCCAGCCAGTGCCGCCAGTGGTCGGCCATGTCGTAGCCGCAGAACGGCTGCATCGCGAAGGGGTCGTGGCGGAGCTCGCCGACCCGGCCCTCGGCGGCGGCCGTCCGCTCCGACGCCATGGTCGCGCCGACGAAGACGCCGTGCTCCCAGTCGTCCGCCTCCGCGACGAGCGGGACGTTCGTGGCGCGCCGGCCGCCGAAGAGGATGGCGTCGACCACGACCCCGTCGGGGTGGTCCCAGTCGTCCGCGAGCGACGGGCACTGCTCCAGGCCCACGGTGAAGCGCGCGTTCGGGTGCGCGGCGGGGGTGCCGGATCCGGGCGACCACGGCTTCCCCTGCCAGTCGACGAGGCCCGCGGGCGGCGTCGGCGTCATGCCCTCCCACCACACGTCGCCGTCGGGGCGGAGGGCGACGTTCGTGTAGATCGCGTTGCCCCAGATGGTCGCCATGGCGACGGGGTTCGTGGCCTCGCCCGTGCCGGGGGCCACGCCGAAGAGCCCGCGCTCGGGGTTCACGGCCCGGAGGCGGCCCTGCACGTCGGGGCGGAGCCACGCGATGTCGTCGCCCAGCGTCTCGACCGTCCAGCCAGGGATCGTGGGCGTCAGCATCGCGAGGTTGGTCTTGCCGCACGCCGACGGGAACGCGGCCGCGACGTGGAAGCGCCGGCCCTCCGGGCTCGTGATCCGGATGAGGAGCATGTGCTCGGCGAGCCAGCCCTCGTCGCGCGCCATCACGGACGCGATGCGGAGCGAGAAGCACTTCTTGCCGAGGAGCGCGTTGCCGCCGTAGCCCGAGCCGAACGAGATGATCTCGCGATCCTCGGGGAAGTGGCAGATGCGCTTGTCGGCGTTGTGCGGCCACGGCACGTCGGGGTGGCGGATCCCGTCGTCGTCGACGAGCGGCGCCCCGAGGCCGTGCAGCGCGCGCACCCACGTCGTGTCCGGGCCGATGAGGCGGAGCGCGTCGTCGCCCATCCGGGTCATGAGGGCCATGCTGGCGACGACGTAGGGGCTGTCGGTGATCTGCACGCCGAGCTGCGAGATCGCGCCGCCGAGCGGGCCCATGGAGAACGGGACGACGTAGAGGGTGCGGCCGCGCATGGATCCGGCGAAGAGGTCCCGGAGTTCGGCGCGCGTCTCGGCGGGGTCGCGCCAGTTGTTCGTGGGGCCGGCGTCGGCCTCGTCCCGTGAGCAGATGAAGGTGCGGTCCTCGACGCGCGCGACGTCGGCCGGGTCGCTGCGCGCGAGGAAGCTGTGCGGGCGCCACTCGGGGTTCAGCCGGATGAGCGTGCCGGCGTCGACCATCTCGCGCGTGAGGCGGTCGTACTGGGCGACGCTGCCCGTGCACCAGACGACCCGGTCGGGGAGGGTGAGCCGGGCGACGGCGGCGACCCACTCCGCGACGCGGGGGTCGCGGCAGCGCGCGGGGGCAGCCGCGCCGGGCGGGAGCGGGCGGGCGTCGGGCGCGGTGGTGCCGGTGCCGGTGCCGGTGCCGGTGCCGGTGTCGGTCCGGTCGCCGCGCGGGCGGTCGTCGGTGAGCGGGGGTGCGTCCTGGATGCTGGTCATGTCGGTCCGTCCTCGTCGATCGGTCTGTTGTTCCAGCCTGTGGCGCGCCAGGATGGGGTTCGGGGATCCGTCGGCGTGAAGAATGGCGGATGTTCACGGAGAGGTGAATGCATGGACCAGCTCGTCATCGGCCGGCGCATCCGGCACGCGCGGAAGGGCGCCGGGCTGACGCTGCAGGCGCTGGGGGAGCGGGCGGGGATCCTGCCGAGCCAGCTGAGCATGATCGAGAACGGCCGGCGCGAGACGCGGCTGTCGACGCTGGGGAGGATCGCCGGCGCGCTCGGCGTCGACGTCACGCACCTGCTCGCCGCCGACGCGCCGGACGCGCGCTCGGCCCTGGAGATCGAGCTCGACCGGGCGCAGCGCTCGTCGCTGTACGGCTCGCTCGGGCTGCCGGCCGTCCCCGCGAGCAGGGCGCTGCCGCAGGAGACGCTCGAGGCGCTCGTGGGGCTGCACCGCGAGCTCGCGCGACGCGAGCGCGAGTCGATCGCGACGCCCGAGGAGGCGCGGCGGGCGAACACCGAGCAGCGGCTCATGATGCGCGAGCGCCACAACCACATCCCCGCCATCGAGGAGCTGGCCGAGCGGATGCTCGCCGACGTCGGCCACCGCAGCGGGGCGCTCTCGCACCGCAGCGTCAGCCGCATGGCCGAGGGGCTCGGGTTCGAGCTGATCTACGTGGACGACCTGCCGCGGTCGACGCGCTCCGTCACCGACCTCGGCGAGGGGCGGATCTACCTGCCGCCCGCCTCCATCCCCGGCGGCCACGGCCTCCGCTCGATGGCACTGCAGGCGATGGCGCACCGCGTGCTCGGCCACGAGGAGCCCGCGAGCTACGCCGACTTCCTGCGGCAGCGGCTGGAGATCAACTACTTCGCGGCCGCGTGCCTCATGCCGCTGACGCAGTCGGTGGAGTTCCTCGCGGAGGCCAAGGCGCGGCGCGACCTCGCGGTGGAGGACTTCCGCGACGCGTTCGGCGTCACGCACGAGGCCGCGGCGCTGCGGCTCACGAACATCAGCACGACGCACCTCGACCTCCGCGTGCACTTCCTGCGCGTGGGCGGCGACGGCGCGGTCTACAAGGCGTACGAGAACGACGGCCTGCCGCTGCCCGTCGACGTGACGGGCGCCGTCGAGGGGCAGCCGGTGTGCCGGGAGTGGGCGGCGCGCGGCGCGTTCGACCGCACGAACCGCACGACCGAGTTCCACCAGTACACGGACACGCCCGCGGGGACGTTCTGGTGCTCGACGCAGACGGGATCCACGGCCGAGGGCGAGTACTCCATCTCGTTCGGCGTGCCCTTCGCGCACGCCAAGTGGTTCCGCGGCCGCGAGACGACGGCGCGGAGCGTGTCGCGGTGCCCGGACGAGTCGTGCTGCCGGCGCGCGGATCCCGAGGACGCCGGCCGGTGGCGCGACCGCGCGTGGCCGAGCGCGCGGCTCCACGCGCACATCCTCGCGCCGCTGCCGCGCGGGTCCTTCCCCGGGGTGGACGACCGCGAGCTCTACGCCTTCCTCGACCGGCACGCCGGGGCGTGACGCGGGGCGCCGGCCCGGTCAGCGCGGCGCGGCGTCCGGATCCAACCGGGGGACGGCGTCGAGGAGCGCCCGGGTGACGGGGTGCGTCGGGCGCGTCAGCACGTCGTCGGCGGATCCGCGCTCGACCACGCGGCCGTCGCTCATCACCAGCACCTCGTCGCTCATGTGCGCCACGACGCCGAGGTCGTGCGAGATGAGGAGGACGCCGAGGCCGAGGCGGCGCTGCAGCTCGTCGAGGAGGTCGAGCACCTGCGCCTGCACGGCGATGTCGAGCGCGGACACGGGCTCGTCGCAGATCAGCACGTCGGGGCGGGCCGCGATGGCGCGCGCGATGGCGACGCGCTGCCGCTGGCCGCCCGACAGCCGGGCGGGACGGCGGCGGAGGAGCGCGGGATCGAGGCCCACCTGCGCGAGGAGCGTCGCGGGGGAGTCGAACGCGTCGGCGCCGCGGAGGCCGGCGACCGCGAGGGCGTCCTGGAGGATCCGGTCGACGGTCCAGCGCGGGTCGAAGGACGCGAGCGGGTCCTGGTAGACGGCGCCGACGCGTGCGCGGCGGCCGCGGCGGTCGCGCTCCGGGATGCCGCTCCACGGCGCGTCGTCGAGCGTGACGTCGCCCGCGTCCGGCTCCTCGAGGGCGAGCAGGAGGCGGGCGACCGTGGTCTTGCCGGAGCCGGATCCGCCGACGAGGCCGAGCGTGCGGCCGCGGCGGACCTCGAGGGACACGTCGTCGACGGCCGTGCGGGCGGATCCGGCCGGGCCCCGGTAGGAGCGCGTCAGCGAGGTGGCGCGCAGGACGACGCGGTCGTCCGGGTGCGGTGCGGCGGTCGTCGTCGACGATGCGGCGGCCGCGTCGATCCGGGCCTCCGACAGCGCCACGCTGCGCGGGACATCCGTCGGCACGGCGGCGACGAGCGCGCGCGTCCGGCGGTGCGCGGGCGTGCGGAGCACGTCGGCGGTCGGGCCCTCCTCGACGACGCGGCCGTCGTGCATGACGGCGACGCGGTCGGCGAGGCGCGCGACGACCGCCAGGTCGTGGCTGACGAGCAGGGTCGCCTGGCCGCGCGTGCGGAGGTCGGCGAGCAGGTCGATGATGCGGGCCTGCACGGTGGCGTCGAGCGCGGTCGTGGGCTCGTCGGCCACGAGGAGCGGCGGATCCAGCGCGAGGGCCGCCGCGAGCAGCGCCCGCTGCCGCAGCCCGCCCGAGAGCTCGCCCGAGCGCTGGTGCACGCGCGTCGCGGGATCCGGCATGCCCACGCGCTCGAGCAGCTCGAGGACGCGCGCCCGCCGGGCGCGCGGGTCCCGCATCCCGTGGATCCGGAGGGCGTCGCCGATCTCGCGCCCGATGGGGCGCAGCGGGTCGAGCGAGGAGAGCGCGTCCTGCAGCACGAGCCCGACGCCGGATCCGCGGACGCGCCGCCACTCGCGGGGGCCGGCGTCGCGCAGGTCCCGGCCGCCCACCTCCAGCACGTCGGCGCGCACGTCGGCGCCCGCGCCCGCGAGGCCGAGGAGGCTCCGGGCGGTGACGCTCTTGCCGGAGCCGGAGGTGCCGACCAGCGCGAGGCACTCGCCGGGCGCTATCCGCAGCGAGACCCCGTGGACGACGGGGACGCCGTCGAACGAGACCCGGAGGTCCTCGACGCGCAGGGCGGGCGGCGTCGCGGGCGCGGCCCGGCCGGATCCGGCGCTCACGACGCGCGCACCCGTCGCTCGAGCGCCCGGCCGAGCACGGTCGACGCGGTGGCGGTGAGCACGATCATGAGGCCGGGCACCACGGTCAGCCACGGCGCCGAGCCGATGTACGTGCGGCCGGCCGCGAGCATGGCGCCCCACTCGGGATCCGGCGGCACGGTGCCGAGCCCGAGGTAGCTGAGGGAGGACGCCCACACGATCGCCTGGCCGACGCCCAGCGTGCCGAGCACGAAGAGCGGCGCGGCCGTGTTCGGCAGGATGTGCCGCGCGAGCACCACGAGCGGCGGACGGCCGAGCACGGTCGCGGCCTCGACGTAGGCGGACCGCCGCACCGACATGACCCGGCCGCGGATGATGCGCGCGTAGCCGGGCGCGGCCGAGATCCCGACGGCGAGGGTGGCGCTGCCGATGCCGGGCCCGAGGATCACGATGAGGAAGAGCGCGAGCAGCAGGCCCGGGAACGCGAAGACCACCTCGATGACGCGGTTGACGGCGAAGTCGGCGACCCGGCCGAGGAGCGCGGCGGCGAGCCCGAGGACCGCGCCGAGGCCGAGGCCGATGGCCGTGGCGCTCACGCCGATGACGAGGCTGGGGCCGGCGCCGTGCACGACGCGCGTGAGCACGTCGCGGCCGGACTCGTCGGTGCCGAGGAGGTGGCCGGGTCCCGGCGCGCGGAAGGCCTCCGGGGGCGCGATGGCGAGCGGGTCGCCGGGCGCGACGAGGCCGGGGGCGAGGGCGGAGGCGAGGAGCAGGACGACGACGATCGCCGCGCCCGCGGTCCCGGCGACGGCCAGGATCCGGACCGGAGGGCGCGACGGCGCGGCGGCGAGGAGCGTCTCGGCGCGGGGGTCGCTCATCGGACGGCCGCCGGTGCGTCGGCGTCTGCTGCGGAGACGACTGCGGGAGAGGCCGCGGCGGGGACGGGAGCGGCTGCGAGCACGGGCCCGGTGCGCGCATCCACGAGGCGCGGGTCGACGATCCGCGCGAGGAGGTCGGTCACGGCCGTGAGCACGATGTAGATCACCGCCACGACGAGCACCACGCCGACGATGACGGGGACGTCCCGGCTCGTCACGGCCGCGAGCGCGGTGCGACCGAGGCCGGGCCGGGCGAAGATCTGCTCGACGACCACGGCTCCCGAGATGAGGAAGCCGAACGCCCAGCCGGAGAGCGCGATCCCGGGGGCCGCCGCGTGCCGCAGGGTGTGCCGCAGCCGCACGCCGGCCTCCGACTCGCCGCGGGCCCGGGCCGCGAGCGCGAACTGGGAGTCGAGCGCGTCGAGCAGCGCCTCGCGCATGATCTGCCCGAGGAACCCGGCGAGCGGGATCGCGAGGGTGAGGACGGGGAGCACGAGGCCCGCGGGCGATGGTCCGCTCACGGCCGGCAGCCAGCCGAGCCCGGTGGAGAACACGAGGATCAGCACCACGCCGATCCAGAAGTGCGGCAGCGACGCCGCCACGATCTCGACGCCCGCGCCCACCGCGGCGGCGAGGCGTCCGGCGCCGGTGGAGACGAGCGCCAGGCCGAGCGCGAGGATCCACGCCACGGCGAGCGCGAGCACCGCCAGCAGCAGCGTGCCCGGCAGCTGCCGCGCGAGCACCGCCACGACGTCCTCGCGGAGCGCGTACGACCGACCGAGGTCGCCCTGCGCGAGCCGGCCGAGCTGCGCGAGGTACTGCACGAGGAGCGGCTGGTCGAGCCCGTACTCGGCGCGCACCGCGGCGACCGCCTCGGGCGGCGCCTGCGAGCCGGGGCCGCCGAGGATCGCCTGCGCCGGATCGCCCGGGATCAGCCGCACCGCCAGGAACGTGACGGTCGCGACCGCCCAGAGCACGAGGACCGCGCCGCCGATCCGGGTCCCGACCGCCCGCAGGAGCGCGGGTCCTCGGGAGCCGGACGCGCGGACGGCGCGGCCTCGGATCACCGGGCGAGCCAGGTGTCGTACAGCGTCGGCGTGGAGACCGACGGCAGGGCACGCAGGCCCTGGACAGCGGTGCCGTGCAGGAAGTGGTTCTGCTGGTCGTAGAGCGGCAGGATCCAGTGCCCGGCCATCACGCGACGCTGCACGTCCGCGTAGAGAGCGTTCCGCCGGTCGAGGTCGGTCGTGGCGCGCGCCTCGGCGAGCGCCTGGTCGATCTCCGGCACCGACACCTTGGCGTGGTTGGCGAAGTAGCCGCTCGGCGCGGGCGTGATGCCGGAGGTGTCGTAGAGGATCCGGAGCACGTCGGGACCCGCCTTCGTGTACGGCGCGCTCACGAGCTCGTACGCGTCGTCGCCGAGCGCCGCGTACCAGGAAGCGAGGTCCATGGGCTCGAGCTGCACGTCGAAGCCGACCTGCTTGGTGGTGGCCTGGATCTGCTCGAAGAGTGACTGCTCGGCCGGGATCGACTGGTTGGTGCTCACGGGGAAGCGCAGCGTGAGGCGCTGGCCGTCCTTCGTGCGGATCCCGTCGGCGTCCTTCGCGGACCAGCCCGCCTCGTCGAGGAGCCGGGCCGCGCGGTCGGCGTCGATGCCGAAGAGGTCGGGGTCGGACACGGCGGCCGGCTCCGTGCTCGCGAGCGGCGAGTACGAGCGCTCGGCGGTGCCCCGGAACAGTGCGGTGATCCCCGCGTCGACGTCGGCCGCGCGGATGAACGCCTCGCGCACGCGCTCGTCGTCGAAGGGCGCCTGGCCCGAGTTCAGCTCGATGCGGTTCGCGGCGCCCGGCCGCGGCGCGTCCAGCTCGCCGAGCGCGCCGCCCGCCGTGGCCGAGGCGATCGCGTCCGGCTGCGCGTTGTCGATCACGTCGACCTCGCCGCTCTGCAGCGCCGCGTAGCGGGAGGCGGCGTCCGGCAGGAAGCGCCAGTCGATGCGCTCGAGGTACGCCGGCCCGGTGTGCGCGGCGTCGGCGGGCGGCGACGAGTAGGCGTCGTTGCGCACGAGCGAGATCGACTGCTGGCGGTCCCAGCGCTCGACGCTGAAGGGGCCGGTGCCGATGGGCTGCGCGCAGTTCGCGTCCGTGCCGCGGGCGATCCCGGCGGGCGACTCCATGGCGAGCCACGGCTGCGAGAGGGACTCGAGCAGCGCGCTGTCGGGCGTCGAGAGCGTGAGCCGCACGGTGGAGGCGTCGACCGCGGTCGCGTCCGTGATCGCCTGCAGCGCCAGGTAGCCGGTGGAGGAGAGCGTCGCGGGATCCTGCACGTGGCGGATGTTCGCGACCACCGCGCCCGCGTCGAACGGCGTGCCGTCGGTGAACGTCACCCCCTGGCGCAGCTTCAGCTCGAGCCCGAGCCCGTCGTCGCTCCAGGTCCAGCTGTCGGCGAGCCACGGCGTGATCCCGCCCTTCCCGTCGAGCGACACCAGCGGCTCGAGGAACTGGGAGGAGACGAGCGCCTGCGGGTAGTTGCCGCCGACGTGCGGGTCGAGGCACTCGGGCTCGGCGTCGCCCGACGCGTAGACGAGGGTGCCGCCGGAGACGGGCGTGGTCGAGGCCTCGGGGGTGGCCGAGGTGCATCCGGTGAGGAGGAGGGCGGTCGCGGCGAGGGCGCCGAGGCCCGCGAGGGCGCGGGTGCGCGAGGTGGGGATCATGGGGACTTCCGTTGTGCGCGCCGCTCGGGGCGCTGGTGCGGGTGTTTCTGTACCGCGTCCAACAATACGCGGGTGGCGGCGCCCCGGTGCGCCAGGATGGGCGCATGCCCTCCGCCCGTCCCGCCGGCCGCCCGCGCCGCTCGTCGCGCGCGACGCTCGAGGAGGCGGCCGCGGAGCTCTTCCTCGAGAACACCTACGCCGCGACCACCGTCGAGCAGATCGCCCAGCGCGCCGGGGTCAGCCGGGCCACCTTCTTCAACTACTTCGCGTCCAAGGCCGACCTCCTGTGGGCGGGGCTCGACGACACCCTGCGTGCGTGCGGCGAGGCGCTCGCGTCGGTGGATCCGGGCGGCCCGGCGGTCGACGGCGTCGTCGACGCGCTCATCGGCGCCGCCCGCTCCCGCGGCGAGGGCTGGCTGCCGCTCGCCCTCACGCAGCACGAGGTCATGGGCCTGGGCGCCGACGTGCAGGGGGAGGGGGTGGCGCGCGCGGCGCCGCTCGTGGATCCCGTCGCGCAGGCCATCGCGCGCGCGTCCGGCCGCCGGGCGTCCGCGGCGCCCGTGCGCGTCGCCGCCGCCGTGGTCGCCGCCGCGACGGCCGCAGCGGTCGTCGCGTGGGCCGGCGACGGCGTCGGCCGCGGCCCGCTCGAGGACGCCGTCCGCCTGGCGCTCGATCCCCTCCGCCCGGCGCTCGCCGCCGCGCTCGCCTGACGCGCGGCGCACGCATCTGGGGGCCGTTCCGCCGTCGCCGGCCCTGCCGCTCGTAGCCAGGCCGGGCGGCGCGACCGCGTCCGCTCCCGCGACGACGCGAAGGACCGCCATGCCCCGCCCCCTCGGATCCCGCCCCCGCCCGCTCCGCCGCCAGCACCGGCTCGTCCCCGTGCTGCTCGCCCTGCTCGTGGCGGTCGTCGGCCTCGCGACCGTCGGCCCCGCCGGATCCGCGTCGGCCGTCGCCGCCGGGTCCGGCCGGGCCACGCACTACTCCCTCGGACCCGACGGCAGCACGACGAACGGGAACTGCTCCCTCCCGGCGATCCCGACGGACCGCCTCGACGTGGCGGTCAGCCCCGACGACTACGCCGGCAGCTCCGCGTGCGGCACCTACCTCGACGTCACCGGCCCGCGCGGCACCGTGCGCGTCGAGGTCGTCGACCTCTGCCCCGGGTGCGAGCACGGCCACCTCGACCTCAGCGAGGAGGCGTTCCGCGCCATCGGCGACGTCGACGCCGGCATCGTCCCGATCTCGTACTCGCCCGTCGCGGCCCCCGCGGTCCCGCCGCTCGCCTTCCTCGTCAAGGACGGCTCGAACCCGTACTGGACGGCGATCCAGGTCGTGGACGCCGGGACGGAGCTGCGCTCGGTCGAGGTGCGGGCGGGCGCGGGCTGGATCCCGCTGTCGCGGACGACGTACGGCGACCGGGTCGCCTCGGGGCTCGGCGCGGGCCCCTACGCGGTGCGCGTCACGGACGTCTCGGGCCGCACGGCCACCGTCCCGGGGATCGAGCTCGACCCGGGCCGGCTGCAGCGCAGCGGCGCGCGCCTCGGGTGAACGGATCCGCGTGCGCGGCGAGCCCCGCCGCGCACGCGGCCCCGCGGGCGAGGATGTCCGCATGACCTCCGACGCCCCCGGCCCGTCCGACCTCGCCGCCCTCGCCTCCTCGTTCGGATCGGTGGCCGACCAGTACGACCGGGTCCGCCCGGGCTACCCCGACGCCGCCGTCGAGTGGATGCTCCCGGCCGGCGCCCGCCGCGTCGTGGACCTGGGCGCGGGGACCGGCAAGCTCACGCGCCTGCTCGCCGCGCGCGGCCTCGCCGTCACCGCGGTCGAGCCCGACGCGGGGATGCGGCAGGTCCTGCAGGCGGCGTCGCCGGGCGTCGACGTCCGGGCGGGCAGCGGCGAGGAGATCCCGGTGGGCGACGGCGAGGAGGACGCCGTGCTCGTGGCGCAGGCGTGGCACTGGATGGACGCGGGGGCCGCGGCGCGCGAGGCCCCGCGCGTGCTCCGCCCGGGCGGGCGCCTCGGCATGGTCGGGAACGTCATGGACGTGGAGGTCGACTGGGTCCGCGAGCTCGACGCCCTCATCGAGGCCGGGCGGCGCCCCGGCGGACGTGCGCCGGAGCCCGGCCCGTTCCCCGGCTTCGGCCCGGTCGAGCACGCCTCGTTCGCCCACGTGCACCGCATGACCCCCGAGGACGTGGTGGCCCTCGCCGGATCCATCAGCCGGATCATCGTGCTGCCGGAGCACGAGCGCGCCCGCGTGCTCGACGACATCCGCACCCTGCTCGCCGGACACCCCGACACCGCGGGCCGTGAGTCGTTCGACCTGCCGTACCGCGCCGACGCGTACCGGGCCCAGCTCGGCGGCTAGCTTCGCCGATCCCGGCGCGATGGCGCACTAGGATCGTCAGCACAGGCGCCGATCCGGCCATCACCGGGGAGCCTTCGGAAGAGAGCCCCGTCCGCGGGGAAGGTAGAACCGAACGGGTCGGGCCCGTCATCGCCTCAGGAGAGTGGTCGCGCGTCGCGCGGCAAGCGGGGTGGTACCGCGCTCGGGGATCCGCATCAGGGATCCGGGCGTCCTCGCGGAGATCCTCATCGCCGCAGGAGTTGCCATGACCTACCCCCGTCCCGTCCCCGACGACCCGAGCGCCCCCGACCAGGTCGCCGCGAGCCCGCGGTTCCCGGACGTCGAGAAGGGCATCCTCGCCTTCTGGAAGCGCGACGACACCTTCCGCGCCTCCGTCGAGCGGCGCGAGGGATGCGACGAGTGGGTCTTCTACGACGGCCCGCCGTTCGCCAACGGCCTCCCGCACTACGGGCACCTCCTCACGGGCTACGCGAAGGACGCCTTCCCGCGCTTCCAGACCATGCGCGGCAGGCAGGTCCACCGCCGCTTCGGCTGGGACACGCACGGCCTCCCGGCGGAGCTCGAGGCGATGCGCCAGCTCGGGATCACCGAGAAGAGCGAGATCGAGGAGATGGGCGTCGAGGCGTTCAACGCCGTCGCCCGCCGCTCCGTGCTCGAGTACACGGGGGAGTGGGAGGACTACGTCACGCGCTCCGCCCGCTGGGTCGACTTCGAGGACGACTACAAGACGCTCGACATCGACTTCATGGAGTCGGTCATCTGGGCCTTCAAACAGCTGCACGACAAGGGCCTCGCCTACGAGGGCTTCCGCGTGCTGCCGTACTGCTGGCACGACCAGACCCCGCTGAGCAACCACGAGCTGCGGATGGACGACGACGTCTACCGCATGCGCCAGGACCAGTCCGTCACCGTCACGTTCCCGCTCGTGGGCGCCAAGGCGGAGTCGCTCGGCCTCACCGCCGTGCGCGCGCTCGCCTGGACGACCACGCCCTGGACCCTCCCCACCAACATGGCGCTCGCGGTCGGGCCGGACGTCACCTACGCCGTGGTGCCCGCCGGCCCCGCGGGCACGCCCGACGCCGAGGCGCCCGACGCGCTGCCCCGGGAGTCGTCCGTGCAGCTGGCGGCCGAGGTGCTCGGATCCGAGTACCTCATCGCCCAGGACCTCGTCGGGAACTACGCCAAGGACCTCGGCTACGCGTCCGCCGACGAGGCGCGCGCCGCCGTCTCCCGCACCGTGCTCGGCCGCCAGCTCGAGGGCGTCGCCTACGACCGCCTCTGGGACTTCTACGCGGACACGGAGAGGTTCGGCACCGAGAACGCCTGGCAGGTGCTCGTCGCGGACTACGTCACGACCACCGACGGCACCGGCATCGTCCACCAGGCCCCGGCCTACGGCGAGGAGGACCAGCAGGTCTGCGCCGCCGCCGGGATCCCCGTGATCCTGTCGCTCGACGAGGGCGGCCGATTCGTCGACACCGTGCCCGACGTCGCGGGGGAGCTGTGGTCCGACGCCGGGAAGACGCTCACGCGCATGCTCAAGGCGCAGGGCCGCCTCATCCGCCAGGCCAGCTACGAGCACTCCTACCCGCACTGCTGGCGCTGCAAGAACCCGCTCATCTACAAGGCCGTCTCCAGCTGGTTCGTGCGCGTCACCGACTTCCGCGACGACATGGTGCGCCTCAACCAGGACATCACGTGGACGCCCGAGAACGTCAAGGACGGCCAGTTCGGCAAGTGGATCGGCAACGCCCGCGACTGGTCCATCTCGCGCAACCGGTTCTGGGGCAGCCCCATCCCGGTGTGGAAGAGCGACGACCCGGCCTACCCGCGCATCGACGTCTACGGCAGCCTCGACGAGCTCGAGGCCGACTTCGGCGTGCGCCCGACCGACCTGCACCGCCCGTTCATCGACCGGCTCACGCGCCCGAACCCCGACGACCCGACGGGGAAGAGCACCATGCGCCGCATCGAGGACGTGCTCGACGTCTGGTTCGACTCGGGGTCCATGCCGTTCGCGCAGGTGCACTACCCGTTCGAGAACCGCGAGTGGTTCGACCAGCACAGCCCGGCGGACTTCATCGTCGAGTACATCGGCCAGACCCGCGGGTGGTTCTACACGCTGCACGCGCTCTCGACGGCGCTGTTCGAGCGCCCGGCGTTCTCCAGCGTCGTGAGCCACGGCATCGTGCTCGGCAACGACGGGCAGAAGATGTCGAAGTCGCTGCGCAACTACCCGGACGTCAACGAGGTGTTCGACCGCGACGGATCCGACGCCATGCGCTGGTTCCTCCTCGCGAGCCCCGTGCTCCGCGGCGGCAACCTGGTCGTCACCGAGGAGGGGATCCGCGAGGGCGTCCGCCAGGTGCTGCTCCCGCTCTGGAGCACCTGGTACTTCTTCTCGCTCTACGCCAACTCCGCGCAGCCGGGCGGGTACGAGGCGACGCGGGACACGACGAGCGACGACGTGCTGGACCGCTACGTCCTGGCCCGCACGCGCCGCCTCGTGACCGAGGTCACGGAGCACATGACCGCGCTCGACTCGACGCTGGCCGCGGCCTCGCTCCGCGACTTCGCCGACGTGCTCACCAACTGGTACGTGCGCCGCAGCCGCGACCGCTTCTGGGCGGGTACGGAGGCGGGTGACACGCGCGCGTTCGACACCCTGTACACGGTCCTCGAGACCGTGACGCGCGTCGCCGCGCCGCTCCTCCCGCTCGTGTCCGAGCGCATCTGGAAGGACCTCACCGGTGGTCGCAGCGTCCACCTGGAGGACTGGCCGGAGCCCGACGAGCTGCCCGCGGACGACCGCCTCGTCGAGGTGATGGACCGGGTCCGCCAGGTCGCCTCGACCGCGCTGTCGCTCCGCAAGCAGTCGGGCCTCCGCGTCCGCCAGCCGCTCGCGCGCCTCACGGTCGTGAGCGACGACGCGGACGGCCTCGCCCGGTTCGAGGACATCCTGCGCGACGAGCTCAACGTCAAGGCCGTCTCCGTGGTGGAGCTGACCCCGACGAGCGCGGCGGACGCGGGCATCACGCGCCGCCTCACCGTCGCCGCGCGCGTCGCCGGGCCCCGCCTCGGCAAGGGCGTGCAGCAGGTGATCCAGGCCGCCCGCGCGGGCGACTGGACCGAGTCCGACGGCGAGGTCGTCGCGGGCGGCGTGCCGCTCGTGGCCGGCGAGTACGAGCTCGTCCTGGAGGTCGCGGGCGACCGCGCCGACCAGGCGCTCGCGCTGCTGCCGGGCGGCGGCTTCCTGCTGCTCGACACCGCGCTCACCCCCGAGCTCGAGGCCGAGGGCCTGGCACGCGACGTCGTGCGGAACGTGCAGGACGCGCGGAAGGGAGCGGGGCTCGACGTGAGCGACCGCATCTCCCTGGTGATCCGGCTGGACGCCGCCGGCGCCGCGCAGGCCGAGCGGTTCCGCGACCTCATCGCCCGTGAGACCCTGGCGGTGGCGCTGCGGATCGACGCGGACGACCAGGCGACGGAATCCGTCATCACCGTCGGCGGCGGATCGCCCCTGTACATCGAGGTGGAGCGAGCATGAGCGACCAGCGGGGCGGACGCCCCTTCGACGACGACGAGCCCCGGCGCGACGACGACTTCGAGCCGGAGACGGACGAGGGCGTCGACGCCGCGGCCCGTGCGCTCGACCCCGACGTCGACGGGCTGAGCGACGACCAGCTCTTCGCGGACGACGCCGCCGAGCTCCGCCGCGAGGCCGAGCAGTCGATCGTGGCCGGCCGCGAGGTCGACGACGAGAACTACTTCGAGCGCGAGGGCGACGCTGTGTACCAGGCGCTCCTCGCGCGCATGGGGGAGCAGGCGCCGCAGCCGCGCCTGTCCGCCACCCGCCGCGTGGTCGAGCTGCTCGGCGACCCGCAGCGCGCGTACCCGATCGTGCACGTCACCGGCACCAACGGGAAGACCTCGACGAGCCGGATGACCGAGAGCATCCTGCGCGCCGCGGGCCTCCGCACGGGCCTCTTCACGAGCCCGCACCTCGTGCGCTTCAACGAGCGCATCGTCGTCGACGGGCTGCCGATCACCGACGAGGCGCTCAGCCGCAACTGGGCCGACGTCGAGCCCTTCATCGACCTGGTCGACCGCGAGCTCGTCGCCACGGGCGAGGAGCCGGTGACGTTCTTCGAGGCGCTCACGGTGCTCGCGTTCGCGTCGTTCGCCGACGCGCCCGTCGACGTGGCCGTGATCGAGGTCGGCATGGGCGGCGAGTGGGACAGCACCAACGTCGGCGACGGCCAGGTCGCCGTCTTCACGCCCGTCTCGCTCGACCACACGCAGCGGCTGGGATCCACCGTCGCGGAGATCGCCCGCACCAAGTCCGGAATCGTGAAGCCCGCCGCGGACGTCGTCTCGAGCGCGCAGGTGCCCGAGGTCGTGGCCGAGCTCACGCGCGCGGCCGAGCTCACGGAGTCCACCTGGTCGATCGAGGGCGAGCGCTTCCGCCTCCTCGACACGACGCTCGCGGTCGGCGGCCAGGTGATCAGCGTGCAGGGCCTCGCGGGCACCTACCGCGACGTGTTCCTGCCCATGTTCGGCGCGCACCAGGCGCAGAACGCCGCGGTGGCGATCGCCGCGGTCGAGTCGTTCCTCGGCGGCGGCGACCACGCCATCCACGACGACGTGCTCGCGGAGGGCCTCGCCACCGCGACGAGCCCCGGACGCCTGCAGGTCGTCGGCACCGAGCCGACCGTGCTGGTCGACGCCGCGCACAACCCCGCGGGCGCCGCGTCGCTCGCGGCCGCGCTGCCCGTGTACTTCACCTTCGACCGCGTCACGGCCGTCATCGGCGTGCTCGCGGACAAGGACGCGGAGGGCATCGTGCGGGAGCTCGCGCCCGTGGTCGACCACTTCATCGTCACGCGCTCCACGTCCGAGCGCTCGGTGGATCCCGACGAGCTGGCGCGCATCGTCGTCGACGTCGTCGGCCGCGACCGCGTCACGGTCGAGCCCGACCTCCGCACCGCCCTGGAGGACGCGCGCGACTCCGCGGGCGAGACCGGGAAGGGCGCGGCGCTCGTCACCGGGTCGATCCTCCTCGTCGGCGAGGCCATCGCCCACGCCGCCGACGAGGGCTGGAAGACCTCGTGAGCGCCGACGGCCGACCGGCCCGCACCAGGCGGCCACGCCCGCCCCGCACGACGGTCGAGATCCTCGGATCCATCGTGATGGGCTTCCAGGTCATCGTCGTGTTCCTCGCGAGCCTCGTCGCGTTCGGCCTCGAGGCCCTGCCGGCGCTCCCCGCGCTCGGCGGCGGCGCCCTGCTCGTCCTCGCCATGCTCGCCGTCGTCGGCGCCCTGCGCACCCCGCTCGGCATCCGCGCCGGATGGGTCGTGCAGGTGCTCGTCGTCCTCACGGGCTTCGTGCTCCCCGCCATGTTCGCGGTCGGCGGCTTCTTCCTGCTCCTCTGGATCTACGCCATGGTGCAGGGCGCCCGGATCGACCGCGAGAAGGCCGCCGCGCGCGGCGCATGGGAGCAGGCCATGCTCGACGAGCAGGCCGCGGCGGGCGGCACCCCCGCGCCGGGCGACGACCGCCCCACCGACCACCGACCGACCACCGAGCCGCCGGCTCCCGCCAAGTAGGAGGCACCCATGTCCGCTCCCGTCCAGGAGACCCTCGTCCTCGTCAAGCCCGACGGCGTCGCCCGCGGCCTCACCGGCGAGATCCTCCGCCGCATCGAGGCCAAGGGCTACCAGATCGTCGACCTCCGCATGGTGCAGGCCGAGCGCGCCCTGCTCGAGCAGCACTACGAGGAGCACCAGGGCAAGCCGTTCTACGCGCCGCTCGTCGAGTTCATGGAATCGGGCCCGATCGTCGCCGTGCGCGTCGCCGGGAACCGCGCCATCGAGGGCTTCCGCTCGCTCGCCGGCACGACCGATCCGACGCTCGCCGTCCCCGGCACGATCCGCGGGGACCTCGGCCGCGACTGGGGCCTCGCCGTGGCGCAGAACCTCGTGCACGGGAGCGACTCGCCCGAGTCGGCCGCGCGCGAGCTCGCGCTCTGGTTCTAGGACCGCAGACGACAGGGGCCGACCGGATCTCCGGTCGGCCCCTGTCGTCGTCCGGGCAGCTCAGCCGAGCAGCGTCGGGATGAGGGCCGGGAACGTCGCGATGATGGCGACGACGATGATGGCGTAGTTGAGCACCACGACCGCCCACGTGTACGGCGCCACGGCGTCGGCGGCGCGTCGGATCCCCGCGGGCAGCGGCAGGAGCCCCGCACGGGCGGTGGCGGACAGCGTGCCCCACCACAGCGGGATCATCGCGCTCCACACGAGCAGGCAGTAGGGGCAGAGCGCGCCGATGACGAAGACGCTCTGGGTGAAGAGCCACGTCACGAAGACCCAGCCGGCGAACGTCCCCAGCGCGAACAGCGTCCAGAACCAGCGTGCGAACCGGGCGCCCGCCACGAGGGCCATGCCGATGACGATGGGCACCACGAATGCGGCCACGCCGATGAGCGGGTTGGGGAAGCCGAACAGCGATCCCTGCGGCGACTCGATGACGGTGGCGCAGGAGATGAACGGGTTGACGTCGCACGACAGCGACGCGCCCGGGTTCTCCAGCAGGTGCAGCCGGTCGAGCACGAGCACGAACGCGCCGATCCAGCCGACGACGCCCGTGACGACGAGCAGGACGGCCAGGGAGCGGGGGTGCGCGGGGGCCCGGGTCGCGGTCATGCGGCGATCATGGCAGACGGGGGAGCGCCGACCCTGACGGCCGGGTGGGCGTCGGCGTGCGATACTGGCAGGCAGGTCGGACCGCCGCGCGGGACGACCGCCATGAAGAGTCTTTACCGGGGCACACCCGGGCCACCCGGCATAGCCGGCGGCGGATGGCCAGTTCCGTACCAGTGCGCACGACCGAAGCCTCGGGCCGGACGTCGCAGACCAGGATCGACGGAGAGCCGCGTAGGCGGGGATCCACTCGGAGAGCTACCGGGGTACGGCGCGGCCGTACCGACCGGTTGAGGAGTGCACCAGAGATGGTGGAGAGAGACGAGAACACCGGCAGGAGGCGACCCAGCCTCTTCGAGCGGCTCACGGGCCGCCGCGCCGAGACGACCGCGGCGACGGGGACCGGCGGCACGCCCGCCCTCTCCGCGTCCGCGACCCCCGAGGCGAGCGGCAGTCCCGCCGCCTCCGAAGCGAAGGGCCACACCCTGAACGAGAACGACGACACCCGGTCCACGCCCGACGAGACGGAGGCGCCGGTCGTCCGACGCTCCCGCCGCGCGAGCACCCCCGCATCCGCGCCCGCGGTCGCCCAGCCGGACGACGCCAGCGTCGACGCGTCCGCCTCGGCCTCCGCACCCGCGGCCTCCGAGGAGGCTGCCGCCGAGCAGCCCGCCGCCCGGGCGCCCCGGAAGCGCGCCCCGCGCAAGGCCGCCGTCCCGGCCGAGCAGGAGGCGCCCGCCGCCGAGCAGTCCGCCGCCGAGACGACGGACGACGAGCCCGCGGCGGCCGAGCCGGTCGGCGCGCCCGCCGCCGAGGCGCCCGCCGCGCCGACGCGCACCGTCCGCTCCCTCTCCGTCGTCTTCCAGGCCCCGGACATCGCGCCACTGCCTCCCCGCCGCGAGCGGGACGACCGCCGGGACGACCGCCGGGACGACCGCCGGGACGACTCGCGTGACGAGGACGACGACCTCGACCGCGACGAGCGTCCCTCGCGCTCGTCGCGCCGCGGCCGTGGACAGGACCGCGGCCAGGACCGCAGCACCGGACGCGACGGTCGGGGCCGCGACACCCGCGACGACGACCACGACGACGAGGACGACTCGCCGTCGGTCCGCCGCCGCGCGCGCCGCCGCTCCGGCGAGGAGGGCCGCGACGGCGACGACGCGCCCGGCACGGTCGTCAAGGTCCGCACGCCGCGCGAGCCCGAGCTCATCACCGAGCCGCAGCGGATCAAGGGATCCACGCGCCTCGAGGCCAAGAAGCAGCGCCGCCGCGACGGCCGCGACGCCGGACGCCGCCGTCCGGTCCTCACCGAGTCCGAGTACCTGGCACGCCGCGAGTCCGTCGACCGCAGCATGATCGTCCGCTCGCGCGACGGCAAGATCCAGATCGGCGTGCTGGAGGACCAGGTGCTCGTCGAGCACTACGTCGCCCGCGCCGACGAGGCGTCGCTCATCGGCAACGTCTACCTCGGCCGCGTCCAGAACGTGCTGCCCAGCATGGAGGCCGCCTTCATCGACATCGGCCGCGGCCGCAACGCCGTGCTGTACTCCGGCGAGGTCGACTGGGAGGCCGCCAACGCCGACAAGGGGCCGGGCAACCACGCCCGCCGCATCGAGGTCGCGCTGAAGCCCGGCGACCGGGTGCTCGTCCAGGTCACCAAGGACCCGGTCGGCCACAAGGGCGCGCGCCTCACGAGCCAGGTGAGCCTCCCCGGCCGCTACCTCGTGTACGTGCCCAACGGGTCCATGAACGGCATCAGCCGCAAGCTCCCCGACACCGAGCGCGCGCGCCTCAAGAAGACGCTCAAGGAGGTGCTGCCCGAGAACGTGGGCGTCATCGTCCGCACCGCCGCCGAGGGCGCGACCGAGGAGCAGCTGAAGCTCGACGTCGAGCGCCTCACGTCGCAGTGGGCCGAGATCAGCCGCCAGGTCGAGAAGGCGCAGGCGCCCGCGCTCCTGCACTCGGAGCCCGACCTGCTGCTGAAGATCATCCGCGACGTCTTCAACGAGGACTTCCGCGAGCTCGTGATCGACGGCGGCGACGCCCAGGAGATCATCGAGGGCTACCTCCGCGGCGTGGCGCCCGACCTCATCGACCGGGTGCAGACGTACTCGGGCGAGAAGGACTCGTTCGACCACCACCGCGTGAGCGAGCAGATCGAGAAGGCGCTCGACCGCAAGGTCTGGCTGCCCTCCGGCGGCTCGCTCGTCATCGACCGCACCGAGGCCATGACCGTGGTCGACGTCAACACGGGGAAGTTCGTCGGATCCGGCGGCAACCTCGAGGAGACCGTCACCAAGAACAACCTCGAGGCCGCGGAGGAGATCGTCCGCCAGATGCGCCTGCGCGACATCGGCGGCATCATCGTCGTCGACTTCATCGACATGGTGCTCGAGTCGAACCGCGACCTCGTGCTCCGCCGCCTGGTGGAGTGCCTCAGCCGCGACCGCACCAAGCACCAGGTCGCCGAGGTCACCTCGCTCGGCCTCGTGCAGATGACCCGCAAGAAGCTCGGCCTCGGGCTGCTCGAGTCGTTCTCCGAGAACTGCGAGACGTGCGCCGGGCGGGGGATCATCATCCACCACGACCCGCTCATGGCCCACAAGCAGACGCCGCAGGAGCCCGTGCAGGGCCAGGGTCGCCGTCGTGGCGGCAAGGGCCAGCAGGACCAGGGCACCGGCAACGGGGGCAACGGGAGCAACGGCGGCGGTGGCGCGAACGGCGGCGCCCAGGCGCAGCCGCCGCGCACGCCCGCGGCCAGCACGCACAGCATCACCGACGACGCGCGCTCCGCCCTCGCGAAGATCGCCACGAGCACCATCCAGACGGTCAACGACGCGATCGGCCGGGTCGAGGACGTCGTGCGCACGCCGGACGAGAGCACCGACGCGGCGACGCCGGTCGAGTCCGCTCCCGTCGAGGAGCAGCCTCGCGGCGACCGCCCGCGTCGGAGCCGCGGGGGTCGGGGACGCGCGTCGTCCGCGACCGCCGAGGCGTCGGACCGCCAGGAGGCCCAGGCGCCCGCCGCCGAGGCGCCGTCCGCTCCCGCCGAGGACCCGACGCCGGCCGACGCGGCCGTGGAGGAGCCCGCACTGTCGACGCTCGAGCCGCGCGAGGCCATCCGCCTCGAGCCGGTGCAGATCCTCGACATCCCCGTCGCGAGCACCCGCACGGCCCCGCGCCGCGTGAGCTCGGCCGACGCGGAGCAGCTCCTCGGCTCCGTGCTCGACGCGTTGCCGCAGCCCAAGGAGCCCGGACAGGGGCGGTCGCGCAGCCGTCGGGTCTCGACGCAGACGCTGACGACGCCGGCCCCGGTCGACGACGCGAGCTGACCCGGGGGCCGCCCGCGAGGCGGCCGCACGACGGAGGGCCCGGAGCAGACGCTCCGGGCCCTCCGTCGTCCCCGTCGCCGATCCCCGCGTCAGGTGCCGGCCGCGCGCCGCTCCAGCTGGGTGACCCGCAGGCCGCTCGCCTGCAGCCGACGCACGAGGTCGCGGTTCGAGACCGGCTCCGCGCCGCGCGCGACCAGCTCCGCGTGCCGCTCATCGGGCACGTCGTAGTGGTCGCGGTCGAAGGCGCGCTCCGGGATGCCCGCCGCCCGGGCGAAGGCGTGCAGCTCCTCGAGCGACGCGTCGCTCACGAGGTGCGCCCAGAGCCGTCCGTGCGCGGGCCAGGCCGGTCGATCGAGGAGCACGCTCATCCTGCGAGCTTAGGCAGGCGGCGCAGCGTCGGCGGCCCGGGGAGCGGACGGGACACGCGCGACGCGCCCGGCGCGCATGCGGCGGGACGGGCAGCGGCTCGCGTATGATCGACCGAGGACGCCCGGGGTCTACGGAGTTTGACCCCTGTCCGGCGTTCCGGTAACGTGAGTCGCTGGCATGCGCCGATCCCCAGAGGTCGTGCGCCTGCGGCAGACTTCCTCCAATGATTCGGGCCACAGGGCGTCAAGTCCCTAGTGAGTCAAGCCCGCGAGAGAAAACAGGTACGGAAAAGTGGTTTACGCAGTTGTGCGCGCCGGCGGTCGGCAGGAGAAGGTCGAGGTCGGGACCATCGTGACGATGGACCGGGTCAAGAACCAGCAGAGCGGCAAGGTCGTGCTCCCCGCGGTCCTGCTCGTCGACGGCGACACCATCACCACGGACGCCGCGAAGCTCGCCGACGTCACCGTCAGCGCCGAGATCCTGAACGACCTCCGCGGTCCCAAGATCGTCATCCAGAAGTTCAAGAACAAGACCGGGTACAAGAAGCGCCAGGGGCACCGCCAGGACCTCACGCGCGTCCAGGTCACCGAGATCAACTAGCACCGAGAACGCAGGGAGAAGCAGATGGCACACAAGAAGGGCGCGAGCTCTACCCGCAACGGCCGTGACTCGAACGCCCAGCGCCTCGGCGTGAAGCGCTTCGGCGGCCAGGTCGTCGGCGCCGGCGAGATCATCGTCCGCCAGCGCGGCACGCACTTCCACCCCGGCGTCAACGTCGGCCGTGGCGGCGACGACACGCTGTTCGCCCTGTCCGCCGGCTCGGTGGAGTTCGGCGTCAAGGGCGGCCGCAAGGTCGTCAACATCGTCGTCCCGGCCTAGCGCAGGCCGACAGCACGGACCCTGCGGCGGCACTGCCGCGCAGCACATCAAGGGCGGGCCTCCTCGGCCCGCCCTTGCGTGCGTTCCGCAGGGGAAACCTCTAGAAGAAACGAGCGACAGCCATGGCGACATTCGTCGACACCGTGACCCTCCACCTGCGGGCGGGAAACGGCGGCAACGGCTGCGTCTCGGTCCGCCGCGAGAAGTTCAAGCCCCTCGCGGGACCCGACGGCGGCAACGGCGGCAACGGCGGCGACATCGTCCTCGTCGCCGACCCCCAGGTCACCACGCTGCTGGCATACCACCGCGGGCCCCACCGCTCGTCCCGCAACGGCGGACCCGGCATGGGCGACCACCGCCACGGCACGCTCGGCGAGGCGCTCGAGCTCCCCGTCCCCGTGGGCACCGTCGTCAAGGACGTCGACGGCAACGAGCTCGCCGACATGGCCACGCCCGGCATGCGCTTCGTCGCCGCCGAGGCCGGCCAGGGCGGGCTCGGCAACGCGTCGCTCGCCACCACGAAGCGCAAGGCCCCCGGATTCGCGCTGCTCGGCACGCGCGGCTACGAGGGCGACGTCGTCCTCGAGCTGAAGGTCGTCGCCGACGTGGCGCTCGTGGGCTACCCGTCCGCGGGCAAGTCGAGCCTCGTCGCCGCCATCTCGGCCGCCAAGCCGAAGATCGCCGACTACCCCTTCACCACGCTGCACCCGAACCTCGGCGTCGTCGAGGTCGCGGACTCGCGCTACACCGTCGCCGACGTGCCCGGGCTCATCGAGGGCGCGAGCGAGGGCAAGGGCCTCGGCCTCGAGTTCCTCCGCCACGTCGAGCGCTGCTCGGCCCTGCTCCACGTGCTCGACTGCGCGACGCTGGATCCCGGACGCGACCCCATCTCGGACCTCGACATCATCCTCACGGAGCTCGCCGCGTACCCGGTGCCGGACGGCCAGGTGCCGCTGCTCGAGCGTCCGCAGCTCATCGCGCTCAACAAGATCGACGTCCCCGAGGCCCGGGAGCTCGCGGAGCTCGTGCGTCCGGAGCTCGAGGCCCGCGGCTACCGCGTGTTCGACATCTCCACGGTGAGCCACGACGGCCTGCGCCAGCTCTCCTTCGCCCTCGCCGAGCTGGTCGAGGACGCCCGGACGAAGGCCGCGGAGGAGCCCGAGGCACCGCGCATCGTGCTGCGTCCCCGCGCGGTCAACGAGAAGCCGTTCGTCATCCGCGTGGACGGCGGCAGCTACGGCGACATCTACCGGGTCATCGGCACCAAGCCCGAGCGCTGGGTGCAGCAGACCGACTTCACGAACGACGAGGCCGTCGGCTACCTCGCCGACCGGCTCGCCAAGCTCGGCGTCGAGGACGGCCTGTTCAAGGCCGGCGCGGTGGCCGGATCCAGCGTCGTCATCGGCGAGGGCGACGGCATCGTCTTCGACTGGGAGCCCACCCTCACCTCGACCGCGGAGCTCATCACGAGCCCCCGTGGAGCGGACGCCCGCGTCGACCCGATCAGCCGCCGCACCAACCAGGCGCGCCGCGAGGACTACTTCGCCCGCATGGACGCCAAGGCCGAGGCCCGCGCCCAGCTCGTGCGCGAGGGCGAGGCCGGCCTCTGGGCGGACGAGGACGGGACGGACGAGGACGCGTCCTCGGACGCGAAGGCGTAGCGGGTGGGCACGGCCTCGCGCGCGGGCATCGCGTCCGCGCGGCGCATCGTCGTGAAGGTCGGCTCGTCGTCCATCAGCGGGGAGAACGCCGGGCAGATCGCCCCGCTCGTGGACGCCATCGCGTCCGTGCACGCGCACGGCGCCGAGATCGTGCTCGTGTCCTCCGGCGCCATCGCGACGGGGATGCCCTTCCTCCGCCTCGACGACCGACCGGCCGACCTCGCCACCCAGCAGGCGGCGGCGGCGGTGGGCCAGAGCGTGCTGATCTTCCGGTACCAGGAGAGCCTCGACCGCTACGGGATCGTCGCGGGCCAGGTGCTCCTCACGGCCGGCGACCTCGCCGCACCCGACCACCGCGAGAACGCGCAACGCGCCATGGAGCGTCTGCTGGGCCTCCGGCTGCTGCCGATCGTCAACGAGAACGACACCGTGGCCACGCACGAGATCCGCTTCGGCGACAACGACCGGCTGGCGGCGCTCGTCGCCCGCCTGGTGGACGCCGACCTGCTCCTCCTCCTCTCGGACGTGGACGCGCTCTACACGCGGCCGCCGGAGGAGCCCGGAGCCCGGCGCATCCAGCACGTGCCGTTCGGCGACGAGCTCGAGGGCGTCGAGGTCGGCAGCACCGGGACGGGCGTCGGCACCGGGGGAGCCGTCACCAAGGTCGCCGCCGCGCGCCTGGCCGCCGAGGCGGGCACCGGGGTCCTCCTCACGTCGACCGCGCAGGTCGCGGAGGCCCTCGCCGGCGCGCACGTCGGCACCTGGTTCGCGCCCCGCGGCTGAACGTCGCGCCGCCTCTCGGGGGCATGCGTCGCCTGGCTAGGCATGCCGTGCATGCCCTCGAACGCCTCCGGTGCCCCCGACACCGTGCCCGCCGACCCGACGACCAGCCCGGCCGACGCGCTCGAGCGGATCCTCGAGGCGGCCCGGGCCGCGTCCACGGACCTCGCCGCCACCACCTCCGGCCGCCGTGACGCCGCGCTCGACGCCATCGCGACGGCCCTCGTGGCCGGCGCCGATCGCATCATCGCGGCCAACGCCGAGGATCTGGGGGCGGGCCGGTCGTCCGGACTCGCGGCCGGCCTCCTCGACCGGTTGACGCTCGACGCCCGCCGCGTGGCGTCCCTGGCCGACGCCGTCAGCGGGATCCGGGGCCTCGACGATCCGCTCGGCCACGTCGTCCGCGGCCGGACGCTCCCGAACGGCCTGCTGCTCTCGCAGGTGCGCGTGCCCTTCGGCGTCGTCGGCGCCATCTACGAGGCCCGCCCCAACGTCACGGTCGACATCGCGGCCCTCGCCCTGAAGAGCGGCAACGCCGTCGTGCTGCGCGGCGGATCCGCGGCGCTGCGCACCAACGCCGTCCTCGTCGACCTGATGCGCGGCGCCCTCGAGCGCGCGGGCCTCCCCGCGGATGCCGTGCAGACGGTCGACGCGCACGGCCGCGCGGGGGCAGCCCGGCTCATGCGGGCGCGCGGCCTCGTCGACGTGCTCGTGCCGCGGGGATCCGCCGAGCTCATCCGCACCGTCGTCGAGGAGTCGACCGTGCCCGTGATCGAGACGGGCGCCGGCGTCGTCCACGTCTACCTCGACGCGTCGGCCGACGCGCGCATGGCCGTCGACATCGCGGTCGACGCCAAGGTGAGCCGCCCGAGCGTGTGCAACGCCATGGAGACGCTGCTGGTCCATCGCGACGCCGCGCCGCGGATCCTCCCCTCCGTGCTCGACGCTCTCCGCGACCGCGGCGTGACCGTGCACGGCGACTCCGCGGTCCGCGACCTCTGGCCCGACGCCGCCCCCGCCACCGACGAGGACTGGGCGGCCGAGTACCTGTCCCTCGACGTGGCGGTGCGCGTCGTCGACTCCGTGGAGGACGCGGTCGCCCACATCGCCCGGTGGTCGACGCACCACACCGAGTCCATCGTCACGTTCGACCTCGCGGTCGCCGAGCGCTTCCTCGCCGCCGTGGACTCGGCCGTCGTCATGGTCAACGCGTCCACGCGCTTCACCGACGGATCCGAGTTCGGGTTCGGCGCCGAGGTCGGCATCTCCACGCAGAAGCTCCACGCGCGCGGTCCGATGGGCCTCGAGGAGCTCACCAGCACCAAGTGGATCGTGCGGGGGAGCGGCCAGATCCGCGGCTGACGGCACGCCCGGCCGGCGTGCGCCCCGCGCGGGGGCCCGCCGGTAGGATGGCAGGCGCCGCCTCCGCTCGACGGGGCGTGCCACGAACGGAGATCCCATGCACGCGCTGACCACCACCATCCTCGCCGAGACCGAGCACGCCATGGAGCTCGCCGCTCCGCTCTGGGTGTTCCCGGCCGTCGCGGCGGTCGTGTTCCTCGCGCTCGGGGTGGTCATGTTCAGCTTCCGCGACGTGAGCAACCGCCACTCGGAGAAGTGGGGCAAGCCGCCCGTCGCCGAGCAGGGCCACGGCACCGCCGACTCCACCCACTGAGCGCGAGCGCCCACCACATGACGACACCCGCGACCCCGCGCCTCCGCATCGGGGTCATGGGCGGCACGTTCGACCCCATCCACAACGGCCACCTCGTCGCCGCGAGCGAGGTGCAGCAGCACCTCCAGCTCGACGAGGTGATCTTCGTCCCCACCGGGCAGCCGTGGCAGAAGCAGACCGTCACGGACGGCGAGCACCGCTACCTGATGACCGTGATCGCCACGGCGGCCAACCCGCGCTTCACCGTCAGCCGCGTCGACATCGACCGCGCGGGCACCACGTACACGATCGACACGCTCCGCGACATCCGGCGCACGCACCCGGACGCGGAGCTGTTCTTCATCACCGGCGCGGACGCGATCCAGCAGATCCTGGGCTGGAAGGACGTCGCCGAGCTGTGGGACCTGGCGCACTTCGTCGCCGTCACCCGCCCCGGGCACGACCTCACCGAGAGCGGCCTCCCGCACGCCGACGTAAGATTGCTGGAGGTCCCGGCGCTGGCGATCTCCTCGACCGACTGCCGGATCCGAGTCGGACGCGGTTTCCCCGTGTGGTACCTCGTCCCCGACGGAGTCGTCCAGTACATCTCCAAGCACCACCTGTATCGGAGCCCGCAATGACCCCCTCCCACGACGCGCCCGACACCGGGCCCACCTCGTTCGACGACGGTCCCGCTCCCGCGACCCTCGGGCTGAGCCGCCGCGAGATGCGCGCCGCGGAGCGCGCCCGCGCCCTGGCGCTCGGCATCGACGAGGCGGACGACGCCCCGGTCGACGACGCGGCGCCCGTCGAGGAGCCGTCCGCGACGTCCGCTCCCGCTGCCCCCTCCGACGGCGAGCCCGAGGCCGCCAGCCCGACCGGCGTCGACGGATCCGATGCCCGGCCCGACGAGTCGACGGCACCGCAGCCCACGTCTCCCTCCGCTGCCGTCGTGGGTCCCGACACCTCGGCCATCCTGCTGTCCGGCGGCGTGCTCACGCGTCGCCAGCTGCGCGCCATCCGCGAGGCCGAGGAGGCGGCGCGCCAGCAGCGCGGATCGGAGCACGGGGATGCCGAGCCCGCGCCGTCCGACGCCGACACGGGGTCTGCTCCGAGCACCGGCGAGCACACGAGCGCGGCGGTCGACGACGCGCCCCCGACGTCCTCGGACGCCTCCGTCCCGCCGTACGCGCGCTACGGGCGCGGGTCCCGTGCCACGCCGCGACCGCGTGCGCCGTACGGGAGCGCCTACCGCCGCTCCGCCGTCGCGGATGCGACGGACGCCCCCGCGCGCGCGGCAGAGGACGACGCGCAGGTGGTGACGCGCGACGAGGCGTCCGGCGCGGACGAGGACCGGGCGACCCCCGCCGAGACGCCGTCGGCGTGGCCTTTCGCGCCGATCGTCCCCTCGGGCGACGCCGCGGGTCACGACGTGGACGCCTCGGGCGAGCAGCCGACCGTCCCGCCGCTCGCGACCCATGCGCCCAGCCGCGACGAGGATCCGCGTCCCGCGCCCTCCCTCGAGCCCACCCCGTGGATCACCCCCTCCGCCGAACCGTCGCTCGAGCCGGCGTTCGGCACGCGCGCGTCTTCCGCCTCCGATGACCTCCCGGCCGGTCGGACCGGGACGCCGGCCGCGTCGGACGCCGAGGCGCCCGACGCCCGCGCGCCCTTCACCCCGCCCGCGGGGCACTGGTCGGTGCAGGACCAGGTCGACGAGGAGCAGCCCCACACCGGCAACCACTTCATCCTCCCGACCGTGCCGCACGCCAACGACATGCAGCAGGCGTTGGACAGCACGGGCGAGATCATCATCACCGGCTCGATCGACCTGCCCCGCAGCCTCGGCTCGATGGGCACGCACCCGGACCGCTTCGACACGGCCGACATGGACCGCATCCTCGAGCAGGGCGACGACCACGACCACGCGCCGGGCGGCACCGACTCGGAGCCCGTGCGCGCCAGCCGCGCGGTCAGCACCCACACCTCGACGCGCGCCGTCGTGCAGCCGCCGCCCCGCAAGCGCTTCACCGCGCCCGTCGTCGCGGCCGTCGCGGCCGGGGGAGTCGCCGTCATCGGCGCGGGCCTCGTCATCGTCGCGTTCATGACGAATGTATTCTGATCGTCTGATGCACCATCCCACCCGTCCCGGAAGGACTCTGTGACCGCTTCTCCCCGCGCCCTCGACCTGCTCAAGGTCGCCGCATCCGCTGCCGACTCCAAGCAGGCCATCGACCTGGTCGCGCTCGACGTCTCCGGGCCCCTGCCCCTCACCGACGTCTTCCTCATCGCCTCGGCTCGCAACGAGCGGAACGCGCAGGCGGTGGCCGACGAGATCGAGGACAAGATGATCGAGGCGGGCGCCAAGCCGCTCCGCCGCGAGGGGAAGAGCGAGGGTCGCTGGATCCTCCTCGACTTCGGTGACGTCGTCGCCCACGTCTTCACCGAGGAGGACCGCATGTACTACTCGCTGGAGCGCCTCTGGAAGGACTGCCCCGTCGTCGCCCTCGAGATCGAGCCGACGGCCTCCGCATCCTGATCCGTCCCGTCCGGGCGACGACGCCCGGCATCCGCGAGGAGATCCGCTCGTGAAGTGCCCCAACGACTCCGCCACCCTCGTGATGAGCGAGCGCGCCGGGGTGGAGATCGACTACTGCCCGGACTGCCGCGGCGTGTGGCTCGACCGCGGCGAGCTCGACAAGATCCTCGATCGCGCGGAACAGGAGATGCGCTCCGCCCCGGCGGCCGCGTCGCCCGTTCCCCCCGCGGCGCCGCTCGGCGGGTACCCGGACCCGCGTCGCGACGACCGCCGCCGCGACGACGACCGCCGCGGGAGCGAGCGCCGCCGCGACGACGACCGCGATCGTGGCTACGGCATCCCCGCGGACGGCTATGGCGACCGCAGCGGGCAGGGCTACTCCAGCACGGGCGGATACGGGAGCGGCGACGGGTACGGCGGGAAGCGCCGCAAGAAGGAGAGCTGGCTCAGCGAGCTGTTCGACTGAGCGACGCTCGCGGGTCCGCCGCCGACGAGGATGCCCTGGTCATGGGGCGGTCGGAATGTGTAGTAATGTAGACGAGTCGCTTCCGCAGGGAAGCGGATCACGGGTCTGTGGCGCAGTTGGTAGCGCACCTGCATGGCATGCAGGGGGTCAGGGGTTCGAATCCCCTCAGATCCACCCTCGAGCCCCGCTCCTCCTCACGGAGGGGCGGGGCTCTTCTGCATTCCGGGACCCCCTCAGATCCGTCCGTCGGGTCCGAGGGGCTCGACGTGCGCGCCGCCGGCCCGGAACAGCGCCGCCAGCGGCTCGACGAGATCCCGCTCGGCTCCCGTGCCGGCGGAGAGGGCCATCTCCCGCACGTACGCCGTCAAGGCCGCGCGACCCGCGAGGATCCGCGTCACAGCGCCGCCCTCGGTCCTGTCCTCGGCGCGCACGACGAGCGTGGCGCCATCGTGCGAGTAGAGGACAGCCGTCTCGCACCACACGCGGAGACCCAGCCGCTCCTCGAGCAGCTCGCGCAGGCCGACAGCCTGCCCGCGGACCTGGGTGGCCGGCGACTCCCGGCCGATGTAGGAGCGGACGATCCTCTCCTCCGATGACGCCCTACCCGACACACGTGCGATCTGCACGGCGAAGGTCCGTCCTAACGAGGACTCATCCACGAGCTGCGCGAACGCCGCATGCTCGGAGCTGGGGACGACGCCGTCGAAGACGATGCCACGCCACCGCTTGTTCTCGATGATCAGCACCGTGCGGGACGTCACCACCACATGATCGATCTGCTGCACGAAGCGGGCGCCGTCGTCGCCCGTCCGCGAGAAGACGACGTTCGTCGCCAGGATCCCCGGGAGCCGCGCGGAGGCGAACGCCGCCACGATGTGCGCGTGGGAGGAGGCTTCGTGGCCCCAGGTGGCCGACAGGAGCTCACGGGCCGCCCGCTCGTCCTCGCGAGCGATGCGCGTCCGTACCTCCGCCTCGGCCAGCTCGGCGGCGTGGACCGCCGTCAGTTCCGCGACCGTCCTCACGCGGTGCTCCTCGGCGACGGAGAGCGACCGCGTCCGCTCCGTCGCGTCGAGGATGCTCTGCCTCTCCGCATCGGCTGCGGCCGCGTCGAGCGCATCCCGGGCGGATGCCGCCCGCCGACGCCGTTCGCGGAGGAGCAGGGCCAGGACGAGGACGAGGAGGGCGACCAGGACCCACGGGAGCGCGTTCTGCATGGCCCAGGGAAGCACGCGCCACGGATCGCGCGCGGGATCCGCTCCCCGATCGGGGGGCTGTCCTCCACTTGGAGGACCCGGGTACCGTGGATCAGGTCATCGACCCCTGGAGCTCCACAATGTCGCACGCCACCCTGCACCGGACGCACACCACCGACCCGCACCGCACGTCGGTGGTCGGTTCCGCGGTGCTGGGCTTCCTGTCCGCGTTCGTGGTGGGCGCGGCCGTGATCGTCACGCTCCTCATCACCTCCTTCGCGCAGGGGACCGAGGGCTACCCCGGCCTCGACGTGCCGGGCGTGGTCGACACCCGCATCGACCACGGCAGCGTCGTGACGCAGATCGGCCCGGGCGGCTTCCTCTTCCCGCTGGCCGCCGGCCTCCTCGTCGGCCTGATCGTCGCCGTGGTCGTCTACGCGCGCCAGCGCCACGTCGAGGACTGAGCCCGACCGACCCGGATCCGCGCGCGCGTAGGGTCGAGGGGATGCCTCGCCACACCGCCTCCCGCTCGAGTCGGCGCCACGCGTCGGGCTCTCGCTCCCGTCCCCGTGGAGCAGCTCTCGCCAGCTCGGTGACGGCCCTGCTCCTGATCGCGACCGGCTGCACCGCACCGGATGTCGTCCTGCCGACCGCTCCCGCTGAACCGCTCCGGGTGGTCTCCCTCGGGGACTCCTACTCCACGGGGACGGGACCCGCCGAGCCGCTGCCCGGGGACCCCGGGGTGTGCGGGCGCACCGTCGCCTCCTCCGTGCGGGTCGCCGCGGCCGAGGTCGGCGCCGAGCTCGTCGACGCGGCCTGCGACGGCGCCAGCACGGCGGACCTCACGGCCCCGCGGGAGCGCGGCGGGCAGAGCGTGCCCGCGCAGCTCGACTCGCTGGCCGACGGCGCCGACGTCGTCCTCGTGCGCCTCGGGGGCAACGACCTCGGCTTCCCGGCGCTCGTCGGCGGGTGCCTGGCGCGGGATCCCGCGGGACCCGTCGCGGCCGGGCCGACGACGTGCGTGGACGCGCTCGCCCCTTCGGGAGGCACCGACGCCGTCCGCGCCCGCATCAACGGGGAAGTCGCGACGCGTCTCGGCGAGGCGTTCGCGCGGATCCGGGCGGCGGCGCCCGACGCCCGCATCGTCGCGCTCGGCTACCTCACCGTGCTCGGCGACCCGGATGCGCTCCCCGCGGAGGGCTGCCTGCGCGCCACGGCCACGTCGACGGTGAACGGGCAGGTGCTCCTCGCCGACCGGGACGCGGCGTGGCTGGCGGGGATCCAGCGCGAGCTCGACGGCGCGATCGCCCGGACGGCGGCCGACGCGGGTGCCCGGTTCGTCGATCAGGAGACGCCGACCGCCGAGCACGGCGCGTGCGCGGGGGATGCCGGCGATGCGTACGTGGCGGGGCTCGGCGGCAGCGCGGGGGACGTGCCCGTCCACCCGAACGCGGCCGGACTGGCGTGGGAGTCCGGTGCCCTGGCGGGCGTGCTGCGGGAGGAACAGGCGGCGCTCGGCCGCTGATCCCCGCTGCTGCGTGGGCGGTCATCTCGACGCATGTGGGAACGTGTGGGTTCTTGTTGCTTCTCTTGCGGATGAGGGCTACAGTGCGAGGACGCGAGGCGCCAGTGCCCCACGGAGTCGAAGGAGACCGCCCATGTACGCCGAAGAGCGCCAGGACAGGGTGGTCGCCCTCCTCGAGCGCACCGGCCGCGTGGCGGTCCTCAGCCTGGCGCGCGACTTCGACGTGACGACGGAGACGGTCCGACGCGACCTCGCCCAGCTCGAGAGCCGCGGCGTCCTCCGCCGGGTGCACGGCGGCGCCGTCCGCGCCGATCGGTCCACCCGCGCCGAGGAGAGCCTCGACACCCGGGGTTCCCGCAACACCGACGCCAAGGCGCGCATCGCCGACGCGGCGATGGGGTTCCTGCCCGCGAGCTTCGCGGGATCCATCGCGCTCGACGCCGGCACCACCACGGGGCTGGTCGCGGAGCGCGTCGCCGCCTGGCGGCCCGACGTGCCCGGCCGCACGCTCGTCGTGGTCACGCACTCCATGTCCATCGCGCAGACCGTCACCCGCAACCCCGCGGTCGAGGTGCAGCTGCTCGGCGGACGCGTCCGCGGCATCACGAGCGCGGCCGTCGGCCCCGCCACCCTCGGCCAGCTCGCGCGGCTGCGACCCGACATCGCCTTCATCGGCGCGAACGGGATCCACGCGGAGTTCGGCCTCAGCACCCCCGACGAAGAGGAGGCGGCCGTGAAGACCGCGTTGACCCGAGGATCCCGACGCGCCGTCGCGCTCGTCGACGCGTCGAAGGCGGGGGAGGAGGCGCTCGTCGGCTTCGCGGCCCTCGACGACCTCGACGCGCTCGTGACCGACGCCGCGCCCGTCGGCCCGCTCGCCGCGGCGCTGGCCGCCGCCGAGGTGGAGGTGATGGTCGCGTGATCCTCACCCTCACCGCCAACCCGAGCCTCGACCGCACCATCGACCTCGCCGGCGCCCTCGCGCGCGGCGCGGTCCAGCGGGCCCGCGGCGTCGCCGAGCAGCCCGGCGGCAAGGGCGTCAACGTCTCGCGCGCGCTCATCGCCTCCGGCCTCGACACCGTCGCGCTGCTGCCCGGGCGCCTCGACGACCCGATGCTCGTGGCGCTGGCCGCCGAGCGGATCCCGCTGGACCACCTCGACATCGGGGGCCGCGTGCGCCAGAACGTCACGCTCACCGAGCCCGACGGGACGACGACCAAGGTCAACGAGCCGGG
Source organism: Clavibacter michiganensis subsp. insidiosus (assembly GCF_002240565.1). Lineage (GTDB taxonomy): Bacteria > Actinomycetota > Actinomycetes > Actinomycetales > Microbacteriaceae > Clavibacter > Clavibacter insidiosus. The sequence continues at coordinate 1,977,128 of NZ_MZMO01000001.1, read as the reverse complement.
CCCGGTCCTGTCCGCCGCCGAGGCGGAGGCGCTGGTGGCCCTCGTCATCCGGCACGCGCGCCGCGCCAGCTGGCTCGTGCTCGCGGGCTCCCTGCCGCCCGGCCTCGACGACGACTTCGCCGCGCGCGTGGTGCGCGCCGTCCGCGCCGAGCTCGGCGACGCGGCGCCGCGGATCGCCGTCGACTCGTCCGGCGCGCCGATGGCCGCGCTCGTCGCGTCCGACGCGGTCGTGGACCTGATCAAGCCCAACGCCGAGGAGCTCGCGGAGCTCGTCGGCCTCCCCGACCCGGATGCGCTCGAGGCCGACCCCCGGCTGGCCCACGACGCATCCCGCTCCCTCGTCTCCCGCGGCTGCCGGGCGGTCCTCGCGACCCTCGGCGCACAGGGGGCCGTCCTCACCACGGCGGAGGGCGGGTGGCTCGCCACCATGCCCCCGATCGTGCCGGTGAGCACCGTGGGCGCGGGCGACTCGTCGCTCGCGGGCTACCTGCTCGCCGACCATCGCGGGGCCGGACCCGAGGGGCGGCTGGCGCAGGCCGTCGCCCACGGATCCGCCGCCGCGTCCCTGCCCGGCAGCACCATGCCGTCCCCCGAGCAGACCCGATCGGACAGCGTCACCGTCCAGCCGCTCCTCCCGATCGCCGCCGATCGCTGACCCGCCCCACCTGGAGAAGAACATGCCATCGCTCATCACGAACCGCCTCGTGCTCCTCGACGCCGACCTCGGCGCCGACCGCGAGCACGCCGTCCGCACGCTGGCCGAGCGCGTCGTCGCCGAGGGCCGCGCGACCGACGCCGACGCCCTCTTCGCCGACGCGTGGGAGCGCGAGTCGAAGACCGACACCGGCATGGGCGGCGGCCTCGCCATCCCGCACTGCCGCTCCGCCGCGGTGACGGAGGCCACGCTCGTCATGGCGCGGCCTGAGCCCGCCGTCGACTTCGGCGCCCCCGACGGCCCCGCCGACCTCGTGTTCTTCATCGCCGCGCCCGACGGCGCCGACCAGGAGCACCTCGTGCTGCTGTCGCGCCTCGCCCGGTCGCTCATCAAGCCGGAGTTCGTCGAGGCGCTGCGCACGGCCACCGACGAGGACCAGGTCGTCTCGCTGGTGGAGGGCGCGCTCGTGGACGAGCCCGCCTCCTCGACCGGGGCCCCGGCCGCCGCGGCTCCCGCGGCGTCGGCATCGGCTCCGGCCGCCGCCCCCGCGGACGCGCCCGTGCTCATCGCCGTCACCGCGTGCCCCACCGGCATCGCGCACACCTACATGGCGGCCGACTCGCTCGTCGCCGCGGCGAAGCGCGCGGGCGTCGAGCTGCACGTCGAGACCCAGGGATCCTCCTCGGTCACGCCCGTCGACCCCGCGATCATCGCGCGGGCCACGGCCGTGATCTTCGCCGTCGACGTGGACGTGCGCGACCGCGCGCGCTTCGCCGGCAAGCCCGTCATCCAGTCGCCCGTCAAGCGCGGCATCGACCAGCCCGACCAGATGGTCGCCGAGGCCGTCGCGGCCGCGAAGGACCCGGCCGCCCCGCGGGTGCCGGGCGGCGCGTCGTCGTCGGCCGGATCCGAGCAGGCCTCCCCGCAGGCCTCGCAGTCGGTGGGCGCCCGCCTCAAGCGCTGGTTGCTCACGGGCGTCAGCTACATGATCCCGTTCGTCGCGGGCGGCGGTCTCCTCATCGCGCTCGGCTTCCTGCTCGGCGGGTACCGGATCACCGAGACGGCCTCGGACGTGGTGCTGCAGAACTCGCTGGCGAACCTGCCCGCGGGCGGCCTCGGCCAGTACCTCGGCGCCGTCGCGTTCGTCATCGGCAACGCGTCGATGGCCTTCCTCGTCCCCGCGCTGGCCGGCTACATCGCCTACGCCATCGCCGACCGGCCGGGCATCGCGCCCGGCTTCGTCGCGGGATCCATCTCCGTCATCATGGGCGCCGGCTTCCTCGGCGGCCTGGTGGGCGGCCTCCTCGCGGGTGGCATCGCCTACGCGATCGGCCGCATCGACGTGCCGCGCTGGCTGCGGGGCCTCATGCCCGTCGTGATCATCCCGCTGCTCGCCTCGATCGTCGCCTCCGGCCTGATGGTCATGGTGCTCGGCGGCCCCATCGCGGCGCTCACGCGCGGCCTCAACGGCTTCCTCTCCGGCCTCACCGGCACGTCGGCCATCGTCCTCGGCATCATCCTCGGCGCCATGATGTGCATCGACCTCGGCGGGCCCATCAACAAGGTCGCCTACTCGTTCGCGGTCGCCGGCCTCGGCGCCGGATCCATCACCGACCAGACCCCGTGGGAGATCATGGCCGCGGTCATGGCCGCCGGCATGGTCCCGCCGCTCGCCCTCGCGCTCGCCTCCACCGTGATCGACCGCCGCCTGTTCAGCCCGGCGGAGCGCGAGAACGGCAAGGCCGCGTGGCTCCTCGGCGCCGCGTTCATCTCCGAGGGCGCCATCCCGTTCGCCGCGGTCGACCCGCTGCGCGTCATCCCCGCCAGCATCGTCGGCGGGGCCGTCACGGGCGCCATGGTGATGGGGCTCGGCGTCGTGTCGCAGGCCCCGCACGGCGGCGTGTTCGTGCTCTTCGCGATGAACGGCACGTTCCTCGGCTTCCTCGCCTCCGTCGCGGTCGGCGCGGTGATCTCCGCGTTCCTCGTCGTGCTCCTCAAGCGCTTCACGACGAAGCGCCCGGAGGCCGCCGCCGCGGCGCCCGTCGACCAGGGCGTCCCCGTCGCGGCCTGATCCGTCGCGGCCCCCGCGCATCCCCACCCCGTCCGCACCACCAGAAGGAGAACGTCCATGACCGAGCGCACCGCCACCGTCGGCAGCCGCGTGGGCCTGCACGCCCGTCCCGCATCCCTCTTCATCGAGGCCGTGCGCCGCACGGGCGTGCCGGTGAAGATCAGCAAGCCGGGCGGCACGCCGCTCGACGCGACGAGCATCCTGTCGCTCATGAGCCTGGGCGCCGCCAACGGCGACCAGGTCGTGCTCACGGCCGAGGGCGACCGCGCGGACGCCGCCCTCGACGAGCTGGCGGCGCTGCTCGAGAGCGACCTGGACGCCGTCGAGTAGCCGCCCGCACGACGAGAGGCCCGGACACCGCGATGCGGGTCCGGGCCTCTCGTCGTGTCAGGCGGCGTGCGGCGTCACCACTCGGCGACGCGGTAGTCCTTGAGGAAGACGCCCGAGATGTCCTCGCCGGCCTGGCCCATGACGATGGGGTCGTAGACCCGGGCGGCGCCGTCGACGAGGTCGAGCGGGGCGTGGAAGCCCTCCTCGGCGAGCCGCACCTTCGTGGGGTGCGGGCGCTCGTCGGTGATCCAGCCGGTGTCGACGCTCGTCATGAGGATGCCGTCGGTCTCGCGCATCTCGCGCGCCGAGGTGCGGGTCATCATGTTGAGCGCGGCCTTCGCCATGTTCGTGTGCGGGTGGCCGGGGCCCTTGTAGGCGCGGGCGAACTGGCCCTCCATGGCACTGACGTTCACGACGTACTTGCGGCGCGACTCCGAGGCGGCCATCGCGGGGCGCAGCCGGCTGACGAGGAGGAACGGCGCCGTGACGTTGGCGAGCTGGACCTCGAGCATCTCCAGCGGATCCACCTCGTGCACGACCTGGGTCCAGCTGTTCGCGTCGTGCAGGTCGGGCACGAGGCCACCCGCGTCGATGGCGGTGCCGGCGGCGAGGCGCGCGAGCGAGGAGGAGCCGGCGGTCATGGCGAGCTCGGTGACCTCGGCGGCCGTGATCCCGGTCGCCGTCGAGAGGATCGGGTGCGCCGCGACGGAGGCGGCGAGGGCCGCCGGGTGCGCGTCGGCCGTGTGCCCGAAGGTGAGGAGCTCGGGCAGGTCGCCGTCGGGGAGCGGCGCCGCCTCGGCCTCGGACAGCGGCGCGTAGGAGCCGGGGGACCGGCGCACGGTCTGCGCGGCGTTGTTGATGAGGATGTCGAGCGGACCCGCGGCGGCCACCGCGTCCGTGAGGCCGATGACCTGCGCCGGGTCGCGGAGGTCGAGGCCCACGATGCGCAGGTGGTGCACCCACTCGTGGGCGTCCGGCAGGCCCGCGAAGCGGCGCACCGCGTCGCGCGGGAAGCGCGTGGTGATGGTGGTGTGCGCGCCGTCACGGAGCAGTCGCAGCGCGATGTGCATGCCGATCTTGGCGCGCCCGCCCGTGAGGAGCGCCCGCATGCCCGTGAGGTCGGTGCGGGCCTCGCGCTTCGCGTGGTTGAGGAGCGCGCAGTCGGGGCAGAGCTGGTGGTAGAACGCGTCGACCTGCGTGTAGTGCTGCTTGCAGATGTAGCAGGGGCGCGAGCGCAGGAGCGTGCCGGCGGTGGGCTTCGCGGTCGTGATGGCGAGTGGGATCCCGCGGGTCTCGTCGTCGATGCGGTCGGGCGCGCCCGTGGCGGTCGCCGCGACGACGGCGCGGTCGGCGCTGGCGACGGCCTCGCGCTTCTCGAGCCGGCGGGCCTTCTTGACCTCCTTGAACATGGAGGCGGTGGCGCGGCGGACGGCGACGAAGTCGGGGTGCTCCTCGTCGATGTCGGCGAGCGAGCCGAGGACGCGGAGCGCGGTAGCGAGGTCGGCCGGGTCGATGGCCGATCCGGGGAAGGCGGCGGACACCGGCTCGGGCGAGGAGGCGGCGTTGGACGTGGAGGTGACGGGATCCGCGGGGCGGGCGGGGTCGTCGGGCAGGGCGTCGGAGGGCACAGGAGATGATACCCGCCGCCGTCGGCCGCACCCCGCGGCGGGCTCGATGGCCGGGCGCTACATCGTGGTCGCGAAGCCGACCGCGGCGGCGATGACGGCCCAGAGCGCGATCGTGACGACGACGAGGGCGATGACCCCCGTGCGGCGATCGCGCCAGCGCGCCCGCTCGGCCTCGGGGTCGACGGGGACGGACTCGGGAGCACGGGCCCCGACGGATGCGGTGTCCGCATCCACGGTGGTCGGCTGCCCCGCGGTGGGGGGCGTGGGGCTGGGGTCGTGCGGGGCGCGGTCGGGTCGAGGGTCGAGCGGGAGGGACGGCATCCGGCGACCGTACGCGCTGGCGCCCCGAGGATCCTGCCGCCTGTGGAGAACTCCGTGACGGGACGCGTGGGGGAGGATGGACGCATCATGTCCGACACCGCCCTCGCCCCCACGCTCACCGAGGAGGCGGCCCGGCTGGCCGTGGACGGGGCGAGCGACGACGCGATCTATGACGCGTTCGCCGAGTGGGCGCTGGCGCAGGGGATCGAGCTCTACCCGGCGCAGGACGAGGCGGCGCTGGAGATCGCGTCGGGCGCGCACCTCATCCTCTCGACGCCGACCGGCACGGGGAAGTCGCTCGTCGCGGTCGCCGCGCACTTCGCGGCGCTCGCCCGCGGACGCCGCTCGTACTACACGGCCCCGATCAAGGCGCTCGTCTCCGAGAAGTTCTTCGCGCTCGTGGAGCTGTTCGGCGCGGCCCAGGTGGGCATGGTCACGGGCGACTCCTCCGTGAACCCGGACGCGCCGATCATCTGCTGCACCGCCGAGATCCTCGCCAACCGGTCGCTCCGCGGCGGCGCGGACACGCCCGTCGACCAGGTGGTGATGGACGAGTTCCACTTCTACGCGGATCCGCAGCGCGGCTGGGCCTGGCAGGTGCCGCTCCTGCTCCTGCCGCACGCGCAGTTCGTGCTGATGTCGGCGACGCTCGGCGACGTGACCGACCTCGCGGACGACCTCACGCGCCGCACCGGTCGGCCGACGGCGCGCATCACGGGCATCGAGCGCCCGGTGCCGCTCTTCTTCCACTACGCCGTCACGCCCGTGCAGGAGACGGTCGAGGAGCTGCTCGACACGAAGCAGGCACCCGTCTACATCGTGCACTTCGCGCAGGCCGCGGCCCTCGAGCGGGCGCAGGCCCTCTCGAGCATCAAGATCGTCACCCGCGAGCAGCGGGACAAGATCGCGGACATCATCGGCGGCTTCCGGTTCAGCACCGCGTTCGGGAAGACCCTGTCGCGGCTCGTGCGCGCGGGGATCGGCGTGCACCACGCGGGCATGCTGCCGAAGTACCGGCGGCTCGTCGAGCAGCTCGCCCAGCAGGGCCTGCTCCGGGTGATCTGCGGCACCGACACGCTCGGCGTCGGCATCAACGTCCCCATCCGCACGGTGCTCTTCACGGGCCTCACCAAGTACGACGGCACCCGGATGCGGCAGCTCAACGCGCGCGAGTTCCACCAGATCGCGGGGCGCGCGGGCCGCGCCGGGTACGACACCGCGGGCACCGTGGTCGCGCAGGCGCCCGAGCACGAGACCGAGAACATCAAGATGCTCGAGCGCGCGGGCGACGACGTGAAGAAGCGGCGCAAGCTCGTGCGCAAGAAGGCGCCCGAGGGCTTCGTCTCGTGGGGCGAGCCGAGCTTCCGCAAGCTCATCGACGCGGAGCCGGAGCGGCTGACCTCGAGCATGCAGGTGAGCCACGCGATGATGCTCAACGTCATCGCGCGCGGCGGCGACGTGTTCCGGAACATGCGCGCGCTCGTCGAGGACAACCACGAGCCGCGCGCCCGCCAGCTCGCGCTCGCCCGCCGCGCCCTCGCCATCTACCGCACGCTGCGCACGGCCGGCATCGTCGAGCAGGTGGAGGACCCGGACGGCGGGCCCACGCGGATCACGTTGACGGTCGACCTGCAGGCCGACTTCGCGCTCAACCAGCCGCTGTCGCCGTTCGCCGTCGCCGTCTTCGAGATCCTCGACCGCGAGTCCCCGACCTACGCGCTCGACATGGTGAGCGTGGTCGAGGCGACGCTCGACGACCCGCGGCCGATCCTCTCCCAGCAGCAGTTCAAGGCCCGCGGCGAGGCCGTGCAGGCGATGAAGGCCGAGGGCATCGAGTACGACCAGCGCATGGTGCTGCTCGAGGAGATCACCCACCCGAAGCCGCTCGAGGAGCTGCTCGACCAGTCGTTCGCGACCTACAGCGCGAGCCAGCCGTGGATCGGCGACTTCGCGCTCAGCCCGAAGTCGGTCGTCCGCGACATGTACGAGCGGGCGATGAGCTTCAGCGAGCTGATCTCCTTCTACGGCCTCATGCGCTCCGAGGGCCTCGTGCTCCGCTACCTCTCCGACGCGTTCCGGGCGCTGCGGCAGACCATCCCGGACGAGGCGAAGACCGAGGAGCTGCTCGACGTGATCGAGTGGCTCGGCGAGCTCGTGCGGCAGGTCGACTCGAGCCTCCTCGACGAGTGGGAGGAGCTGTCGCACCCGACCGCGGCGCCCGGCGACGCGCCCGTGCTGCCGCCCGCGCCGAAGCTGCTCACGTCGAACACGCGCGCGTTCCGGATCCTCGTGCGCAACGAGCTGTTCCGCCGCGTGCAGCTCGCGGCCCGCGAGGACCTGCAGGCGCTCGGCGAGCTGGATCAGGCGGCGGGCTTCGACGCGGACGCGTGGGGCGACGCGCTCGACGGCTACTTCGGCGAGTACGACCGCATCCTCACCGACGGCGACGCCCGCAGCCAGGCGCTCGTGACGATCGACGAGGGCGCGACCGCGTGGACCGTCCGGCAGGCGCTGCACGACCCCGAGGGCGACCACGACTGGGGCATCGAGGCGACCGTCGACCTCGACGCGTCGAACGAGGCCGGCGAGGCCGTCGTGCGGGTGACCCGCGTGGGCACCCTCTCGTGAGCGACGCGCCGCGCCTGCCGGACCTCGCCGGGCGGACGGTCCTCGTCACGGGCGCGAACGGCGGGATCGGCTTCTGGACCTCGGCGCAGCTCGCCGCCGCGGGCGCGCGGGTGCTGCTGGCCTGCCGTTCCGCGGAGCGCGGGGACGCGGCTGCCCGGGTGATCGAGGTGCGCGTGCCGGGAGCCGACGTCGACGTCGTGCCCCTCGACCTGGCGAGCCTCGCGAGCGTGGACGCGTGCGTCGCGGCGGTGCACGAGGACCTCGACGCCATCGTCGCGAACGCGGGAGTGCCCCCCGCCGGCGGCCGTGCGCGTCACCGCAGGACGACCGTGGACGGGTTCGAGGAGATGATGGGCACCAACGCCCTCGGGCACTTCGCGCTCGTGGCGGGGCTCGCGCCGCGGCTGCGTGCCGGAGGCCGCGTCGTGATGCTCGGATCCCTCGCCCACCGCTTCTCTCCGCTCGACCTCGGCGACCTCGCGGGGGAGCGGCCCATGCCCGCGCTCGTGCGGTACGGCCGGTCGAAGACGGCGTGCATGATGATCGCGGGCGAGCTCGACCGGCGGTGGCGGGCCGCGGGATCCGACCGCGTCGCGCTCTCCGCGCACCCCGGCTACGCGGTCGACGCGCTGACGCCGCCGCAGGATCCGGCCGATCGACCGCGCGGGGTGGCCGACGCGCGCCGACGGGCGGCCGGCGCGGGTCGCGTCCTCGTGCAGGGCAAGGACGCCGGAGCGTGGCCGATCGTGCACGCGGCCGCGGCGGACGGCGTCACGGGCGGCGACTTCTGGGGACCCGGCGGGCCGCTCGAGCTGAAGGGCGCGCCGGATCCCGCCTTCGTCGCCGGGCACGCGCGGTCGCGCGCCGTCGCCGAGCAGCTGTGGGCGGCCGCCGAGGACGCGGCGGGGATCCGCTTCCGGCCCTGACGGACGCCGCCCTGCCGACGCTGCCGACGCTGCCGACGCTGACGGCGCCGGATCCCGGGATCAGCCCCGCGGCGTCCCGAGCACGTCGTCGAGCGCGTCGCGGAACGCGGCCGTCTCCTCGGGCGTGCCGACGGAGACGCGGAGCCAGCCCTCGGGTCCGGTCTCGCGGATCAGGACGCCGCGGTCGAGCAGCCCCTGCCACACCGCGTGCCGGTCGGGGAACCGGCCGAAGAGGACGAAGTTGGCGTCCGACGGCGCCACCTCGAAGCCGCGGCCGCGGAGCCACTCGACGAGCCCGTCCCGCTCCTCGCGGAGCGACGCGACCTGCGCGAGCAGCACGCCGCTGTGCCGGAGGGCGGCGGTCGCGCTCACCTGGGTGATGCGCGACAGGTGGTACGGCAGGCGCACGATGCGGAGCGCGTCGACCACGGCAGGGGAGGCCGCGAGGTAGCCGAGCCGGCCGCCCGCGAACGCGAACGCCTTGCTCATGGTGCGCGAGACGATCAGGCGCGGGTGGTCGGGCAGCAGCGAGATCGCCGTCGGCACGCCCTCGCGGCGGAACTCGGCGTACGCCTCGTCGATCACCACGACGCCCGGCGCGACGGAGAGCACGTGCTCGATCTCGCGGGTCGTGAGCGCGGTGCCGGTCGGGTTGTTCGGCGAGGTGAGGAACACGACGCTCGGGTGGTGCTGCTCGACGAGCGCCGTGACGTTCGCGAGGTCGAGCGTGAAGTCCTCCTGGCGGCGGCCGGAGACCCAGCGCGTGAGCGTGTTGCGCGCGTACTCCGGGTACATCGCGTAGTGCGGGGCGAAGGAGAGCGCCACGCGGTCGGTGCCGCCGAAGGCCTGCAGCACCTGCTGCAGCACCTCGTTGGATCCGTTCGCCGCCCAGACGTTCTCGGGGCCGAGCTCCAGCCCGCTGTCGGCCGTGAGGTAGTCGGCGAGCTCGGTGCGGAGCTCGAGGAACTCGCGGTCCGGGTAGCGGTTCAGCCCGCGCGCGGCCTCGAGCACGGCCTCGCTCACCGCGACCGCGACCTCCTCGGGCAGCGGGTACGGGTTCTCGTTCACGTTGAGGAGCACGGGCACGTCGAGCTGCGGGGCGCCGTAGGGCTCCTCGCCGCGGATCCCGTCGCGGAGGGGCAGGTCGGCGAGCGTGGTCTCGGACCAGTCGGGGCTCATGGGTCTCCTCGGGATTCGTCGGGCGTCCATCCTCCCATCGACCGGGACGGCGGTCGCCCGACGCCGGACGGCTAGGGTCGACGGATGCGCTCCCCCCTCGCCCGCCTCACCCGCGTGCGGCGGCCCGGGGACGTGCACCGCACGGAGTCCTCGCCGCCGCGCTGGCTCCTGCTCTCCCGCCGCTATGGTTCGCGCGCGATCCCGGTCGACCACGACCTGGAGCGCCGCACCGTGCTCGGCTTCCGGATCGCGATCAAGGTGTTCCGGTCGCCGGGCGGCAACGCGGGCCGGACGCCCTCGGCCGTTCCGGCGACCGCGCGGCCGTCCTTCGTCCTCGTGCACGGGATCGGCGTCTCCTCGCGCTACTTCCACCCCGTCGCCGCGTTCCTGGCCGAGCACGGCGCCGTCTACGCGATCGACCTGCCGGGCTACGGCGAGTCGCCGCGGGTGCGCCGGGACGTGACGCTCGACGACCACGCGGCGGTCGTGGCCGAGGTGATCCGGATGCACGGGCTTGTCGACCCCGTCGTCGTCGGCCACTCCATGGGGACCCAGATCGTGACGCGGCTCGCCGTCGACCGGCCCGAGGTCACCGACCGCATCGTTCTCATCGCGCCCACGCTCCCGCCGCGGACGCGCGGCCTCGTGCGCGCGGCCGTCGCGCTCGCGGTCGACACCCTCCGCGAGCCGCTGCTCGCGAACGCCGTGGTGCTGGGCGACTACTTCCTCCGCTGCGGGATCCCGTACTACCTCCGCCAGCTGCCGCACCTCATCGACGACGCGATCGAGGAACGGGCGCCGCGCATCCGCGCGCGGACGCTCGTCATTGTGGGCGACCGGGACGCCGTGGTCGACCGCCCGTTCGCGCGCGACCTCGCCGCCCGGATCCCGCGCGGCGAGCACCGGGTGGCCCGCGGCCCGCACGTCGTGATGTACACGGATCCGCTCGGCGTCGCGCGCGCCATCCTGGAGCACGTCCGGGCCCGATGACGTCCGACGCGGGCCGTCGTCGGACGCTCCGGCCGACGCGTGCTCCGCGCCCGGGCAGGATGGACGGGTGACCGCCGCCGGACCCGACCCGCTCCCGCCGCTGTCGGCCCTGCGGAAGGCGCTCGACTGGGCCCTCGACTACGCCTACGTCCTCCGCTGGCAGGCGGCCGCCACGCTCTCCCGCGACGACGCCCGCTCCTTCGAGGACGGCCGCGACGACCGGCCGACGATCCTCGTGCTGCCGGGCGTCTACGAGCGCTGGCAGTTCATGCTGCCGATCATCCGGCGCCTGCACGCGCGCGGCCACGGCGTGCACGTGGTCGGCGCGCTCGGCGCGAACGTGGGCCGCGTCGCCGAGATGTCGCGCCGGGCCCGCGGGTACCTCGAGGCCGAGGACCTGCGCGACGTCGTCATCGTCGCGCACAGCAAGGGCGGCCTCATCGGCAAGCACCTCATGGCGTTCGGCGACCCGGACCGTCGGATCCGCGCCATGGTCGCGATCAACGCGCCCTTCGGCGGCTCCTCGTACGCGCGCCTCATCCCCGTCCGCAGCATCCGCGACTTCTCGCCGCGGAATGCCGCGCTCGTGGAGCTCGGCCGGTCACGGGAGGTCAACGCGCGGATCACGAGCGTCTTCGCGCGCTTCGACCCGCACATCCCGGGCGGCAGCTCGCTCGACGGCGCGACGGACGAGCGCGTCGCCGCGTCGGGCCACTTCCGGATCATGGGCGACGAGGACGTGCTCCGCCGGGTGGAGGCCGCGATCGACCGGGCCGGGATGCCGGCGGCGCCGCCCGCCTGATCCGCCTCCGAGCGCGGCGCATACTGGGCACATGCCCGACTCCGCCGCCCCCGCACGCGCGGGCGGCCACCCGGACGGCACCGCCGACGGCCGCGGCCGCACGGTGCTCGTCGTCGCGATCCTCGCCTCCTTCGTCGCGTTCCTCGACGGCACGGTCGTCAACGTCGCGCTGCCCGCGATCGGGGAGGACCTCGGCGGCGGGCTCGTCGTGCAGCAGTGGGTCGTGGACGCGTACCTCATCACCCTCGGCGCGCTGATCCTCCTGGCCGGCTCCCTCTCCGACGCCTTCGGCCGCGTGCGGGTGCTCCGCTGGGGACTCGTCGGCTTCGGGGTCACGTCGCTCGTGTGCGCGATCGCGCCGACCGCCGGGATCCTCATCGCCGCGCGCGCCGCCCAGGGCGCCGCCGGTGCGCTGCTCGTGCCGAGCTCGCTGGCGCTCCTCGCGCAGGCCTTCCGCGGCCCCGCGCAGGCGAAGGCCATCGGCTCGTGGACGGCGTGGACCGGCACCGCCATGCTCGCGGGCCCCGTCCTCGGCGGCGTGCTGGTGGACGCCCTCGACTGGCGGCTCGTGTTCGGGATCAACGTGCTGCCCATCGCCGTGACCCTCGTGCTGCTCGCCCGTCTACCGCACGACGCGCCCGTCGCCGACGGCACGCGCGTGGACGTGCCGGGCGCGGTGCTCGGGGCCATCGGGATCGGCGGCCCCGTCTTCGCGCTCATCGAGCAGTCGCGGCTCGGCATCGGCCACCCGCTCGTGGTCGGCAGCCTCGTCGTCGGCGTCGCGTGCCTCGTGCTCTTCGTGGTGCGCGAGCGGCGCACCCCGCATCCGATGCTGCCGCTCGGGCTCTTCCGCGAACGGGACTTCCTCGTCGGCAACATCGCGACCGTCGGCATCTACGGCGCGCTCTCGCTCGGCGGCTTCGTGATCGCGGTCTTCCTGCAGCAGACGGGCGGGCTGTCGGCGACGGCCGCGGGCTTCGCGCTCGTGCCGACCACCGTGATCATGCTGGTGCTGTCGACGCGGTTCGGCGCGCTGGCGGGGCGCATCGGGCCGCGGCTCCTGATGGGCGCGGGGCCGATCGTCGCGGGCGGCGGCTACCTGCTGATGCTGCGCGTCGCGGAGCCCGTCGACTACCGGGGGCAGCTGCTCCCCGGGATCCTCGTGTTCGGCCTGGGCCTGTCGATGACGGTGGCGCCGCTGACCGCGACGATCCTCGAGGCCGTGCCGTCCGCGCAGGCGGGCATCGCGTCGGCCGTGAACAACGCCGTGTCGCGCGTGGCCGGGCTGGTGGCGATCGCCGCGATCGGGCTGGTCGCCGGGCCCGAGCTCGACGTCGCCGCGTTCCACCGCGTGGTGCTCGTGACGGCCGCGCTGCTCGTGGCGGGCGGGCTGGTGTCCCTCGTCGGGATCCGCGCGCGTCACGCCGTCGCCGCGGACGACGCGGCGGGCTAGACGGCCAGCAGCACCTTGCCCACGTGCTGCGACGACGCCACGTGCGCGTGCGCGGCGGCCGCCTCGGCGAGCGGGAAGACGCGGTCGACGACCGGGCGCACGGATCCGTCGGCCACGGCCGGCCACACGTCGGCCCGGATCGCGGCGACGATGCGCGCCTTGTCGTCGGCGTCCCGGGCGCGGAGCGTCGTGCCCCAGATCCGCCCTCGCCGAGCCATCAGCTGGCCGAGCGCGATGCTCGTGGGCGCGCCGCTCTGGGCGCCGATGACCATGATCCGGCCGTCGCGGGCGAGGGCGCGGATGTCGCGGTCGATGTAGTCGCCGCCGATCGCGTCGAGGATCACATCGGCTCCGCGGCCGTCGGTCGCCGCGAGGAGCGCCTCCACGAAGTCCTGCTCCCGGTAGTCGATGAGGACGTCCGCGCCGAGCGCCCGGCACGCCTCGAGCTTCGCGGGGCTGCCGGCGGTGACGGCCACGCGCGCGCCGAGCCGCGCGGCCAGCTGGATCGCCATGGTGCCGATGCCGCTCGACCCGCCGTGCACGAGCAGCGTCTCGCCCGGCGCGAGTCCCGCGTCGAGCACGACGTTCGACCACACGGTCGCCACCACCTCGGGCAGCCCCGCCGCCTCGACGAGGTCGAGCCCCTCGGGCACCGGCAGGACGTGCCGCTCGTCGACCGCGACGAGCTCCGCGTAGCCGCCGCCGGCGAGCAGGGCGCACACGCGGTCGCCGACGCTCCAGCGCGTCGCGCCCACGCCGACCGCCTCGACCGTGCCCGACACCTCGAGCCCGAGGTGCGTCGGCGCTCCCGCGGGCGGCGGGTACGCGCCCTCGCGCTGGCTGAGGTCGGCGCGGTTGACGCCGGCGGCGGTCACGCGGATCAGCACCTCGCCGGGGCCCGCGACCGGATCCGGCAGGTCGGTGAGGGAGAGGACGTCGGGGGAGCCGGGGGAGGGGAAGGTGATGGCGCGCATCCCGCCACGGTACGCCCGAGCCCGGCGACGGACGACCGCCACGAGGAGTACATGAACTCGCAACGAAAAACGGGAATGGATGCCGGATCCATGCGCTTGCATATCTTCGAGGCCGTCGGCCCGCACCCATGACCCCTGTACGAAAGGCACGCACATGAGCGACACCAGCACCGTCCCCGGATACATCGCCGGCACCTGGACCATCGACAAGACGCACAGCTCGGTCGGCTTCAGCATCCGCCACATCATGATCAGCAAGGTCAAGGGCACGTTCAAGGACTTCGACGCCGAGATCGTCACGGGCGCCACCCCCGAGCAGAGCACCGTGAAGGCCCACGCGACCATCGCCTCGATCGACACCAACGAGCCGAACCGCGACCAGCACCTCCGCACGAACGACTTCTTCGACGCCGAGAACAACCCCACCATCGACTTCGTCTCGACCGCCGTGCGCGTCGAGAAGGACGGCGACGCGAAGGTCGACGGCGAGCTCACCGTCCGCGGCGTCACCAAGCCCGTCACGTTCGACGTCGAGTTCGGCGGCTTCGGCGGCGACCCCTACGGCCAGACCAAGTTCGGCGCGACGGCCACCACGGTCATCAACCGCGAGGACTTCGGCCTCACCTACAACGCGGCCCTCGAGACCGGCGGCGTGCTGCTCGGCGACAAGGTCACCATCACGCTCGACATCCAGGCGGTCCTCGCGACCCCCGCGGCCTAGCTGTACTGAGTCATCACGTTGGTGACACTCGGGCCGCGGGCGTCAGCCCGTGGCTCGAGTGGATTCGTTCAGTGTTGTAGTGCTGGATCCACGGATCAAGGGCGTCGGTTCTGGCTTGGTTGCTGGTGAAGGGTTGCCGGTAGGCCCACTCGGTCGCGAGGGTGCGGTTGAAGCGTTCGACCTTGCCGTTCTGCCAGGGGCAGTGCGGGCGGATGAACTTCTGCCTCGCACCGAGCTGCGTGACCGCGTTCTGGAACGCGGCCGAGTGCCGGTAGGCGAACGCGTTGTCCGTCAGGACCCGTTCGATGCGGGTGATGCCGTGCTCGGCGAAGTACGCCGCGGCCCGGGTCAGGAACCCTGCCGCGGTCACGCCCTTCTCGTCCGGGTGGATCTCCGCGTAGGCGAGGCGGGTGTGGTCATCGACCACGGCGTGGACGTAATCGAACCCGATCCCACGACCACGAACCTGTTCGCTGCGGCCATGCGCCCGCCAGCCGCCGCCGTCCGGGATCCGGCCGAGCTTCTTCACGTCGACGTGGATCAGGTCGCCGGGATGCTCATGCTCGTACCGGTTTGCCGTCGACCGGGATGCCCGGATCACGGCCCCGGTGACGGGGTCCAACCATGCCAACGGCGGTGCCCCGTGCCGCCGCAGGATGCGGGAGATCGTGCGGGCTGGAACACCGGTCACCGGCGCCAACCGGGCAGGACCTGATCGCAATCGGGTCCTCGCTTCCACGACGGCTCGTTCTCGTTCCGGGCTCGTCCTCGTCGGCACCCGTCTCGGCCTCGAGGACCGGTCCGACAAGCCTTCGAAACCCTCGGACCGGAACCGATTCACCCACCGATGCGCGCACTGACGCGACACACCGAGTTCGCGCGCGACATGCGAGACCCGCCGACGATCCTCGACCACCCGCCGCACGAGGAGAACCCTCCCGTGAACCGTCAGACGAGCATTAGCGTGGGACATCGAGGCCTCCTGGCAGTGGCAGAACTAGACAGCTCCATCAAGCCAGGAGGCCTCCTCACACGCCCCGAAGTGTCACCAACGTCATGGCCGGGTACACCTAGCGCGCACCGGCCGGGCATCCGTCCGGCCGCCTCCGCGTCACGCGGATCCGACGCCCCCGTTCCCCTCAGAGGGAGCGGGGGCGTCGTCGTGCCCGGCGGCGTCCCTCAGCGGACGAGGCCGAGCGCGCGGAGCGTCTCGACCGGGCGCTCGACGTGCGCGAAGTGTCCGGCGTCGCGGATCACCGCCGACCGCAGCGACGGTACCGCGCGCACCAGCAGGTCGAGGTCGTCCGGGGAGACGAACACGTCGTCGTCGCCGCGCACCGCGACCACCGGGCACGCGATGCGCGACCAGAGGCCGTCGGCGTCGTAGCCGCGCGTCACCTCCGCGGCCAGCGAGAACGCGCGCGGGCGTGCCTCGGTCGCGATCGCGTCGACGATCGAGCGGCGCACGTGCCAGCCGTGGGCGAACAGCGGCAGCGCGACCGGCCGCATGAGGCGGATGCGGCCGACGCCGCGGATGAGCGCGGTGCCCGGGCGGCCGAGCCGGCGCATCGTGCGCATCACGCCGAGCATCATCGTGAAGCCCGGGATGAGCCGGAACTCCCGCACGGGATGCGCGACGCTCGCGATGACCGAGTACGTGGTGGGCGAGACGAGCTCCACGGAGACGGCGCGGTCGGGGTCGCGCGCGGCCAGGTGCAGGGCGATGAAGCCGCCCATCGAGTGGCCGACGAGCCGGAAGCGCGCGTAGCCGAGGCCGTCGACCACGGCGCGGACGGCGTCGGCGATGGCGTCGACCGTCGCCTCGTCGTCGGTCGCGTCGAGCTCCGAGCCGCCCCAGCCGGGCAGGTCGATCGCGACCACGTCCGCGAACGGGACGCCGGCGTCGCGCGCGGTGCGGATCAGCGGCGTCCAGGTGGTCCAGGATCCGGCGGCGCCGTGCAGCAGCACCGTCGCGGTGTCCGAGCCGCGCACCTCGACGTGGCGGTGCCGGACGACGCCGAGGGCGGTGGGGGTGCTGCCCGACACGAGGCCGGAGGCGGCCGGATCCGGGTCGAGCTCGAGCGGGCTGTAGCCGGGCAAGGGCCGGGTCACTCGGCGCCGCCGATGATCTCCGAGCGGATGCGGCGGATGTCCTCGAGCAGCGAGCCGATGAGGATCCAGTGCTCCTCGCTCGGCTGCAGCACCACGAGCGGCGCCGTGAGCGCGGGCTCCTCCCGCGGATCGGAGCCGTCCGCGCGGCCGTCGCCCGGCAGCGCGTGCTCGGCCAGGAGCCGCACGTCGTGGGCGGCGCGCGTCAGCTCGGTCGCGATCCCGCGCACCACGGGCTCCTCGGCGAGCGACGGGTCGTAGCGGTCGTGCACGGCGCGCGTCATGCCGACCACGCGGTTGACGAGCACCGTGAGCGTCGCGAGCAGCTCCCGGTCGGCCTCGAGCAGCGCGCGGTGCCGCCGCCGGAGCGGGTTGAGGGTGAGGCTCTCGAGGCCCTTGTCGACCTCGGCGACGGCCTTCGTGTGCCGCGGCCGGAGCTCGCGGGCGCGGGCGAGCATGCGGTCGAGCTCCTCGCGGTCAACGGGCTCGCACAGCGCACCCGCCAGCCGGTCGAGGGCGGCGGCGCAGTCGCCCGCGAGGCCGACCACCGCGCGCCGGCTCGCCTCGTGCAGCACGGGCGGCGCGATCACGATGTTGACCACCACGCCGATGGCCGCGCCGAGGATCGTCTCCACGATGCGGTCGACCGCGTACACGGGCGAGAGCTGGCCGATGGCGAGCACGAGCATCGCGCTGATGGGGATCTGCGTGCTCGACCCGGGCGTCAGCCGGAACACCCAGCCCACCAGCACGGCGACGACGACCGCGAGGAGCACCACCCCGCTCGACGTGCCGAGCGCGAGGCCGAGGACGAGCGCCAGCAGCACGCCCGTGATCACGCCGAGGCTGCGCTCGACCGCCTTTCCGAATGTCTGGTTGATGCTCGGCTGCACCACGAGCAGCGCCGCAATGGTCGCGAAGATGGGCAGCTGCGCGGGCAGCAGGGCGATGCACACGAACCAGGCGATGATCGCGGCGACGGAGGTCTTGACCACCTGGACGAACGGGATCCGCGTGGTGGTGCGGACGGTCGTGGTGATGCGCACGTGCGGCCTCGGGCTTCGGTCTCGGGTGCCCCCATCATCCCGCGGGCTGGCGGGTTCAGGCCACCTGGGCCGCGTCGTCCACCCCGTCGGCCCCGCCGTCGCCCCCGCCGCCCTGCCGCCTCGCGTCCTGCCAGCGCGCCCACATCTCCTTGAGGTCCCACGCGTCCTCCGCCTGGATGGAGACGCCCCGCTCGCCCGTGCGCCGGGTGCGCCCGCGGATCACGAGCAGCCGCGTGCCGAAGAGCATGGGCCCGGCCTTCTGCTGCGCCTCGTCGAAGAAGGTGGAGTCGGAGCAGCCCGAGCCGTCGTCGAGGCTGATGAAGACGACGCGCTTGCCGCTGCGCATGGGCGGCGTCTGCGTGGCGATGCGGATGCCCGCGACCACCACCTCGGATCCGCTGCGCACCTCGAGCAGCTGGCTCGCCGGGATGACCCCGAGCTCGTCGAGCATGGGCCGGTAGCTCTCCAGGACGTGCTCGGTGACCTCCATCTGCAGGATGTCGAGCTCGGCGGCGACGCGCGCTCGGCCGTCGGGGTCGGGCGAGCCGCGCGGGATGAGGTCGCGGTCGTCGACGAACAGCGGCAGCTGGCCGGCCGGATCCGCGGGCCGGGCCGCGCGCGCCGTCAGCCGCCGGGCGAACGCCATCACGTCGCCGCGCGACGCGGCCCCGCGGGCGGCGGCTTCGGCGTCATCCGCGGACGTCGCGAGCGAGTCGAGCGCGCCCACCGCGGCCAGCCGCTCGAGCAGCGCGCGCGACGGCTGCGCCTTCGCGTAGAAGTCGCTGATGGAGTCGTAGGGCTGGCCCCGCTCGATGCGCTCCAGCTCCGCCTGGCTCATGCCGTGCACGTCCTGCAGCGACAGCCGGATCCCCAGCTCGCCGATGCGGGTGCGCCCCGACGTCCCCTCGCCCGCGACGCGCTCGACCCGGTAGACGCCGGTCGACCGGTTCACGTCGAGCGGCAGCACGGGCACCCCCATGCGCCGGGCCTCCGTGAGGAGCAGGCGCTTGGGGTACATGCCGGGGTCGTGCGTGAGGAGCCCCGCGAGGAACTCCGCCGGGTAGTGCGTCTTCAGCCACGCGCTCTGCCAGGTGGGCAGCGCGAACGCGGCGCCGTGCGCCTTGCAGAACCCGAACGAGCCGAAGCCCTTCAGCGCCTTCCAGATGCGCTCGACGTCGGCGTCCGAGAAGGGGCGCCGGCCCGTGCGCCCGTCGACGTGCGCGGTCGTGCGCTCCCGGAACGCCTGCTCGACCACCGTGTCCATCCGCTCCATGTTGCGGCGCAGCTCGTCGGCCTCCGCGAGGGAGACCTGCATGCAGTCGGCGAAGATCCGGATGACCTGCTCGTGGTAGATGACGACGCCGAACGTGGACGCGAGGAACGGCGCGAACCGGGGGTGCAGGTAGTCGGGCCGGGTGATGCCGTGCTTCGTGTCGAGGAACGGCGCGACCATGTTGCCCTTCATGGGCCCCGGCCGGAACAGCGAGATGTCGGCGATGAGGTCCTCGTAGACGTCCGGCTGCATCTTGCCGATGAGCTCACGCTGCCCGGGCGACTCGATCTGGAACATGCCGAGCGTGTGCGTGGTGCGGATGGCCTGGAACGTCTCCTCGTCGTCGTGCGGGATCTCGTCGAGCTCGATGCGCCCGTCGCGGTGCACGTAGCGCGCGTCGACCGGCACGCCGCCCGCGACCGCCGAGCGCGTGCCGTGGATGCGGTGGATCTCGTCCAGCGCGTACGCCATCGTGCTCTGCATCCGCACCCCGAGGATGTCGAGCTTCAGGAGCCCCATGTCGTCGATGTCGTCCTTGTCGAACTGGCTCATGGGCAGGCCCATGCCGCTCGGCTGCACGGGGCTCGTGCTGAGCAGGTCGGAGTCGCCGAGGATCACGCCGCACGGGTGCATGGAGATGTGCCGGGGGAGCCGGTCGAGCCGCTCCGTGAGGTCGACCAGCAGGTCGATGCTCGGGTCGTCGCGCACGAGGTCGGCGATGGGCTTGAGCTCGGGCTTCGTCTCGAGCACCGCCCGGAACTCGCGCGCGTTGAAGCGCCAGATGTTCTTGGCGATGAAGTCGATCTGCTGCTCGTCGAGGTCGAGCGCGAGCCCCGCGTCGCGCGCGGCGCCGCGGGCCCGGTAGGTGTTCTGCATCGACAGCAGGGTGACCCGGTTGCTGCCGTACTTCTCGAACACGCGGTGGTACACCTCGTGCCGGCGCGCGGACTCCACGTCGATGTCGATGTCGGGCAGCGTCGAGCGCACCTTGCCGAGGAAGCGCTCGAACAGCAGGTCGTGCTCGAGCGGGTCGACGTTGGAGATGCGCAGCAGGTAGTTGACGAGGCTGCCCGCGCCGGATCCCCGCGCCTGGTTGCGCACGCCCATGTCGCGCATGAGCGCGCACACGTCGGCCACGGTGAGGAAGTAGGTGGCGAAGCCGAAGCCCGTGATGGTCGTGAGCTCGGTGCGCATCCGGGCGAGCACGCGCTGCCGCATGGCCTCGTCGACGTGCCCGAAGCGCTCGGTGACGCCGGCCTCGGCCTTCCGCCAGAGCGCCTCGTCCGGGTCGCCCGTGACGCCGATGACGGACTTCTCCGGCAGCTTCGGCTTCCGCCAGGCGAGGTCGGCGTCGGGATCCAGGTGGCAGCGGTCGGCGAGCTCCTCCGTGGCGCGCAGCAGCGCCTCGCCCGCCCGGCGGTCGAGGGACGACGCGCCCGCGACCTCCCGCGCGATCCCCTGCATCTCGGCCGGGGTCTTGAGCCACGCCTGGCCGTTGGGCTGCGGGCGGAACGACCCGAGCGGCCGGAGCGTGCCCGCGGAGTCGAGCACGTCGCCCGTGAGCGCGTCGTCGGGCTCGAGGTAGCGCACGGCGTTGGTGAGCACCGCGGGTATGCGGTGGGCCTCGGCGAGCTCGAGCATGCGGGCGGCGTGGCGGAGGCTCCCGGACTCGCCGGGCTCGGTGAAGTGGCAGACCACCTCGACGACGACCGCGCCGGGCAGGAGCCGGGCCCACTCGGCCAGGTGGCGGGACGCGAGCGCGTGGTCGCCCGCCGCGACGGCGCGGCCGACGTCCGAGTCGGGCCCGAGCATGACGGTGCCGACGGGCCCCTCCTCGCCGAGCAGGAACGCGGGCGGCCGCGTGCGCGCGATGCCGGCCTGGGCGCTCCGGGCGGTGCTCCTCGCCGTGCCGCGCCCGTGGCTCGCGCTGATGAGCCGGCTGAGCGCCGCCCAGCCCTGGCCGCGCGTGCCGCCGTGCGCGAGCACCGTGATCCGGCCCGGGTGCTCGCCCGTGAGCCCGAGCTCCGCGCCGACCACGGGGGAGACCCCGGCGGCGATGCAACGGCGGATGTGGCGGACCGCGCCGTACAGCCCGTCGCGGTCGGTGATGGCCGCCGCCGACGCACCGCGGGACGCGACCTCGTCGACCAGCGTCTCGGGCGCGGTGGTGCCGAAGTGGGCGGAGAAGGCGGACGCGACATGCAGGTGGGTGAAGCTCACGCGCGCCTCCCTCGATGTCCGCCCGCGTCCTCCCCGGACGCGATGTTCGAACGGATGTTCGACTCGCCCAGTGTAGGTCGGCTGCCCGGCAGCCGCGACCCGTAGTCTCGGAGGATGACCAGCGAACCCTCCACCCTCGTCATCCTCGGCGCCAGCGGCGACCTCACGGAACGCCTCCTCCTGCCGGGTCTCGGCAGCCTCGTGGCGAGCGATCGGGGGCGGCGGATCCAGCTCATCGGCACCGGCCGGAGCGAGCGCAGCGCCCAGGAGTGGACGAAGACGGTCCGCACCGCGTTCGACTCGGTGGACGCCACGGGACGCCGGGCGGCGGGCATCGTCTCGTCCACGAAGTACATCCAGGCCGACCCCACCGACCTCGACGACCTGAAGCGCGTCCTCGACGCGTGCGAGGGCGCGCCGGCCCTCTACTTCGCGCTCCCGCCGGCCATCTCCATCGCGGTCTGCGAGCAGCTGGCGAAGCTCGACCTGCCGGAGGGCACCACGCTGGCGCTCGAGAAGCCGTTCGGCTCGAACAGCCGCAGCGCCGCGCAGCTCAACCGCCAGCTGCTGAAGCTCGTGCCGGAGGACCGCATCCACCGCACCGACCACTTCCTCGGCCTCTCCACGGTGCTCAACCTCGTGTCGCTGCGCTTCGCGAACCGCTTCTTCGAGTCGGTGTGGAGCGCGAAGGACATCGAGCAGGTCGAGATCCTCTACGACGAGACGCTCGCGCTCGAGGGCCGCGCCGCCTACTACGACAAGTCGGGCGCGCTCGTCGACATGATCCAGAGCCACCTGCTGCAGGTCCTCGCGGTCTTCGCGATGGAGCCGCCCGCGAGCATCGACCCGGACGACCTGCGCTCGAACATCGCCTCGGTCCTCCGCGCCACGGAGGTCTGGGACAACGACCCCATCGCCCACAGCCGCCGGGCCCGCTACACGGGCGCCACGGTCGACGGCACCCGCATCCCCGCGTACGCCAAGGAGGACGGGGTGGATCCGGCCAACGAGACGGAGACGCTCGCCGAGGTCACGTTCGGCGTCGCCAACGCGCGGTGGGCGGGCGTGCCGTTCCGCCTCCGCTCGGGCAAGGCCCTCAAGGAGGCGTCGAAGCGCATCATCGTCACCTTCAAGCCCGTGGCGCACCTGCCGCGGGGCCTCCACGGCTCCGCCCGGCCGGACCGCCTCATCATCGACCTCAAGCCCGACGGCATCTCGCTCGAGGTCACGATGGACGGCACGGGCGAGCCCTTCACGCTCACGCAGTCCACGTTCCGCGCGGAGTTCGCCGAGCCCGAGCTCACCCCGTACGGCGAGGTCCTCGACGGCATCCTCGCGGGCGATCCCCGTCTTTCCGTCCGCGGCGACGTGGCCGAGCGCTGCTGGCGCATCGTCGCGCCCGTCATGCGCGCTTGGAAGGGCGACCGCGTGCCCATGGCCGAGTACCGCGCCGGAACCGCGGGGCCGACCGCCTGGCGCTGTCCGCCCGCGCCGGCCGCGCCGGCCGCGCCGGCCTCCCGCATGACGGATCCCTGGGCGTCGTCGCCTCCCGGCGGCGGCGCCCTCGTCGCGTCCTAGCGTGAGGGCATGCCCGTGATCCTCAGCGAGATCCCCCTGCCCGCGGCCGCGCCCGAGGCGTCGCCCGGGCTGCACGGCGTGCTGGCGGTGCCGGCGGGCGAGGGGCCGTGGCCCGCGGTCGTGGTGGTGCACGAGGCCTTCGGCGTCACCGACGTGATGCGCCGCCAGGCCGAGCGCCTCGCCGAGGCCGGCTTCCTCGCGCTGATGCCCGACCTCTTCTCCGCGGGCGGCGCGCGCCGCTGCCTGGTCGCGACCTTCCGCACGCTGGCGGCGGGGGAGGGCCGCGCGTTCGTCGACGTCGAGTCGGCCCGCCGCGCGCTCCTCGCCCGGGCCGACTGCACGGGCCGCGTGGGCGTCATCGGCTTCTGCATGGGCGGCGGGTTCGCCCTCGCGGCGGCCTCCCGCGGCTTCGACGCGTCGAGCGTCAACTACGGCATGCTCCCCGAGGACCTCGACGGCGTGCTCGAGGGCGCGTGCCCCATCGTCGCGAGCTACGGCGGACGCGACCGGCAGCTCGCGGGATCCGCCGACCGGCTCGAGGCCGCGCTGTCGGCGCACGGCATCGCGCACGACGTGCGCGAGTACCCGGCCGCCGGGCACTCCTTCCTCAACGACGCCGAGATGGGTCCCCGGCCGCTGCGCCCGGTGCTGCGCGCGGTGGGCATGGGCCCGGAGCCCGCGTCGGCGGCGGACGCGTGGCACCGGATCGACGCGTTCCTCGACGCCCACCTGCGCGACGAGGAGAGCACGGGCGCATAGCGCATCGGCCCTGCGCGCCGAGCGGACTCTCCACGGGCCTCGGCTAGCCTGTGGAGGATCCGGGTGCCCGCGCCCGGCACTCCCCGCCCGGCGACGAGAGACCCACCCATGCAGCACGCCCCCCCAGCGGACCCGCACCGACCGGGCCCGCGTCCGCGGCATCGCCCGGCACGGGCGTCTCCGCACCCCGAGCGCCGGACGCGCCGTCATGAAGGGCATCGGCATGGTCGCCGCGGTCGCGTTCGCGGCCGCCGCATCGCTGCTGACCATCGTCTTCGCGGACCTCTCCCGCACCGTCGCCGACAATACGGTCGACATCTCGGACGGCCAGACGATGCCGCCCTCGCTCGGCGGCATCGACGGCGGCGCCAACATCCTCATCGTCGGCAGCGACAGCCGCGCCGGCCAGGGCGACGGCTACGGCGCCGCGAAGGACGTGGGCACGGCCACCCTCAACGACGTGACGATGCTGCTCCACATCAGCGAGGACAGCAGCCGCGCCACGGTCATCTCCTTCCCGCGCGACATGCTCGTGCCGATCCCGGAGTGCGAGGGCCCCGACGGCACGAAGTACGCCGCCAGCTCCCGCGCCCAGCTCAACGAGTCGCTGTCGCGCGGCGGGTTCGAGTGCACCGTCCGCATGGTCGAGGGCCTCACCGGGCTCGACATCCCGTACGGCGGCGTCGTGCAGTTCAACGGCGTGGTGGAGATGTCGAACGCGGTCGGCGGCGTCGAGGTCTGCGTGGCCAACGGCATCTACGACAAGAAGACCGACCTGTCGCTGGATCCCGGCATCCACCCGCTCCAGGGCAAGGACGCCGTGCAGTTCCTCCGCACCCGCGCCGGCGTGGGCGACGGCAGCGACATCTCGCGCATCGGCAACCAGCAGGTGTTCCTGAGCGCGCTCGTGCGCACGATCAAGAGCACCGACACGCTCACCAACCCCGCGAAGCTCTACGGGATCGCGCGCGCGGTCGTCGACAACATGCAACTGTCGACCTCGCTCGCCAACCTCGACACGCTCGTGTCGGTCGCGCTGACCTTCAAGGACATCCCGCTCGACGACGTGGTGTTCGTGCAGTATCCGGGCACGGTGCTCGCCAACGGGCGCGTGCAGCCCGACACGGACGCGGCGGCGCAGCTGGTGGGGCTGCTGGCGTCCGACGCGGACTTCTCGCTCGGCCAGACCGGCCAGACCGACGAGTCGGGCAGCGTGCCGGCCGACGGCACGACGACCCCGCCGGCCACCACCGAGCCGCCGACGGACGGCTCCGCGCCCGCGCCGGCCCCCACGTCGGAGGTGCTCGACGAGAGCATCACCGGGCAGACGGCGGCGCAGAGCACCTGCTCCAACGGCCGGGGCTGACCTGGCGCCGCGGCGGGCCCGTCCGGCGTCCGGTCAGCGGTCGGCGGGCGCCTCGACGACGCGCGGATCCGGGAAGGCCGTCTCGACCGCGGGCGCGCCGGTGCCGCGGGCGCGCATCCAGACGAAGAAGCCCGTGAGCGTGAATGCGCCGTAGAAGACGTACATGAACGCGGAGGCGTAGTAGCCGGCGCTCACGAGCAGCGGCACGCCGACGAGGTCGACGGCCACCCAGATCAGCCAGAACTCGACCCAGCCCTTGGCCATGCCGTAGGTGGCGAGGAGCGAGCCGACGAAGATCCAGGCGTCGGCCCACACGGGCTCGTAGGAGCCGAGCGCGCGGAAGACGGGCGTGAGGATCGCGGTGCCGCCGACGAGCGCGACCACGAGCAGGATCCGCTCGCGGCCCGACGCCCACTGCGGGACGACGGGCGCGCCGCCGTGCCGCGCCTGCTGCCAGCGGTACCAGCCGTAGACCGAGACGGCGATGAACATGACCTGGCGGCCGGCCTGGCCGAGGAGGTTCACGGGGTTCGGCGTGCCGAAGACGGCGCCGAGGAAGACGGTGAAGAGGAGCACGTTGCCGACGATGCCGACGGGCCACGCCCAGACCTTCCGGCGCATGCCGCCGAGCGCGCTGGCGAGGCCGAAGAGGTTGCCGACGATCTCGCGCCAGAGGATGGTCTGGTCGCCGATCCGGAGCTGCGCGTCGAACAGCCACTCGAGTGCCGCCATGCGGGATCCCTCCGTGCGCCGCGGCCCGGGTGACCTGCGTGCGGGACGCCGTGCGCGGCGCCGATGGGGTGAAGGCGCGGGCGACCCCGGCTATTCCCCGGCTGGCCGCCCGACCTCACGCGAACAGGCGCACGTCGAGCTCCTCGTCCGACGCGGTGACGAGCGACCAGCGGCCGCGCGCGTCGACGCTCAGGTCGAACGAGCCGTCGACCCGGCGCGCGCCCGTGGTGAGCGGCACGGCCTCGACGCGCCACATCCGCAGCTCCAGCAGGTGGGCGCTCGCGCCGCGGGGCGCGCGGCCCGTGCGCTGCCACCAGTCGACCCGCGCGATCCACCGCTCGGGCGAGCTCACCACCCCGTAGACCACGCCCCGCCAGGTGAACCGCAGCGGCGAGCCGTCTCCCGAGAGCTCGACCTCCACGTCCTCGTCGATCCGCATGGTGCCGCTCCTCTCGCCCGTCGCGCCGGCCGCGCTCCCCGCGTTCGAACGGATGTTCGAACATCTGATCCGAGTGTAGGAACGGGCGCCGACATCCACGAGGGGAGCGGGCGGATCCGCCTCACCCTCGACCGGAGCCTGAGGGTCTCGTCCTCGTCGCGCGCATCGGGCATGGATCGGCGGGTCGGCGCGTTGGCACCAGGGTCCCGAGGGCGGCAGACGCCCCCTCGTCATCGACACCCGAGGAGGGTCCACATGACCGACACCACCACCCGTCCTGCCGAGGCATCCGGCACGTTCACCATCGGCGGCGACCTGCCCGTCGTCCGGCTCGGCTACGGCACCATGCAGCTGACCGGCGAGGGCGTCTGGGGCGCCCCCGAGGATCCCGCCGAGGCCGTCCGCGTCATCCGCCGCGCCGCCGAGCTCGGCGTCACGTTCTTCGACACCGCCGACTCCTACGGCCCGTTCGTGGCCGAGGAGCTCCTCAAGGAGGCGCTCCACCCCTACGCCGACGACGTCGTCATCGCGACCAAGGGCGGGCTCACGCGCCCCGGCCCCGGCGACTGGCAGCCCGTCGGCCGCCCCGAGTACCTGCGCCAGCAGGCCGAGCTGAGCCTGCGCCACCTCGGCCTCGAGCGCATCGACCTCTACCAGCTGCACCGCATCGACCCGGCCGTGCCGCTGGAGGACCAGATCGGCGTGCTCAAGGACCTGCAGTCCGAGGGCAAGATCCGCCACATCGGGCTCTCCGAGGTGCAGGTCGACGACGTGAAGGCCGCCCGCGAGATCGCCGACATCGTCTCCGTGCAGAACCTGTTCAACCTCGCCAAGCGCGACGCCGAGCCGCTGCTCGACTACGCCGAGGCCGAGGGCCTCGCGTTCATCCCGTGGTTCCCGCTCGCGACCGGCGAGCTCGCGAAGGACGGCGGCCCGCTCGACGCCCTCGCGACGCAGCACGACGCGCGCGCCTCGCAGCTCGCGCTCGCGTGGCTCCTGCGCCGCTCGCCCGTCATGCTGCCGATCCCCGGCACCAAGTCGGTCGGGCACGTGGAGGACAACATCGCCGCGGCGGGCATCGAGCTCACCGACGACGAGTTCCAGGCGCTCACCGACGCCGTCTGATCCACCCGCACGCACGAGGGCCCCGCAGGAGCGATCCTGCGGGGCCCTCCGCCGTTCCCGGCGGCGACCGCGCTAGGTGTACCCGGCCATGACGTTGGTGACACTTCGGGGCGTGTGAGGAGGCCTCCTGGCTTGATGGAGCTGTCTAGTTCTGCCACTGCCAGGAGGCCTCGATGTCCCACGCTAATGCTCGTCTGACGGTTCACGGGAGGGTTCTCCTCGTGCGGCGGGTGGTCGAGGATCGTCGGCCGGTCTCGCATGTCGCGCGCGAACTCGGTGTGTCGCGTCAGTGCGCGCATCGGTGGGTGAATCGGTTCCGGTCCGAGGGCTTCGAAGGCTTGTCGGACCGGTCCTCGAGGCCGAGACGGGTGCCGACGAGGACGAGCCCGGAACGAGAACGAGCCGTCGTGGAAGCGAGGACCCGATTGCGATCAGGTCCTGCCCGGTTGGCGCCGGTGACCGGTGTTCCAGCCCGCACGATCTCCCGCATCCTGCGGCGGCACGGGGCACCGCCGTTGGCATGGTTGGACCCCGTCACCGGGGCCGTGATCCGGGCATCCCGGTCGACGGCAAACCGGTACGAGCATGAGCATCCCGGTGACCTGATCCACGTCGACGTGAAGAAGCTCGGCCGGATCCCGGACGGCGGCGGCTGGCGGGCGCATGGCCGCAGCGAACAGGTTCGTGGTCGTGGGATCGGGTTCGATTACGTCCACGCCGTGGTCGATGACCACACCCGCCTCGCCTACGCGGAGATCCACCCGGACGAGAAGGGCGTGACCGCGGCAGGGTTCCTGACCCGGGCCGCGGCGTACTTCGCCGAGCACGGCATCACCCGCATCGAACGGGTCCTGACGGACCACGCGTTCGCCTACCGGCACTCGGCCGCGTTCCAGAACGCGGTCACGCAGCTCGGTGCGAGGCAGAAGTTCATCCGCCCGCACTGCCCCTGGCAGAACGGCAAGGTCGAACGCTTCAACCGCACCCTCGCGACCGAGTGGGCCTACCGGCAACCCTTCACCAGCAACCAAGCCAGAACCGACGCCCTTGATCCGTGGATCCAGCACTACAACACTGAACGAATCCACTCGAGCCACGGGCTGACGCCCGCGGCCCGAGTGTCACCAACGTCATGACTCAGTACAGCTAGGTGCCGATCCGCGTGCCCGAGTCGTCGGCCAGCCCGAGGTCGTCGAGCTGGGCGAGCAGGCTCGCGCCGTCCGGGGCGTAGACCCACGGGATCGGGCTGTCGAGGGCGCGCTTCTCCGCCTTCGCCCGTCCGCCCGCGAGCACGGCCTCGCCGGCCGAGAGCTGCCGGATGAGGACGACCTGCACGTTGTCGGGGTGCTGCACGGCGAACTCGCCGTAGAGCAGCTCGTCGTGCTGGCCGTCGTCGCCCGCGAGGATCCACTTCACGTGCGGGAACTCCTCCACGAGGCGCCGCAGGTTGTTGCGCTTGTGCTCCATGCCGCTGCGGAACCACCGGTCGACGGTGGGGCCCCAGTCGGTGAGGAGGATCGGACCCGGCGGGTACAGGTTGCGCGACAGGAACCGCGTGAGCGTCGGCGCGACGTTCCACGCTCCCGTGGAGAGGTAGAGGACGGGCGCGCCCTCGTGCTGCAGGCGTAGGCGCTCGTAGAGCACGGCCATGCCGGGGGTGGGCGTCCGCGCGTGCTCGTCGAGCACGAAGGTGTTCCAGGCGGCGAGGAACGGCCGGGGCAGCGCGGTGACCATAACGGTGTCGTCGATGTCGCTGAGGATCCCGGTGCGCACGTCGTCGCCCACGATGAAGACGGGCGCCTCGACGGTCTCCGACCCCTCGGACCGGATGCGGATCGTGTGCCAGCCGCTCGACAGGCTCGCCTCGACGACCTGGTCGACGACGCCGCCGCGGTCGGCCCGCACGTGGTGCTCGGTGCCGTCGATCTCGACGACGACGTCGACGTCGGTGAGCGGCACGCTCGTGAAGCTCCGCCAGCCGCGGACGACCTTGTCGCCGGCCAGCGCGCGCTTGCTCTTCGGGTCGGTGAGGAGGACGCGGCAGAGGACGCGGACCCAGCGGACGGATCCGTAGCCGGCGTAGGGGATGACGGTGGGCTTCAGCCCCCGCTTCCGGGCGCGGCCCTCGCGGATCTCGTGGATGCGGTCCTCGATGCGCGCCGCCCGGTGCAGCACGGGTGCGGCGGCGGGGGACTCGAGGAGCGTGCGGGTCGCGTGCTTCTTCTTCTTCTTCGAGGAGGGGGCCACGGGCTCAGTCAACCAGACGCGGGGAGCGGGCCCGTCGTCACACGGGCCGGGCGAGCTCCGCCGTGTCCGGCGCGTCCTGGTCGATGCCGGGGCCGACCTCGTCCATCGCGAGCTCCTCGACCACGTCCTCGGCCTGCGCGGCGACGGCGCGCAGGAGGTCAGGGGAGCCCTCGGCGGTGGGGTCGAGCCACTCCTCGACGACGTCGGGGGAGAGCACGACGGGCATCCGCTCCGCGAGCGCCTCCACCGTGCCGGCCGACGGCCGGGTGAGCACCGCGCAGCTCAGCACCCAGCGGGCCGGGTCGTCGGCGGCGCGCGACGGATCCCGCCACCACTCGTACAGCGCCGCGAGCAGGACCGTGCCCTCGCCCGCGCCGACGAGGTAGGGGGTGCGCAGGCCGTCGTCGGTCTCGTGGTGCTCGTAGTAGCCGGACACCGGGACGGCCGCGCGGCGCGACACGAGCGCCTGCAGGAGCTCCGGCCGGGAGGCGAGCTGCTCGGCGGGGACCTCCGCGAGCGGCGGGCCCTGGTCCGGGCCGGGCGCTCCCGCGGGGACGAGGCCCCAGCGCGCGGCCTCGAGGCGCCGGACGGGGACCTGGTCCTCCGTGTCGCCCTCCGCCCGGCGGGGCAGCGTGTCGACCAGGACCGCCACGCGCTGGCCGGGCTCGATGCGCCAGGAGGGCGCGGGCACGGCGTCGCCCGCGTGATCGACGTCGAGCAGCCCGACCAGGTCGTCGGCGGTCGTGGCCCGGGCGAGGATGCGTGTCATGCCCTCCATCCTGGCGGACGCGTCCGACGCCGACCGACGTGCGCGCGGCTTCCGGGGACTGTCCGCTGGAGCCCCATTTGTTACGAAGTGGCGACAGGGGACGACCCGGTGCGGCCGTTCCGCCGCGACCGTGGTTCGCTGGTGTGCCTGGCAAGTGTCGATTCGTAGTGCCTACGAGGAATGAGCCACCCATGATCGAGTTCCACCACGTCCGCAAGCAGTACCCGGACGGCACGCTCGCGATCGAGGACTTCAGCCTCGTCGTCCCCTCGCAGACCACGACGGTCCTCGTCGGGTCCTCGGGCTGC